>NZ_JBHWAQ010000016.1:30584-175414 GCF_042743475.1 Streptomyces sp. NPDC059534
GGGGCCCCCCCCCCCCGGGGGGGCCGCCCCCCAACCCACCGCCCGCGGGGGCCTCTCCCGGGCCGCCCCCTCGGGGGTTGCGTCCCGGCCCCCCCCCCCCCCGCCCCCGGGCCCCCCGGCGGCGGCTGTTGACGCGTGCGCTACATTTTGCCGGTCCTTGACCACCGATCCCCCCGCGATCGCGACCTTCGGAGCCGGCACCCCATGAGCGACATCCTCAACGGCCTCGGCCGGGCCGGCGCCTACGGCGCCCTGGGCGTGGTCCTGTTGATCCTCGGCATCGTGCTGGTGGACGTGCTGACGCCGGGGAAGCTCGGGCGCCAGATCTGGGAGGACCGCAACCGCAACGCCGCGACGCTGCTCAGCTCGGCGCTCCTCGGCATCGGCGGGATCGTCTTCACGTCGATCTGGACGACGTACGACGACTTCGGCAAGGGGCTCGTCTCCACGGCCGCGTTCGGCCTGCTGGGCCTGGTGATGATGGCGGTGGCCTTCCTGGTCGTGGACCTCGTCACGCCGGGCAAGCTGGGTGCCACGCTGGTCGACCCCCAGCCGCACCCGGCGGTGTGGGTGACCGCCTCCTGCAACATCGCCGTCTCGGCGATCGTGTCCGCCTCGATCGCCTGACCTCCGGCAGGGGCCGGTGCCGTCCGGCTCGGCCCGACGGTCCCGCCTGTGCCCGCCCGACGGTCCCGTCCGTGCCCGCCCGCGGGCTCCGGCCGGTTCAGCCCGCTGGTTCCGGCCGGTTCAGCCCTCCATCGGCTCCACCTCGAGGAAGCGGCGCCCGCGCGGTCCCTTGTAGAGCAGGGCCTCCCAGCCGAGCCGTGCCAGGGCCGGTCCGCACGAGCCGAGTGCCGCCGACTCCTCCTGGGCGGCGCCCGAGCCCGGTGGGCCGAGCCACTCCACGACGGCCGTCCCGGGCCGCTTCCCGGCGGTGACCCGGTAGCCGGTGCCGACCCGGGCCCCGGAACCGTCGACGGACGAGGGCGTGAGGCCGCCGCTCTCCAGGGCCAGGGCCACCGCGCGGACGGGCTGCCGTCGTTCCCACGCGGCGGGCGCGGCCCGGGGGTCGTCGCCCTGGCGGTGCGTCAGCCGTCTGATCTGGAGCAGCCCGTCGAGGGCGGTACGGATCTCCCGGGAGCGCTGCTCGGCATCGGCCGGGACCGGCGGCGGGCCGTCCCCCGTGGCCGCCTCGAAGACGCCACCGGTGCCACCGCCGGCCCCGCTTCCGGCACTGCCGCCGACCCCCGGGCCGTGGCCGCCCGTCACAGCAGTCGCCGGATGTCGCCGCGGACGCGGTAGAAGCCGCCCGCGGCGGGGTGCAGGGCGTCGACCACGTACCGCACGCCGGGCTCCCGGATCGCCCGGGGGAACTGCACGTTCCACCCGGAGTCGTAACCCTCGGAGACGACCCGCACCCGGGTCCTGCCCGACTCGGTCACGCACTCCACGACGATCGAGCCGGCCGGGGCGTCGTGGACGGCGGTCACCGCGGTGACGGTGGTCGCCGGCTCGTACACCGGCAGGGCGGCAGCCAGTTTGATGTCACGGGCGACGGGGACCGTGCCGCCCTTGGCGGCCTCGATCGCCGCCTCGCTCGCGTCCACGCAGACCAGCGAGCCGTCCGTGGTCACCAGGTAGAGCCGCTCGTCGCGGTACTGCATGGAGAGCGCCGAGCCGCCGCCCGTGCCGAGCTTCCAGAGCCGGGTGCCGTCCTCCGCGAAGCAGTAGACCGACGAGGCCGAGTCGGCCGCGAAGACGAACCGGCCGCCGGGCGAGGTGGCGCAGGAGTACACCGGGCTGTCGCAGGCGTAGACGGCCTCGACGCGGCCGTCCTTCTTCGCGAGCCGCTGGACCTTCTTGCGCGACGTGCCCGCGTAGACCGCCGTGTCCTCCTGCCAGCCGAAGAGGACCCCGCCCTCGGTGGCGGTGTGCCACAGCTCCCCGCCGCCGTCCGGCGCGTGGGCGGCGACGCCCCGCGTGTCCCCGTAGTACACGGCGTCGCCGTCGGCGCGGACCATCCAGGCGTGCTCCCCGAGGCCGCCGCGTGCCCACTGGTGCTCGTCCTCGTGGTCGATGACGGTGAGCCGGCCGGACCGGTCGGCGACGTTCAGGACGCCCTCGTGGATGTCGAGCCAGAAGATGTCGACGTCGGTGGCGATGTCGTAGGCGGCGAAGGGGAGCTTGGACGACAGGTCGTAGACCTTGCCGTCGTCGCAGCCCGCATAGATCCAGAAGTCGTCGGCGACCAGGCACTTGACGCCGTCCGGCAGGCTGAAGCGGGCCTGCACCTCGCCGGTGTGGTCGAGCGTGAAGACGTCTCCCGCCTGGTTGCCGACCCAGCAGCGCTCCTCGTCGATGTGGATGCCGAAGGCCGCGGAGCCGGTCCGGAAGCGCCACAGGACGGGGGCGACGGCCCGGGCCGTGGAGGGAGCGGAGGTCACCTCGCGGCGTGTCACGGCGCGTGCGGCGCGCTGCCCCCGGACCGCCGGGGCGTATCCCTTGCGGACCTTCTCCCCTATCTTCCTCGCCGCCGCGGCCTGCGCCTTCGCCGCGGTCGGGAACGCTGAGCGCTGGGTCTGTCCGTCCGCGCCGATGCGGCCGTAACGGACCGACACCGTCAGGTCGTCGACGGTCACTTCGTAGAACTTGTGGGCACCGCCGCCGTCCTGCGACAGCTCCAGATAGGTCGTCGTCGTCATGGGGAAAACGTTAGGGGCACCCACTGACAACGGCCCGCCGTGAAGTCTTGGCCAAGGGACCAAAGTCCTGGACATTCAGGACTTTCGTCGCGGCATTCCGGACATTCACCCCTGTGACGATGGTGCGTGAAGATCATCCGACGTGCCGTCACCTCCCTCTGGTGCGGCCGGAAGGGCCCCATGACCGAGCAACTGAAGCGGCCCCTGCCCGTCCGCGTGCGACGGCAGCCGGACGGCATACCGATGGACGACCTCTTCCGGTCGAGGCCCGCGAAGCCGACGCCCCCGCTCCCCCGCCGACCACCACCCGCCGAACCCGACCTCGTCGAGCGGCCGGGACCCGCGGTGTCGGGCTGGTGGGCCGTCCTCACCGGCCTCGCGGCGCTCGGCGGCATCGCCGCGGCCCTCCGGCCGGCCCTCCCGCCGCACGGCGCGGAGCTGCCGCTCCGGGCCTGGGCCACGGCGGCCGGCTGCGTCGTCGTCGCCGTCGTGTCCTTCGGCGGGCTCACCCGCGGACGGACCGGCTCCGCCTGGGTCCTGTCGCTCTTCGGCCGCTACCGGGGCAGCGTGCGGCGCACCGGCCTCGTCTGGATCAGCCCCTTCGTCCTGCGCCGCCGGACGGACGTCCGGCTCCGGCACTGGCGCAGCGAGCCGATCGCCGTGGTCGACGCCGAGGGCTCCGCGCTGCGCGTGGTGGTCCTGGTCGTCTGGTCGGTCCGGGACACCGCCCGCGCGCTGCTGGCCGTCGACGACCATCTCGGCTATCTGCGCGAGCAGGTGGAGGCGGCGGTCGCACGGGTGGTGTCCCAGCTGCCCGCGGACGCCTTCCGGGGCGACGGGCCGACCCTGCGGGACGCGGAGGCGGTCGGCGACGCGCTCACCCGCATGCTCGCGGCCGAGTGCCGGGCCGTCGGCATCGCCGTCTTCTCCGCCCAGCCGACCCGCGTCGAGTACGCCCCCGAGGTCGCCGCCGCGATGCGGCGGCGCCAGATCGCCGTTCTCGACGCAAGGCACCGGGACTCCGTGCTGACCGGTGTGATCGACGCCGTCGACGACACCGTGACGCGGCTGACCTCGCGCGGGCTCGTCGACCTCGACGACTTCGAACGCCAGGCCCTGGTCAAGGACTTGACCGTGGCCTTCTACACCCGGCAGGGCGGCGCGGCCCCACAGAACCAGGAGTGACGAGGATCGTGGACACCCCCATGTGCACCACCCCCACGGGCACCACCTCCGCACGGACCACACCCGCGTCCGACGACGTGCCCGGGTTCGACGTGCCCGGGTTCACCGAGGAGATACCCGCGGAGTGCGGGTGTGCGGGCTGCGCGGACGCCGCGCGCCGGCGGGAGACGGTCGGACGGCCCGCCGGCGCGGCCCTGCACGGGATGCGGCGCGCCGTCGTCGCGACCGTCGGCGCGGTCGCCCTGGCGGGCGCGGGGACGGGCACGGCGCTCGCCGAACCCGCCCCGGCGCACGCCGGCTGGGACGGTTCCCGGTACTGGTTCCGGAACGCGGCCGGCGAGTGGCGCTGGACCGGTCACCAGGCGACGTACGCGCAGCGCGTGGGCGCGACGGCGGGCGGACGGCAGCAGGCCGCGGCGGGCACGGGCCGCGCCGGTCGGCCGGTCTTCCGGGGACGGCAGGGGTGGGACGCCCAGGACCGCGTGTACTGGTACCAGTACCGCGGCCACTGGTACTGGACCGCCCACGCGTGGAAGTACGAGCAGCGGACGGGCCGGCCCGCGACCCCCTCGAAGCCGTCCGGTCCCACCGCGCCGGCCTCCCCTTCCGGCACCTCGCGGGGCTGGACGGCGCCGGTCCCGTCGTACGTCCTCACGGGGTACTACGGGCAGCGCGGCTCCTGGTCGAGGGGCTATCACACGGGGCAGGACTTCGCGGTGCCGACGGGCACGGCCGTGCGCGCGGCCGGCCCCGGCCGGGTGGTGGCCGCCGGGTACGGCCGCTCGTACGGCTACGAGGTGGTGATCCGTCATCCGGACGGCCGCTACACCCAGTACGCCCATCTCTCCCGGATCGACGTGTCGCGGGGGCAGAGCGTGTCGGGCGGGCAGCGGATCGCGCGGTCGGGGGCGACGGGCCGGGTGACGGGTCCGCACCTGCACTTCGAGGTGCGGACCACGCCGTACTTCGGCTCGGACGTCGACCCGCTCGCCTCTCTGCGCGGCCACGGCGTGCGGGTGTAGGCGGGCGGGGCTCAGCCCGCCACGCGCTCGATCCAGGCGGTGAGGTCGGCGACGACCTCGTCCCGGTTGGTCTCGTTGAGGATCTCGTGGCGGGCGCCCTCGTAGCTGCGGTAGGTCAGGTCGGCGAGGCCGGCCTGGCGGTACCGGGAGACCAGCAGGTCGGAGAGGGTGAGCCGGGCGTTGAGGGGGTCGTGGTCGCCGACTAGGACGCAGACCGGCAGGTCCGCCGGGATGCCCTCGGGGGCGGCGAGCCGGGCGGCGGCGGCGCCCATGTCGGCCATCCCGCGGCCGTCGGCGCCGAAGCCGCAGAGCGGGTCGGCGAGGTAGGCGTCGACCTGCTTCTCGTCGCGGCTGAGCCAGTCCGCCTCCGTGCGGTTGGGCGCGAAGGCGGCGTTGAAGGCGTCGAAGAGCCCGCCGCCCCCGCCGGCCTCGTCACCCCCCGCGTGGCCCGCGTCGGGGCCGTTCTCGGCGGCCCGCCGGGCGGCGTCCACGAGTCCGGCGAGGAGGCCGTCGAGGGCGGTGGTGCCGGAGAGCGCGACGCCGTCCACGAGGGCGGCGTGGTCCAGCAGGTACTGCTGGGCCGCGAACGAGCCCATGCTGTGGCCCACGAGGACCACGGGTGCGCCGGGGTGGCGCTCGCGCGCGATGCGGGTGAGCGCGGCGATGTCCTCGACGAGGAGGTTCCAGCCGTTCTCGCCGAAGCGGCCGGGGCCCGCGTGCATGGAGAGGCCGTGGCCGCGGTGGTCGGCGGCGTAGACGGCGAAGCCGAGTCCGGCGAGGTGCCCGGCGAGGTGGGCGTAGCGGGCGGCGTGCTCGCCCATGCCGTGCGCGATCTGGACGACGCCGCGGGCCTCCCCCTCGGGAAGCCAGGTGTGGACGTGGATGACGACGCCGTCCTGGGACGTGAAGGTGAACATGGCGGCTCCTGGTTCCTGACGCGCGGCGTGCGCCACCGGGCCCGTGGTCCCGGCCCGGTGGCATCGCCGCCACCGTAACGACGTTCGGCATTGCCGAACACGGTCAGGGCGGGGTGATCCGCGTCTCACCCGGCGGCAGGTCCCGTCACGGTGGCGGGGCGGTTCTCCTTGATCGTGATCCGGCCCTTGCGGATGGTGGCCAGGCGGGGCGCGCGGCGGGCGACGGCGCTGTCGTGGGTGACCATGACGAACGTCAGCCCGTGTTCCTTCCACAGCCCTTCCAGCAGGTCGACGATCTCGTCGCGCATGGACTCGTCGAGATTGCCGGTGGGCTCGTCGGCGAGCAGCACCTTGGGCCGCTTCACGAGGGCGCGGGCGATCGCCACGCGCTGCTGCTGGCCGCCGGAGAGCTCGGAGGGCAGATGCCCGAGGCGTTCGCCGAGCCCCACCGACTCCAGCGCCTCGGCGGCCCGGCTCCGCCGCTCGGCGGCCTTGACGCCGAGCGGGACGAGCGCGGTCTCCACGTTCTCCTGGGCGGTGAGCGTGGGGATGAGGTTGAAGCTCTGGAAGACGAAGCCGATGTTCTCGCCGCGCACGGCCGTCAGCCGGCGCTCGGAGAGCCCGGCCAGGTCGGTGCCGTCGAGCAGGACCCGGCCGGAGGTGGGACGGTCCAGGCCGCCGAGCATCTGCAGGAGCGTCGACTTGCCGCCGCCGGTGGGGCCCTGGATGACCAGCCGGTCCCCCTGCTCCAGGGTGAGGTCGATCCCGGCGAGGGCGTCGACTCTCTCCTGTCCCCGCCGGTACTGCTTGGTGACGCCGATGAGTTCGTACATGGTGCGACTCCTGTGGTGCGTGAGGGGGTTCGGGCGGGTCCGGCGGATCGGGGCCGGACGCGCCCAGGGGCGGTCGGCTACTCGACGCGGCGCAGCGCGTCGGCGGGGCGCAGCCGCGAGGCGCGCCAGGCGCCGAAGGCGCCCGCGACGAGGCCGCCGCCGAGGGCGAGGAGGACGGCGAGACCCACGGTGGTGACGCTCACGGGGGCGGTGAGGGCGATGTCGACGGTCCTGCCGACGGCGGTACGGGCTCCGCCGCCCGGGCCGCCCAAGGCCATGCCGCCGCCCCGGCCGCCGAACCCGCCGGTGCTCGCGCCGAGTTCGGCGGTGAGGGTGGGGCTGACGGCGGTCACGGCGTACGCGCCGGCGAGGCCGATCGCGATGCCGAGGGCGCCGCCGATGACACCGTTGACGAGGGCTTCGCCGACGACCTGGCGGGTGACGCGGCCGCTCTTCCAGCCGAGCGCCTTGAGCGTGCCGAACTCGCGGACGCGCCGGCCGACGGCGGACGAGGTCAGCAGTCCCGCGACCAGGACCGCGGCGAGGAGCACCGCGTACGACAGCCACGTGCCGACGTCGGACGCCAGGCCGGCGGCCGTGTCGAGGGAGCCGGAGACCGTCTGGGCGAGATCGGCCGAGGTGGTGACGGTGGTGCCGGAGACGTTCTTCTGGATGGCGGTCTTGACCGCGTCGATCCGTGTCGAGTCGGTGGCCTTCACATAGATCGTGGTGACCTTGGCGGCGGAGGAGGAGAGCGTCTGGGCCTGCTTCAGCGGCAGGTAGACCTGGGCCGCGGACTGGCCGCTGTCGGCGGTCGCGATGCCGATGATCTCGAACTTCACGCCCTTGACGGTGAGTTCGCCGCCGACGGCGAGGCCCTCCTGCTGGGCGTAGGCACTGTCGAGGACGACGGCCTTCGCGTCGGTCTCGGTGGTCTTGAACGTACGGCCCTTGGAGATCGTGGACGTGGTGAGGGGGCCGAGGTCGGGGGCGGTGACGTCGGTGCCGTAGAGCGTGAAGGAGTTGACGTCGAAGGCCGCGCCGCCGCCGGTGACGGAGTCGCCCGGGCCGGAGCCGCCGCCCCCGCCGGGACCGCCCGGCTGGGCCTGCTGTCCCTCGCCGCGCTGGATCTCGCCGCGCTTGAACTCGCCGTTGATCTTCAGGTTGACGAGGCTCAGGCCGCCCACCGCGCGGTCGACGCCGGGCTGCTTCGCGACCGTGGCGACCGTGGAGTCCGCGAGGGTCTGGAAGCCCTGCACCATGAGCCGGTCGCTGCTCTGCTCCTCCCCGTCCCCCTTGCCCTGGAACTCGAACCGGGGCCGCTGCGCCTGTCCACCGCTCGCGGGCTGCTCCTGAGCCTTGGTCACCGTCAGGTCCGTACCGAGCCCGTACAGCGATTCCAGGACCTTGCCCTGGGCCCGGCTCATGCCGGAGGAGACGGAGTTGACGACGATGACCAGCGCGATGCCGAGCGCGAGCCCGGAGGCGACGACGAGCGCCGCCTTTCTGCGGCGGCGCAGTTCGCGCCGGAGGTAGGTGAAGAACATGAGCGCGAAGCTAGGGGCGGCGTGTGATGACGGGATAAGGCCCGCGTGAGAGCCGGATGAGAGCGCTCCCGCCTCCCGCCCCCGGCACGCGAAGTGCCGTCCGGTGGGAGAGTCGGCGGCATGACCGAACGGACGAGTGTCACGCGGCGGGGTCCCGTCACCGCGCTGGTGGACGCCACCGGCGCGTTCTTCGAGCCGGCGGGGGCGGCGTTCCCCGGGGCGGTCGCAGGGGACTGGGAACGGGCCGCCGCGCTGGACCCCGGGGCGTTCGGGCCGGACGGCAGCTGGCGGCTGGACTTCCGGTGCTTCGCCGTCGCCGACCCCGGAGGCGGGGGCTGGACCCTGGTCGACGCCGGAGTGGGACCCGCCGACGGCCCCGGGGCGCCCTGGTGTCCCGTACCCGGCCGGCTGCCGGGGCTGCTCACGGAGGCCGGGATCGACCGCGACGACGTGCACACCGTGGTCCTGACGCATCTGCACGAGGACCACACGGGCTGGGCGACGGACGCGGACCGGCGGCCGTTCTTCCCGCGCGCCCGGTACGTCGTCCAGCGGGCCGAGACCGCCGCCCTCGACCGGCGCGACCCGGTGTGGTCCTGGGTGGTCGAACCCCTGCGCGCCGGCGGGCAGTTGGACGAGATCGAGGGGGTGCGTCGGCTGCGGCGGGGACTGACCCTGCTGCCCACGCCCGGGCACACGCCCGGCCACCAGTCCGTGCTCGTCGCACAGCCGGGCGGCCGGGACGTGCTGGTCACCGGCGACCTCCTCGTCCACGCCGTACAGCTCGTGAACCCGGCCGTGGCCTACGCCCACGAACGCGACCCCGACACCGCCCGCCGCTCCCGCGAGGAGTCGCTCGCGCGGGCCGCGGCCCGGGGAGCGGTCCTGGCGACCGCGCACCTGACCCGGCCGTTCGTGGACGTGCCGGAGGCCGGCGGCGCGTAGCGCCGTACGGCTGCCGGGGCGGTGACCCACGTACGGCCGCCGGGGGCGGTGACCGCGTACGGCCGCCGGAAGCGGAGGGCGGGCGGGTCAGCCCGACGTCGGCGGAGGGCGGGTGGGTCAGCCGGTCGTCGGCGGGGCGTAGGCCAGGGGGTCGGCGAGGACGTCGTGAAGGACGAGGGCGGCCGCGCCGCGGGAGGCGTCGGTGGCGGCGGAGGCGGAGCGGAGCCGGCCGGAGTCCGGGGTCCAGAGGCCGGAGACGACGCGGGTGGAGAGCTCGTCCGTGAGGGCGGGGGCGAGCCAGGGCAGCAGACGGGGGTAGATGCCGCCCAGGACGACGGCCTCGGGGTCGAGGAGGTTCACGGCGCCCGCGAGGGCCCGTCCGAGCATGCGGCCCGCCTCGCCGAGGGCGGCCAGGGCGCGCGGGTCCGCCTTCTCGGCGCGGCGCACGAGGTCCGGGACTCCGGTCGCCCCGGCCGAGGCCAGGAGGGCCGCCTGCCCCGCGTACTGCTCCAGGCAGCCGCGGGAGCCGCAGCGGCAGCGGGGGCCGTCGGCGTCGACCACGAGGTGCCCGATCTCGCCGGCGAACCCGTGGGCGCCGCGCAGGAGTTCGCCGTGGACGACGATCGCGCCGCCGACGCCGATCTCGCCCGTGAGGTGCAGGAAGGTGCGGACGTCGCCGAGGGTGCCGGACCACAGCTCGGCGAGGGCCGCCATGTTGGCCTCGTTGTCGGAGGTGAGGGCGAGCCCCACGGTGCCGGGGCGCAGGGCGGTGAGGGCCGCGCCGAAGAGGCGTTCGGCCTCGACCTCGTTCCAGCCGAGGTTGGGCGCCTGCCGGACGGTGCCGCCGGAGACGAGCCCGGGCAGCGCCAGACCGGCCCCCGCCGGGGCGAGCCCCAGTCCGTCGGCCTCGTCGAGGGCCTCCGCGGCGATCCGGGCGGCCCGGGAGAGGACGTCGGCGGCGGCCGCGCGGTTGTCGAGGCGCTCGGTGCGCCGGACGCGGTCGGTGCCGGTCAGGTCGACGACGCAGACGGTCACGTAGTCGACGTTGATCTCGACGCCGAGTCCGGCCGATCCGGTGCCGGCCGGCTTCAGTACGGTGCCGGGTCGGCCCGCCTGCCCGCTGAAGGTCTTCCCCGACTCGACGAGAAAGCCCAGGTCGAGGAGTTGTTCGACGAGGGAGGAGACGGCCGGACGGGTGAGCCCGACACGGGCCGCGACGGCCGCGCGGGTCGTCTCGCCCGCCTCGTGGACGGTCCGCAGGACGAGGCTCAGGTTGTGCCGGCGCACTCCCGACTTGTCGGCCTTGGGTTCCGTGGGCTGGTTCATGGTGAGCGAGAGCCTAGTCGCCCCTTTCGCTCCCGTGAAAACGGTTCGGTCACCGAACTGTTGTGGGTTACGCTCCGGCCATGACGCTTCCGCGCGACTACCGCGGCCAGACCTGCGCCCTCGCCCGCTCGATGGAGATCGTCGGCGAGCGCTGGACGCTGCTGATCCTGCGTGACGCCTTCTACGGGGTGCGCCGGTTCGGCGAGTTCGCCTCGCATCTGGCCGTGCCCAGGGCCGTCCTCACCGACCGGCTCACCACGCTCACCGAGGCCGGTGTCATGGAGCGCCGCCCCGAGCCGGGCACCGGCCGCCGCGAGGTGTACGGGCTCACGCCCAAGGGCGTCGCCCTCTGGCCGGCCGTCCGGGCGCTCACCGCCTGGGGCGAGGAGTTCTACGCCGCCGACGGCGGCCCGCGCCGTGTCTTCCGCCACGCCGACGACGAGGCCCCGCTCACCCCCGACGGCCGCTGCACCGCCTGCGGTACCACCGTCCCGGTCGCGGACGTCCTGGTCACCCCCGGTCCCGGTCTCGCCCCGCCGGGCCCCGGGACCGACCCCGTGACGGCGGCGCTCGCCCGGCCGCACCGGCTGCTCCGCCCCCTGATCACCCCCACCGCGCCCTCCGGGCGCTCCACGAGAGGTCCACAGTCATGAAGATCCTGGTCGTCGGCGCCGGTGCCACCGGTGGCTACTTCGGCGCACTGCTCGCCCGCGCCGGGGAGGACGTCACCTTCCTCGTCCGGCCGGCCCGGGCGGCCGCGCTGCGCGAGCGCGGGCTGCGGGTCGTGGGCCGGGACGAGGAGTGGGTGCTGACACCCCGCCTGGTCACCGCCGAGGAGCTGACCGGCCCGTACGACCTCGTCCTGCTCTCGGTGAAGTCCACCGGGCTCGACCGGGCGATCGAGGACGTCGCACCGGCCGTCGGACCGGACACGGCCGTCGTGCCCCTCCTCAACGGGCTCGCCCACATCGACACGCTCAACACCCGGTTCGGCGCGCCGGCCGTCCTCGGCGGTGTCGCCAAGGTGGTCACCACCCTCGACGACTCCGGGGACATCCGGCGGCTCGCGCCCCTCGCCCATCTGGCGTTCGGCGAGCAGGACGGCACGCGCTCCCCTCGTGTGGAGAAGATCCGCGCCGTCCTCGCCGGGGCCGGCATCGACGCGCCGGTGCCGGAGCGGATCGTCACGGCGATGTGGCACAAGTGGGTGTTCATCACGACGTTCGGCGCCGTGACGAGCCTGATGCGCGGCACGGTCGGCGACGTGTACGACGTACCGGGCGGTCCCGAATTCGGTCCCGCCGTCCTGGCCGAGGCCGCCGCGGTCGCCGGCGCGGCCGGGCACCCCGTACCGGAGGCCGAGCGGGCGGCCACCCTGGCGGTGGTCTCGGCGTCCGGATCGCCGATGGTGCCGTCGCTCTACCGCGACCTCGTCTCCGGACGCCCCACCGAGGTCGAGCACCTCTTCGGCGACCTGACGGACCGGGCACGCGCCCTCGGCGTGGCGACCCCCCTCCTCGACCTGGCGACCCTGCACCTGCGCGTCCACCAGCGACGGGTCACGGCGAAGGCCCCGGCCGGAGCCGGGGCCTGAGTCGGAATCCGAGGTCGGAGACTGAGGTCCGGGGCTGAGGTCCGGACCTGACGTCTGGAGCTGACGTCCGGGGCTTTACGTCCGGGGCCGAGGTCCGGGGCCTGGTGTCAGGCCCCGGACCTCGGCGCGCGGGCCCGGGCTGCCGTCAGACGATCGACAGCGGGACGCCGGGGGCGAGTTCGGCCGCGATGCGCTGGGCGACGACCTCGGCCGTGTTCCCGTCGGGCGTCGTCGCCGTCTTCGTGGTCGAGACCGCGATGGCGAGGCGGTCCGACGGCAGGTACGCCTGGATCGCCGCGTACCCCGAGAAGGACGGGTTCTGGAGCACCCAGCCGTTCACGACGATGACGCCGAGGCCGAAGTGCTTGGCCGGGGTCTGCTTCAGGCAGATCGAGGCGGGGCAGGTGCGGGTGCCGCCGCCGAGGCCGACCGTGCCCGGGTTCAGCAGGGTGCGGTAGGCGCGGTGCGAGAGGAGTTCGCCGCTGCCGATGCCCTCGGCGGAGCGGGCGAGGTCGCAGACGTCGGTGGTGATGACCGCGCCCGGCGCGGTGGTCCACGACGGGTTCCAGAAGGTGGACTCCTCGTAGAACCCGCGGTCGGAGGTGAACGCGTGCAGGACCGGGCGGGGGATGTCGGGGGTGAAGTTGTTCTGCGTGTGGCGCAGCCCCAGCGGTCCCGAGACCCGCTCCTTGAGGAACTCGTCGATCCGCACGCCGGTGATCTTCTCCAGGACGGCGATCAGGAGCACGTAGTTGGCGTGCGAGTAGCTCCAGCTGGTGCCCGGCTCGTACCAGAAGGAGTGGCGCAGCGGGTACGCGACCAGCTCCTTCGGGGTCCACGCGCGGAACGGGTGGGCCACCAGCTCGGCCAGGAAGTCCGGGTCGGTGACGTAGTCGTGGAGGCCGGTGGTGTTGGTCGCCAGCATCCGCAGCGTGATCTTGTCGGCCTTGGGCAGGTCGGGCAGCCAGCGCTCCACGGTGTCGTCGAGGCTGACCTTCCGCTCCTGGACCAGCTGAAGCAGGGCCGTACCGATGTGGGCGAAGGCCACGGAGCCGGCCCGGAAGTTCATGTCCGGCTCGGCCGGCACGCCGGTCATGGACTCGCCGAGCGCGTCCGTGACGACCTCCCGGCCGTCCACCGTCACCCGCAGCTCCACGGACTTCAGCCGCAGGTCCTTCTTGGCCTTCCGGGTGATCTCCAGGACCCGGCGGGCCTTGCCGTCGAGCGGCCGCTCGGTCCGCGTGCAGTCCCGCCCGCCATGGCCGCCCGGCCCTTCCGCGAGAGCCGGTGCGACAGCGGTGGTCTGAGCCGTGAGCGCGAGCAGCGCGGCGCACAGAAGCGCCCTGCGGGTGCCCCTACGGGCCCGTGATCGCGTACGGAGGGAGGTGCGTGTCATGGCCGCACTATCTCCGCAACAGCACGCCCCTCCGGCCGAACACTCCGCGAACGCCCCGAGACCCGCCCGTGTGGGGCAGGCCGACAGCGGCGTTCGGACTACCAGGGCCCGCTAGGGGCGGCCCTGGCGGCGGCTGTAGGTGTCGCTCGCGGTGGGTACGGAGTTGTGTACGGCGGCGGCGTTGAACGAGACGCGGTCGTGGTGGGCCTGGCGGAGGGCCTGCTGCTCCTGGAGCAGGCCGTCGGCCGTTTCGGTGCGGCTGCTGCCGCGGCGCAGCAGGGTGGTGATGAGCAGGGCGCCGAAGCCGACGAGCACCCCGAACAGGATCAGCAGAGCGGTCACTTGTGTCTCCCCCGTCGTTTTCGTCAGGGTAGTGCGCGCGCCGGAGCGGTACCAGGGGAAACGCGTCACGCCGGGGCCGGGCCGCCGAGGAGGGTCGGTCCGGCGGCGGCGAGGACCTCGGCGATGCGGTGCCAGGCGGCGTCGTCGCGGGCGACGGCCGGCAGGACCTCGCCGGCGCCGGTGCCCCAGGCGGTGGCCAGGGCGACGGGGTCGGCGCCGGTCACGGCGGCGCCGGCGAGGGCGGCGGCGCCGAGGGCGACGAGTTCGCCGGCGGCGGGGACGACCAACGGGCGTCCGGAGAAGCGGCGGACCGTCTCGGTCCAGGCCCGGCCGCGCGCGCCGCCGCCGATCAGGCGCAGGGGCCGGTCCCGTACGGCCGGATCGGCCGGGTCGAGGCCGCATGCGGCGAGCAGTCCGTCCAGGGCGCGCAGCACCGTGAACACCGCGCCCTCGTAGGCCGCGCCGAGGACCGCCCGGGGGTCGGTGCCGTGGCGGAGACCGGTGACGAGCCCGGCGGCGTGCGGCAGGTCGGGCGTGCGTTCGCCGTCGAGATACGGCAGGACGACGACGCCCCCACCGGGGCGCGCGTCCTCCCGGTCGAGGCCGAGCAGCGTGGCGAACCGGTCCACCGCGAGGGTGCAGTTGAGCGTGCAGCCGAGCGGGAGGTAGGTGCCGTCGGTGGCGGCGAAGCCGGCCAGCCCGGCGTCGGCGGGCCGGGTCCGGGTCGCGGCGAACACCGTGCCGGACGTGCCGAGGCTCACCACCGGGTGGTCGAGCAGGCCGGCGCCGCCGAGGCCCAGGCCGACGGCGGCGGCCATGTTGTCACCGGTTCCGGCGGCCACGACGACGGTACGCGGCAGACCGAGCGCCTCGGCGGCGGCCGCCGTGAGCGTACCCACGCGCGTGGCCCCGGAGGGGGCGACCACCGGCAGCAGCGCCGGATCGAGACCGATGAGGTCGAGCACGTCCGGGTCGTAGGCACCCGCAGGGCCCGGGCCGTAGGCACCCGCCAAGCCCGAGCCGTCGACGCCGGCTGCGCCCGGGCCGTTGGCTCCCGTCACACCCGCCCCGCGCGGGCCGCCGGCGCCCGCCCCGGCCCGTCCGGTCGCGTACCAGCAGGTGCCCGAGGCGTCGCCCGGGTCGGTGACGGCGATGCCGGTGAGGCGCTCGGTGAGGTGGTCGTGGGGGAGGCGGATGCCGGTGGTGGCGTCGGCGTGGTGGGGCTCGTGGTCGCGGAACCACTGCCATTTGGCGGCGGTCATGGAGGCGACGGGGACGGAGCCGGTGCGTGCGAGCCAGGAGCGGGGGCCACCGAGGGCGGTGGTGAGGGCGGCGGCCTGGGGGGCGGAGCGGGTGTCGTTCCAGAGCAGGGCGGGGCGCAGGGGGCGGTGGTCGGGGCCGAGGGCGACGAGGCCGTGCTGTTGGCCGGCGACGGCGATGCCGGTGACGGCGGTGGGCGGGACGCCCGACTCGCGGACGGCCGTGCGGACGGCCGCGCACAGGGCGGTCCACCACTCCTCGGGGTCGGTCTCGCGGGCGCCTCCGGTGCCGGTGACGGTGTGCGGAGCGCGGCCCACGGCGAGGACCCGGCCGGTGTCCGTGTCGACGGCGACGGCCTTGGTGGACTGCGTGGAGCTGTCCACGCCGATCACGACGGAGCGCCTCGTGGGCACGCCCTCACCTCTTCTCTCCGGTCGTCGGGTCTGGCGCCGAGCGCCCCCGTACCGTATTAGTTATCTCAGAAAACAAATCCCGTGGCCAGTAGCAAGGAGACACCATGACGGAGCGCTTCTCCCCCACCCCCGAGGACCGTTTCACCTTCGGCCTGTGGACGGTCGGCTGGCAGGGCCGTGACCCCTTCGGCGACGCCACCCGCCCCGCCCTCGACCCCGTCGAGGCGGTGGAGCGGCTCGCCGGGCTCGGCGCGTACGGCATCACCTTCCACGACGACGACCTGATCCCCTTCGGCGCGTCGGAGACCGAACGCGACACCGCCGTGAAGCGCTTCCGGGCCGCCCTGGACCGCACCGGGCTCGCGGTGCCGATGGCCACGACGAACCTCTTCACCCACCCCGTCTTCAAGGACGGCGCGTTCACCGCCAACGACCGGGACGTGCGCCGCTTCGCCCTGCGCAAGACCCTGCGCAACATCGACCTGGCCGTCGAGCTGGGCGCCGGCGTCTACGTCGCGTGGGGCGGCCGGGAGGGTGCCGAGTCCGGCGCGGCGAAGGACGTCCGGGTCGCGCTGGACCGGATGAAGGAGGCTTTCGACCTGCTCGGCCAGTACGTCACCGAGCAGGGCTACGACCTGCGCTTCGCGATCGAGCCCAAGCCGAACGAGCCGCGCGGCGACATCCTGCTGCCCACCATCGGGCACGCGCTCGCGTTCATCGAGCGGCTGGAGCGCCCCGAGCTCGTGGGCGTGAACCCGGAGACCGGGCACGAGCAGATGGCCGGCCTCAACTTCCCGCACGGCATCGCGCAGGCCCTGTGGGCGGGGAAGCTCTTCCACATCGACCTCAACGGCCAGTCGGGCATCAAGTACGACCAGGACCTCCGATTCGGCGCGGGCGATCTGCGGCAGGCGTTCTGGCTGGTGGACCTGCTGGAGACGGCCGGGTACGAGGGGCCGCGCCACTTCGACTTCAAGCCGGTGCGCACGGACGGCTTCGACGGGGTGTGGGAGTCCGCGCGGAACTGCATGCGGAACTACCTGATCCTCAAGGAGCGCGCGGCCGCCTTCCGCGCCGACGCCGACGTCCGGGACGCGCTCGCCGCCTCCCGGCTGCCGGAGCTCGCCGTGCCCACGGCCGCCGACGGCCTCGCGGGGCTGCTCGCCGACCCGACGGCGTACGAGACGTTCGACCCCGAGGCGGCCGCGGCGCGCTCGATGGCGTTCGAGCGCCTCGACCAGCTGGCCCTGGAGCACCTGCTCGGCGTCCGCTGAGGACTCCGCGGAGCGGGTGGCCGCGTACGGGGCGGGGTCAGCGCCCGGCGAGCGTCGAGCGCCGGACGACCAGTTCCGGCTGGAGCACCACGTGCTCGTGCCGGTGGTCGGCCGCCCCGTCGCCGGTCTCCTCCAGGAGCAGTGCGGCGGCCCTGGCCCCGAGCGTCAGGGCCGGCTGCCGTACGGACGTCAGGGGGACGGTCGCGGCCGCCGCGAACTCGATGTCGTCGTAGCCCACGATGGCCATGTCCTCCGGGACGCGGACGCCCGCCGCGTACAGCGACTGGAGCACGCCGAGGGCCAGCAGGTCGTTGGCGCAGAAGACGGCGGTCGGGCGGTGGGGGAGGCCGAGCAGCCGGGAGCCCGCGTCGCGGCCCGAGGCCACGTCGAGGCGGTCGGCCGGGATCTCCTGGAGCGCCGCGGCGGGCAGTCCGGCCTCGGCGAGCGCGAGAAGGGCGCCCTCGCGCCGGTCGCGGACCTGCTGGAGGTGGGACGGTCCGCTGACGTAGGCGAAGGAGCGGTGGCCCGTGGCGGTCAGATGGCGGATCGCGAGGGACCCTCCGACGACGTCGTCGACGGAGACGGAGCAACCGGCGCCGTCGCCCGCCACACGGTCGACGAGCACGGCCGGGATGCCGTGGCGGCGGAAGTCGCGCAGGTTCGCCCCGCTGGGGTCGGCGGGTGTGACGAGGACGCCCCGGACGCGCTGTTCGGCGAAGAGCGAGAGGTAGTCGGCCTCGTTCCCGGCGTCCTGGTCGCTGTTGCAGACCATGACGCCCAGGCCGGCGGCGCGGGCGGTGCGCTCGGCGCCGCGGGCGATGTCGACGAAGAAGGGGTTGCCCATGTCGAGGACGAGCAGCGCCATGATGCGGCTGCGGCCGGCCCGGAGCTGACGGGCGGACTCGCTGCGCACGTAGCCGAGGCGGGCGATGACGCCGCGCACGTGCTGGAGCGTCGCGGGCGAGACCCGGTCCGGCTGGTTGATCACGTTGGACACGGTGCCGACGGAGACCCCCGCCTCGCGCGCCACGTCCTTGATGCCGACGCTCCCGGCGCCGCCGCCGTGCACGAGGCTCCCGCCGCCGTGTCCGGTGCTCCCGCCGTTCCCGGTCGTCCGCGCGGTGTCCGTCATCCGTCCCACCTGGTCCGTCCTGCCCCTGCCGCCCCGTCCGGGCGGGTCCCGCCCCGCGTTTCATCCTAAGCGGCCGCACCGGTCCGCCCCCTCACACGAGACCCCTCGTGCGAGACCTCCTCGCACGAGGCCCCTCGCACCAGGCCCCTCGCACGAGGCCCCCTCAGGCGAGATGGAAGACCTCGGTGAGCGGGCGCATCGCGGCGTCGGGCGCCGCCCCGTCGAGCTCCTCGAAGAACTCCGCCATCTCGGCCTGCCACCGGGCGTTGACCTCGGCGGCCTCCATCGCGGCGCGGGCCCGGTCGAAGTCCGGGGTCTCCAGGTAGCCGACGAGCAGCCCGTCCTCGCGCAGGAAGAGGGAGTAGTTGTGCCAGCCGGCGGCGGTGAGCGCCGTGAGCATGTCGGCCCAGACGTCGGCGTGGCGGGCGCGGTACTCGTCGACCCGGCCGGCCCTGACCTTCAGCAGGAAGCAGACCCGCTGCACGTGTGCCCTCCGCTCTCCCCTGCGACTGAAATGTTTCATTTCCGTGGGTCAGGACGCTAGGGCGTGAGTCCTCGTACGGTCAAGAGCCTTGACTGCACCACCCGTGATGGCTAGCTTCCCCCCGTACTGAATCGATTCATTTCAAGGTTCCGAGGTGGACATGCCCGACATCGCTGCCGTGAAGGCCGCACTCGCCGCCCAGCGGATCGAAACGCCGTCCTGGGGCTACGGCAACTCCGGGACCCGGTTCAAGGTGTTCGCGCAGCAGGGCGTGCCCCGCGACCCGTACGAGAAGCTCGACGACGCCGCCCAGGTCCACGCGTACACCGGCGTCGCCCCCCGGGTGTCCCTGCACATCCCGTGGGACCGCGTCGACGACTACGCCGCCCTCGCCGCGTACGCGAAGGAGCGCGGCGTCGAGCTGGGCGCGATCAACTCGAACACCTTCCAGGACGACGCCTACAGGCTGGGGAGCGTCTGCCATCCGGACCCGGCCGTACGCAGAAAGGCCGTACGGCACCTGCTGGACTGCGTCGACATCATGGACGCGACCGGCTCGGCCGATCTGAAGCTGTGGTTCGCGGACGGCACCAACTACCCCGGGCAGGACGACGTCACCGCCCGCCAGGAGCGACTCGCGGAGTCCCTCGCCGAGGTGTACGCGCGGCTCGGCGACGACCAGCGGATGCTGCTGGAGTACAAGCTCTTCGAGCCCGCCTTCTACACCACCGACGTCCCGGACTGGGGCACGGCCTACGCCCACTGCCTCAAGCTCGGCCCGAAGGCCCGGGTCGTCGTGGACACCGGCCACCACGCCCCGGGCACCAACATCGAGTTCATCGTCGCCCTGCTGCTCCGGGAGGGACGGCTCGGCGGCTTCGACTTCAACTCGCGCTTCTACGCCGACGACGACCTGATGGCCGGCGCCGCCGACCCCTTCCAGCTCTTCCGAATCATGCACGAGGTCGTCCGCAACGGCGGCCTGGAGCCCGCGGCGGGCATCGCCTTCATGCTCGACCAGTGCCACAACATCGAGGCGAAGGTCCCCGCGGTGATCCGCTCGGTGGGCAACGTCCAGGAGGCCACCGCCAAGGCGCTGCTCGTCGACGCCGACGCCCTCGCCGCCGCCCAGCGGGACGGGGACGTGCTGGCCGCCAACGCCGTCCTCATGGACGCGTACGACACCGACGTACGGCCCCTGCTGCGCGCGCTGCGCGAGGAGCGGGGCCTCGACCCGGACCCGGTCGCCGCCTACCTCCGCTCCGGCCGGCAGGAGCGGATCGCCGCCGAACGCGCCGGCGGCAGCCAGGCCGGCTGGGGCGCCTAGCCCCGGTCCCCCGCCCCGTCGCCCCCACCCCGTAAGGAACCCGACAGACATGACCACCACCCGCCCCACCTCGCCCCCCGAGGTCCTCGCCCTCCTGGCCCGCGCGCACCGGCTCGGCTCCGATCCCCGCACCACCAACTACGCGGGCGGCAACGCCTCCGCCAAGGGCACGGTCACCGACCCCGTCACCGGCGGGGAGACCACCCTGATGTGGGTGAAGGGCTCCGGCGGCGACCTGGGCACCCTCACCGAGGACGGGCTCGCGGTGCTGCGCCTCGACCGGTTGCGCGCCCTCGCCGACGTCTACCCGGGTGTCGAGCGCGAGGACGAGATGGTCGCCGCCTTCGACCACTGCCTGTACGGCAAGGGGGGCGCGGCCCCGTCCATCGACACCGCCATGCACGGCCTGGTGGACGCGGACCACGTCGACCACCTCCACCCGGACGCGGGGATCGCCCTCGCCTGCGCCGCCGACGGCGAGAAGCTGACGCGGGAGTGCTTCGGCGACGCGGTGGCGTGGGTGCCGTGGCGCCGCCCCGGCTTCCAGCTGGGCCTGGACATCGCCGCCGTGAAGGAGGCCGACCCGCGGGCGATCGGCTGCGTCCTCGGCGGTCACGGCATCACGGCCTGGGGCGCGACCTCGGAGGAGTGCGAGCGCAACGCGCTCCTCGTCATCCGGACCGCCGAGGCGTTCCTCGCCGAGCGGGGCCGCCCGGAGCCCTTCGGGCCGGTCGTCGAGGGGTACGCGGCGCTGCCCCCGGCCGAGCGGCGGGAGCGGGCCGCCGCGCTCGCCCCGTACGTGCGGGGGCTCGCCTCCCAGGACCACCCGCAGGTCGGCCACTTCACCGACTCCGAGGCGGTGCTCGACTTCCTGGCCCGCGCGGAGCACCCGAGGCTCGCCGCCCTCGGCACCTCGTGCCCGGACCACTTCCTGCGGACCAAGGTCCGGCCGCTCGTCCTGGACCTGCCGGCCGACGTACCGCTCGCGGAGGCCGTCGCCCGGCTGCGGGAGCTGCACGCCGCGTACCGCGAGGAGTACGCGGCCTACTACGCGCGGCACGCCGGCGAGGACTCCCCCGCGATGCGGGGCGCGGACCCGGCGATCGTGCTCGTGCCCGGCGTGGGCATGTTCTCCTTCGGCCGCGACAAGCAGACCGCACGGGTGGCCGGCGAGTTCTACGTCAACGCGATCAACGTCATGCGGGGCGCGGAGGCGGTGTCCTCGTACGCGCCGATCGAGGAGTCGGAGAAGTTCCGCATCGAGTACTGGGACCTGGAGGAGGCCAAGCTGCGGCGGATGCCGAAGCCCCGGCCGCTGGCGACCCGGGTCGCGCTCGTGACGGGCGCGGGCAGCGGCATCGGCCGGGCCATCGCGCACCGGCTCGTCGCCGAGGGCGCCTGTGTGGTGGTCGCCGATCTGAACGCGGAGAGCGCCGCGGCGGTCGCCGAGGAACTCGGCGGCCCCGACCGGGCGGTGGCCGTCGCCGTGGACGTCACGTCGGAGGAGGAGATCGCCGCCGCGTTCCGGTCGGCGGTGCTCGCGTTCGGCGGGGTCGACCTGGTCGTCAACAACGCGGGCATCTCCATCTCCAAGCCGCTGCTCGACACCACGGCCCGGGACTGGGACGTCCAGCACGCCGTCATGGCCCGGGGCTCGTTCCTGGTCTCCCGGGAGGCCGCCCGGATCATGACCGCCCAGGCGCTGGGCGGCGACCTCGTGTACATCGCCTCCAAGAACGCGGTCTTCGCCGGCCCGAACAACATCGCCTACTCCGCGACCAAGGCCGACCAGGCCCATCAAGTCCGACTGTTGGCAGCCGAGTTGGGCGAGCACGGCATCCGCGTCAACGGGGTGAACCCGGACGGTGTGGTGCGCGGCTCGGGCATCTTCTCGGCCGGCTGGGGCGCCCAGCGGGCCGCCACCTACGGCATCGCGGAGGAGGAGCTCGGCGCGTTCTACGCGGGCCGGACGCTGCTGAAGCGGGAGGTGCTGCCCGAGCACGTGGCGAACGCCGTGTTCGCGCTGACCGGCGGCGACCTGAGCCACACCACCGGACTGCACGTGCCGGTGGACGCGGGCGTGGCCGCGGCCTTCCTCCGATGAGCCGCCCCTCGGACGTCTTCGCCGCGGTGGACCTCGGCGCCACCAGCGGGCGGGTGATGCTGGGCCGGGTCGGGAACGGACGCCTCGGCCTCACCGAGGCCCACCGGTTCCCCAACACCCCGGTCCCGCTCCCGTCCGGACTGCACTGGGACGCCCTCGGCCTCTTCGGGGGCGTCCTGGACGGGCTGCGCGCGGCGGCCCGCGCGGGCGGCGTCGCCTCCGTCGGCGTGGACACCTGGGCGGTGGACTACGGGCTGCTCGACGCGGACGGGGTGCTGCTCGGACCGCCCCACCACTACCGCGACCCGCGTACGGAGCACGCCGCGGAGGCCGTGTGGGCGAAGGCCGGCCCGACGGAGCTGTACCGGATCACCGGGCTCCAGCACCTTCCCTTCACCACCGTCTTCCAGCTCGCCTCGGCCGCCGGGAGCGCCCGACTGGCGGCGGCGGGGCGGCTGTTGCTCATGCCGGACCTGATGGTGCACTGGCTGACCGGGGCGGTCGGCGCCGAGGAGACGAACGCCTCCACGACGGGGCTCTTCGACGTCCGCGCGGGCGGCTGGTCCGCGGAGCTGCTCGGCCGGCTCGGCATCGACGCCGGTCTGCTGCCGCCGCTGCGCTCCCCCGGCGATCGGCTGGGCGAACTCCTGCCGTACGTCGTGGAGTCCACCGGTCTGTCGGCCGGGACGCCGGTGACGGCGGTCGCCTCGCACGACACCGCGTCGGCCGTCGTCGCCGTCCCGGCGACGGCGCCGGACTCGGCCTACATCTCCTGCGGCACGTGGTCGCTCGCCGGTCTGGAGCTGGACGCGCCGGTGCTCACCGAGGAGTCCCGGGCGGCCGGCTTCACGAACGAGCGCGGGATCGACGGCACCGTGCGCTATCTGCGCAACACCATGGGGCTGTGGCTCCTGGAGGAGTGCCGTCGCGTGTGGGCCGCGCGGGGCGAGCCGGCCGAGCTGGGCCCGCTGCTGGCGCGGGCGGCGCGCGCGGAGCCGTTCGCGGCGGTCGTCGACCCGGACGCACCGGAGTTCCTCGCCCCCGGCGACGTCCCGGAGCGGATCCGGGCGTACTGCCGCCGCACCGGGCAGCCCGCCCCGGAGGACCCGGGCGCAGTGGTCCGCTGTGTCCTGGAGAGCCTGGCCCTCGCCCACCGGCGCACGCTGCGGCTGGCCGCCGGGCTGGCGGGGCGCGAGATCGCGCGGATCCATCTGGTGGGCGGCGGCGCCCGGAACGAACTGCTCTGCCGGCTGACCGCGGACGCCACCGGGCTGCCCGTGGTCGCCGGCCCGGCCGAGGCCACCGCCCTCGGCAACGTCCTCGTCCAGGCGCGGGCCGCGGGCCTCGTCGGCGACCTGGCCTCGATGCGCGCGCTGGTGGCGCGTACCCAGGCCCTGCGACACCACATGCCGCAGAATGACCCTGCCGGCCGTGCCGCCTGGGACGCGGCCGCCGCCCGGCTCGAACCGTCCCCGAGGAACCCGTGATGCGCGTCGCCCTCTTCGTCACCTGCGTCAACGACGCCGTCTTCCCTGCGACGGGGGTGGCCACCGTCCGGCTGCTCGAACGGCTGGGCGTGGAGGTCGACTTCCCCGCCGCGCAGACCTGCTGCGGGCAGCCGCAGTACAACACCGGCTACCGCGCTCAGACCGCTCCGCTGGTGCGGCGCACGGTCCGGGCCTTCGAGGGGTACGACCACGTGGTCACCCCGTCCGGTTCGTGCGCGGCGATGGTGCGCCACCACTATCCGGGGTTCGGCGCGGAGGCGGCGGGCCTGGCCCCGCGTACGTACGAGCTGACGGAGTTCCTGGTGGACGTGCTGGGGGTGACGGACGTGGGGGCGTACTTCCCGCACCGGGTGACGTACCACCCGTCCTGTCACGGGCTGCGGATGCTCGGGCTCGGGGAGCGGCCCCGGCGGCTGCTCGAGGCGGTGAAGGGCCTGGAGCTCGTGGAGCTGCCGGGTGCCGAGGAGTGCTGCGGCTTCGGCGGCACCTTCGCGGTGAAGAACCCGGACGTGTCGGCGGCCATGGGGGCCGACAAGATCGCGAACGCGCTGTCCACCGGCGCCGAGGTGCTGTGCGGCGCGGACAACTCCTGCCTGCTGCACGTGGGCGGGATGCTGCGGCGGCAGGCGGCGCCGCTGCGGGCACTGCACCTGGCGGAGATCCTGGCGAGCACGGAAGAGGAGCCCTGGGGATGAGCGACAGGCGAGGACGCGCGTCCGCGTCCGGTGACGGGCGGGCGTTCCTGGGCATGCCGGCGTTCCCGGAGGCGGCGCGCGACGCCGTCCGCGACGAGCGGCTGCGGGGCAACCTCCGGCACGCCACGCACACGATCCGGGACAAGCGGGCGCGGGCGGTGGCCGAGCTGGACGACTGGGACGCGCTGCGTCGGGCCGGGAAGGAGATCAAGGACCGGACGCTCCGTCACCTGGACACGTATCTCGTCCGGTTGGAGGAGGCGGTGACGGCCGCCGGCGGCACGGTGCACTGGGCCGCCGACGCGGACGAGGCCAACAGGATCGTCACGGACCTGGTGAAGGCGACGGGCGAGACGGAGGTCGTCAAGGTCAAGTCGATGGCCACGCAGGAGATCGGGCTCAACGAGGCCCTGGAGGCCGAGGGGATCGCCGCGTACGAGACGGATCTCGCGGAGCTGATCGTGCAGCTCGGTGACGACCGCCCCTCGCACATCCTGGTGCCCGCGATCCACCGCAACCGGGGCGAGATCCGGGACATCTTCCGCGAGAGGATGGCCGGTTGGGGAAGGCCGGCGCCGGAGGGTCTCGGCGACACGCCGGCCGAACTGGCGGAGGCGGCCCGGCTGCACCTGCGGGAGAAGTTCCTGCGGGCCAGGGTCGGGATCTCCGGGGCGAACTTCATGGTCGCCGAGACCGGCACCCTCGTCGTCGTCGAGTCCGAGGGCAACGGCCGGATGTGCCTGACACTGCCCGAGACCCTCATCTCCGTCGTCGGCATCGAGAAGGTGGTGCCGACCTGGCGCGACCTGGAGGTGTTCCTCCAGACGCTGCCCCGCTCGTCGACGGCCGAGCGGATGAACCCGTACACCTCGATGTGGACGGGGACCGGCGACGGGGACGGGCCGCGGACCTTCCATCTGGTCCTCCTCGACAACGGCCGTACCGACGCCCTCGCCGACGAGGTGGGGCGGCAGGCGCTGCGGTGCATCCGCTGCTCGGCCTGCCTCAACGTGTGCCCGGTGTACGAGCGGGCGGGCGGGCACGCGTACGGCTCCGTCTACCCCGGTCCGATCGGCGCGATCCTCACGCCGCAGTTGCGGGGCACGGCGAGCGAGATCGACGCCTCGCTGCCCTACGCCTCCTCGCTCTGCGGCGCGTGCTACGAGGTGTGCCCGGTCGCGATCGACATCCCGGAGGTCCTGGTGCACCTGCGCGAACGGGTCGCCGCGGAAGGCGGCAGGGGGCACCGCCTGGAGAAGGCCGCCGTCAAGGCGTCCTCGTGGCTGCTCGACCGTCCGAACGCGCTGGCCGCCGCCGAGCGGCTCGCCTCCGCGACCCGCGCGCTGCACCCGAAACGGCTGCCGGGACCGGGCGCCCGGCAGTGGTCGGACCACCGTGACCTGCCCGAAGTGCCCGCCGAACCGTTCCGCGACTGGTGGAGGAAGAACCGGACATGACGCCCGAGACCGCAGACTCCCGCGCCCGGATCCTCGCCCGGGTCCGCGCCGCCGTCGCCGACGCGCCGGAGGCGCCCGAGGTGACCAGGGACTACCGCACCAGCCACGCCCCGGACGACCCGGCCGCCGTCCTCGACCTGCTCCACGAGAACCTCGCCGACTACCGCGCCCACGTCCACCGCACCGCGCCGGACGGGATCGCCGGGCTGATCGCCCGGCTGCTCGCGGAGCGCGGCGCCCGCAGCGTCGTCGTCCCGCCCGGACTGCCCGCCGGCTGGCTCGCCGCCACCGGTGCCGAGCGGCGGACCGACGAGCCGCCGCTGACCCCGTACCGGCTCGACGCCACCGACGCGGTGGTGACGGGGTGCGCGCTGGCGGTCGCCGAGACCGGCACGATCGTCCTCGACGGCGGCCCGGGCCAGGGCCGGCGTGCCCTCACGCTCGTCCCCGATCTGCACGTGTGCGTGGTGCGGGCCCCCGAGCAGGTGGTGGCCTCGGTCCCGCAGGCGCTCCCCCGGCTCGATCCGGCGCGTCCGCTGACCTGGATCTCCGGTCCGTCCGCGACGAGCGACATCGAACTCGACCGGGTGGAGGGCGTCCACGGGCCGCGGACCCTGGAGGTGATCCTGGTGACCGGCGGCTGACGCCGAACGGCCGGGCCCCCGAAGGAGCCCGGCCGTTCACCGCGCCGGTCCGAGGCGCCCTGTGCGCCACGCCGATCCGAGACGCCGGTCCGATCCGCCGGTCCGAGACGCCGGTGCGCTACGCCGATTCGCGGCGGACGAGTTCCGTGGGGAGGATGACCGCCGCCGGTTCCTCACCCGCTATCCGGGCCAGCAGCGTCCGGACCATCTCGGTGCTGATCCGGTCCCACGGCTGGCGGATGGTGGTGAGCGAGGGCCGGGAGGAGAGGGCCGCCGGGGAGTCGTCGAAGCCGCCGACGGCGATGTCCTCCGGGACCCTGCGGCCGGCCCGGGCGAGCGCGTCGAGGACGCCCGCCGCCATCAGGTCGGAGGCGACGAAGACGGCGTCGACGTCCGGGGCGCGCTCCAGCAGGACGCGGGCCGCGTCCTCGCCGCTGGCGCGGCTGTAGTCGCCGGTGGCGACGAGCGTCTCGTCGGCCGGCAGCCCGAACTCGGCGAGCGTCTCGCGGTAGCCGGCGAGTCGCTCGACGCCGCCGGGGGTGTCGAGCGGTCCGGTGACGGTGGCGATCCGGCGCCGCCCGGAGGCGTACAGGTGGCGGACCATGTCGCGGGCGCCGTCGCGGTCGTCGGCGGCGACGTAGCCGATCTTGGCGGTCTGGCCGAGCGGCTTGCCGCAGGCGACGACGGGGACCCCGGCCTCGTGCAGCCTCGCCACCACGGGGTCGCCGGAGTGGCTGGAGACGAGGAGGACGCCGTCGACATGGCCGGCCTCGATATAGCGGAGGTTGCGGCGGCGTTCGTCCTCGGTTCCCGCGATCATCAGGAGGAGCGGGATGTCCTGGGCGGCGAGCGCCTGGGTGCAGGCGCGGAGGAGGACGTTGAAGTTGGGGTCCTCGAAGAAGCGCTCCTGCGGCTCGGTCAGGAGGAAGGCGACCGAGTCGGACTTGCCGGTGATCAGCGAGCGGGCGTGCCGGTTGACGACGTATCCCGTTCTTCGGATCGCCGCGTCGACGGCCGCCTTGGCGGTCGGGCTGACGTAGTGGCCGCCGTTGAGGACACGGGAGACGGTGCCGCGCGAGACTCCGGCCTCGCGGGCCACGTCGTGGATGGTCGCCGGTCGGCGCCTTCCCGCTGCTGTGCTCATGCTGTGTCTTTCCCCTCGATCCCCTGTGGTCAGGACTTTACGGCGCCGGAGAGCAGATCGAGGCTCCAGAAGCGCTGGATGACGAGGAAGAGGGCGATGAGGGGGACGATGGCGAGGAGGGCTCCGGTGATGACGAGGGTGTAGAGGGCGGGCTGGCTGGCGCCCTGCTTGAGGAGGGTGAACAGGCCGACCGTCATGGGGAACTTCTCGTCGTCGCCGAGCATGATGAACGGCAGCAGGAAGTTGTTCCAGATGGCGACGAACTGGAAGAGGAAGATCGTCACCAGTCCCGGGGACATCATGGGGACGGCGATCCTCAGGAAGATCCGCCATTCGCCGGCGCCGTCCATCCGCCCGGCCTCGACCAGTTCGGTCGGGACGGCGGCCTCGGCATAGATGCGGCCGAGGTAGACGCCGTACGGGGAGAGGACCAGCGGCAGCAGGACCGACGCGTAGGTGTCCGTCAGGTCGGCCTCGGCCATCAGCAGGTACTGCGGGATGGCGAGGATGACGGGCGGCATGAGGACGCCGGTGAGGATCACGTTGAAGAACGCCTCGCGGCCGCGGAAGCGGTACATCGCGAAGGCGTATCCGGCGAACGCGGAGACGACGGTGGAGAGGACGGCGCCGAGGCCCGCGTAGAACACGGAGTTGCCCATCCAGCGCCAGTAGATGCCCTCGCGGTAGGCGTCGAGGTCGGAGACGTTGTCGGCGAATCCGTCGCCGGGCAGGAACGTGAAGGTGGAGAAGAGGTCCTGTCCCGACTTGGTGGCGGCGACCACGACCCAGGCGACGGGCAGCAGGCAGTACAGCGCGCCGAGGACGAGGGCGGCCGTGGGGAGCAGGGCGGTGCGGCGGGGGCGGGGGGTCCCCCCGCCGGAGGCAGGGGGAGGGCCCTGGGAGGTGCCGGGGGTGGTGCCGGCGGCCGGGGCCGTGGCGCGGAGGGGCTGGGAGGCGAGCCCGGTCATCGGCTTGCTCCTTGTGTGGTGCGGCGGTTGGACACCCGGAGGAGGGCGAAGGAGAGCGCGAAGGTGGCGAGGGCGAGCACCACGGCGGTGGCCGAGGCGGCGTAGATGTTCCCGCCGGTGAAGGCGTCGCTGTAGACCTTCATCAGCGGGCTCCAGTCGGACGGGATGCCGTTGGTGAGCGGCTTGAGCGTGGTGGGCTCGTTGAAGACCTGGAGGGTCGCGATGATCGAGAAGAAGAAGGTGAGGACCAGCGAGGGCGCCACCATCGGGATCTTGACGCGCAGGGCGATCTGGAGTTCCGAGCAGCCGTCCAGTTTCGCCGCCTCGTACACCTCGGCGGGCAGCGAGCGCAGCGCGGTGTAGATGACGATCATGTTGAAGCCGGTGCCGCCCCAGACGGCGATGTTCGACATCGCCAGGTAGAGCGGTCCGCCGTCCATGAGGTCGGGCTGCGGGAGCCCGAACCTCTCCAGGAGGTAGTGGAAGGGGCTGACGTCCGGGAGGTACAGGAAGCCCCAGAGGACGGCGGCGATGACGCCGGGGACCGCGTACGGCAGGAAGATCGCGAGCCGGGCGAAGGAACGGGCCCGGACGCGCTCGGAGTCGAGCAGGAGCGCGAAGAACAGGGCGAGGCCGAGCATGACCGGGACGACGATGGCGCCGTAGCCGAGGACGCGCAGGGCGCTGTGGAGGAAGTCGGAGTCGGTGAGGGCGGAGGTGTAGTTCTCCAGGCCGGCCCAGACCTCGCTCCGGGCGCCCTTGCCGAGGCCGAGACCCTTGATCTCGACCTTGTGGAAGCTGAGCCAGAGGGCGTAGCCGATGGGCAGTGCGAAGAAGAGGGCGAAGAGGACGGCGGCGGGGAGGAGGAAGCCGTACGGGGCCGCCTTGACCCCGTACGACCGGCGCGCGCCCTGGCGGGGCTGCGTCACTTGGCGACCTCGAAGCCCTGCTTCTGCAGGTCCGCCACGGTGGTGCTCTGGACGGCGGACAGGGCGGTGCCGAAGCCGGACTTGGCCTTGGCGGCCTTGCCGAACTCGTCCTTGAAGGCGGTGTAGGCGACGTTCACGTTGGGGCCCCAGGCGGCCGGCGCGGTGGTCTTCGCGATCTCGGCGGCGCGGGTGTAGAAGTCGGGCTGGTTGGCGAAGTAGTCGGGGGCCTTGGCGAGGGCGCCGCTGGTCTGGGCGGCGGTGGCGGCCGGGTAGATGCCGCTCTCCTTGACGAGGGCGGCGAGGGCCTGCGGGTCGGTGTTCAGCCAGACGGCGAACTTCGCGGCGGCCGCCTTGTGCTGGGAGTCGGAGGTGACGGCGGTGGAGGAGCCGCCCCAGCTGCCGGTGGCGCCGTCGCCCTTGGTCCACTGCGGGAGCGGGGCCATGGCCCACTTGCCCTTGCCGTCGGGGGCGGCGGTGGTCAGGGTGCCGGGGGCCCAGACGGCGCTGACCCAGGCGAGCTGCTCGCCGGAGTTCATGGCCTTGTTCCAGGCGGGGGTGTACATGGGCTGGTTGTCGATGGCGCCTTCGGCGACCAGGCCGCCCCAGAAGTCGGTGACCTTCTTGGTGGCGGCGTCGTCGACGCCGACCTTCCAGGTGTCGCCCTCGAAGGTCCACCACTTGGCGCCGGCCTGCTGGGAGAGGCCCGCGAAGAGGCCGGCGTCGTTGGCGGAGAAGGTGGTCAGGGACTTTCCGGGGGCCTTCGCCTTGAGGGTGCGGGCGGTGGCGGCGAACTCGTCCCAGGTGGTGGGGACGGTGAGGCCGTACTGCTTGAAGAGGTCCTCGCGGTAGAAGAACATCAGCGGGCCGGAGTCCTGCGGCAGGGCGTAGACGGCCTCGCCGCCGAAGGTGGTCTGCTGCCAGATCCCGGGAGCGAACCTGTCCTTGACGCCGGGGACCTCGGAGGCGATGTCGGCGAGGGAGTCGTTGCTGACCAGGGTCGGCAGGGCCTGGTACTCGGCCTGGACGAGGTCCGGTCCCTTGTGCGCCTTGGTCGCGGTGATGATCTTGGTGACCAGGTCGTCCCCGGACGCCTGCTTCTGCACCGTGACCTTGATGTCGGGGTGTTCGGCGTTCCAGAGGGCGGCGACCTTGTCCATGCCGGGCGCCCAGGCCCAGTAGGTGAGCGAGACGGGGCCGGACTCGGCACCGGCCTTGTCGCCGGAGTCGGAGGATCCACAGGCGCCGAGCGCGGTGGCGCCGAGGAGGACGGCGGTGGCGGCGGCGAGGCTGCGGCGCGTGATGTGAGGCATGGGGTGCTTCTCCCTGACCGAAAAAGGGGCCTCTCCCTCAGGCGGGGAGGCCGGTCATGCATCTGTGAGCGTTCACAGTAGAGAAACGTTCCAGACACTTGTCAATGGTTGTTCGTGTGCGGTTATGTTGCGTTGCCACATCGAGATCGAGTGTGTGCACGTTCCCAAACGAACAAAGCTTCCATCGTCCGAGGTTTCAGGAGAGACTCATGCCGCAGACCACTCCCAAGGGCCTGCACCGGCTCGCGTTCGGCGGGGACTACAACCCCGAACAGTGGCCGGAAAGCGTCTGGCAGGAGGACGTCCGGCTGATGCGGGAGGCCGGCGTCACCATGGTGAGTGTCGGCATCTTCTCCTGGGCGCTCCTGGAGCCCGAGCCGGGCCGCCACGACTTCGGCTGGCTCGACCGCCTCCTCGACCTGCTCCACGAGCACGGCATCCGGGTCGACCTGGGCACACCCACCGTGGCCCCGCCCGCCTGGTTCTACCGCGCCCACCCCGAGGCGCTGCCCGTCACCGCCGACGGCGTCCGCTTCTCGTACGGCTCACGCGGGGCGATCTGCCACAGCTCGACCGCCTACCGGGCCGCCGCCGCCGGCATCACCACCGCGCTGGCCCGCCGCTACGGCAGCCACCCCGCCCTCGCGCTCTGGCACGTCCACAACGAGTACGGCGTACCCGTCAGCGCCTGCTACTGCGACAGCTGCGCCGCCCACTTCCGCCGCTGGCTCCGGAGCACCTACGGCTCCCTGGAGGCGGTGAACGAGGCATGGGGCACCGCCTTCTGGGGGCAGCGCTACTCCTCGTACGACGAGATCGACCCGCCCCGGACCACCCCGACCGTCGGCAACCCGGCCCAGCAGCTCGACTACCGCCGCTTCGCCGACGCCACCATCCGGGAGAACTTCCGAGCGGAACGGGACATCCTGCACGCGCTCGCGCCCGGCGTCCCCGTCACCACCAACTTCATGACCGCGCTCAGCCAGTGCGACTCCATCGACTACTGGGCCTGGGGCCGCGAGGTCGACCTCGTCACCAACGACCACTACCTGATCACCGACGGCCGCCGGACCCACGTCAACCTGGCCATGGCCGCCGACCTCACCCGCTCCGTCGCCGGCGGCGCGCCCTGGCTGCTCCTGGAGCACTCCACGTCCGGGGTGAACTGGCAGGCCCGCAACCCGGCCAAGCGCCCCGGCGAGATGGCCCGCAACTCCCTCGCCCACGTCGCCCGCGGCTCCGAGGGCGCCATGTTCTTCCAGTGGCGCCAGTCCCGGCGCGGCGCCGAGAAGTTCCACTCCGCGATGGTCCCGCACGGCAGCACCGACACCCGGATCTGGCGCGAGGTCGTCGCCCTCGGGGCCGGCCTGGACACGCTGGCCGAGGTGCGCGGCACCCGGACCGTCCCGGACGTCGCCATGCTGTGGGACTGGCACTCCTGGTGGGCGCAGAACCTGGAGTGGCGGCCCCACGCGGCCCACGACGCCCGCGAGCGCGCCGACAGCTTCTACGAGACCCTCTACGACCGGCACCTCACCGTCGACTTCGCCCACCCCGAGGCCGACCTCTCCGCCTACCCGCTGGTCGTGGTCCCCGCGCTCTACCTCACCACCGAGGCGGCCGGGCGGAACCTGCGCGAGTACGTCGAGAACGGCGGCACGCTCGTCGTCTCGTACTTCTCCGGCATCGTCGACGAGCACGACGCCGTGCACCCCGGCCCCTACCCGGGCGCGCTGCGGGACGTCCTCGGCCTCACCGTGGAGGAGTGGTCGCCGCTCCTGGACGACCAACGCGTGACGGTCTCCGGGCCGGACGGCGCCACGCTCACCGGTGACGTGTGGACGGAGTTCGTCCGGCCGAGCGGGGCCGAGACCCTGTGGACGTACGCCGACGGGCCGGCCGCCGGCGGCCCCGCGGTCACCCGGCACCGGCTCGGCCGGGGCACCGCCTGGTACGTCTCCACCCGCCTGGACGCGGCCTCGCTCGACGCGATCGTCGCCGCCGCCTGCGAGGACGCCGGTGTCGCCGCGCGCACCACGCTCCCGCGTGACGTGGAGGTCGTGCACCGCGCCGGCGAGGACGGGACGCGGTACCTGTTCGCGCTGAACCACTCCGACGAGGACGCCGTGGTGCCGCTCGACGGCGCCGGGGTGGAGCTCCTCGCCGGTACGCCGGTCGACGGGAAGGTCACCGTCCCGGCCGGTGCCGTCGGCGTCGTCCGCCTGGACGCCTGACCGCGCCCTCCCGCTCCGGCCGGCCCGCCCCCACGACCGGCCGGAGCCCGGCCCCCGCCCACCTTCGGGCCGGACCCCCCGATCTCCCCGGGGGCGGCAGTACCCGCTGCGCCGCCCCCGGGTGAGCCGTGCCACCCGCAAGGAACCAACCGCTCCACCCTCCTCATCGGCCACCGTCGAAGGGACTCGACGATGCACCCCGCACGAAACCCCATCCGCCTGCGGGCCGCGGCCGTCGCCGCGGCGCTCGCCGCTCTGCTGCTCGCTCCGCTGCCCGCGGCCCAGCGGGCCGAGGCCGCCGCCACGCTCACCAACGCCGGGTTCGAGAGCGACGCCACCGGCACCGCCACCCCGGCCGGCTGGTCCACCTACTCCGCCGCCGGCCAGAACGCCGCCTCCTTCACCGAGGCCGGCGGCCACGGCGGCAGCTACCGCCTCAGCCACTGGGCGTCCACCGCGTACAAGGTCGAGACGTACCAGTACCTGTCCGGGCTCGCCGACGGCACGTACACGCTGAGCGCCTGGGTCCGCTCCGGCGGCGGCCAGAACTCCGCCTACCTGGCCCTGCGCAACTGCGGCTCCGCCGAGCAGCGCACCGACCTGCCGGTCACCTCGGGCTGGATACGGATCGTCACCCCCGTCACGGTGACGGGCGGCGCCTGCACCGTCAGCGTCAACTCCGACGCCAACGCGGGGAACTGGCTCAACGTCGACGACCTGACGTTCACCTCCGGCACGACGGGGCTCGCCGTCAAGGGCGTCGACCTCTCCGCGCTCAAGAAGAGCGAGGACCTCGGCGGGACCTACAAGTCGAGCTCCGGCACCACCGGTGACGCGGTCGCCCTGCTCAGGAACGCGGGCGCCAACTACGGCCGCCTCAAGGTGTGGGTGAACCCGGCCGACGGCTACAACGACAAGGCCCGCGTCCTCGCCACCGCGAAGAAGATCAAGGCGCAGGGCATGAAGCTCCTCGTCGACTTCCACTACTCCGACATCTGGGCCGACCCCGGCGCCCAGACCAAGCCCACCGCCTGGGCCGGCCACTCGTACAGCCGGCTCAGGACCGACGTCTACGACCACACGTACGACGTCCTCAACGCCCTCAAGGCGCAGGGCACCACGGCCGACATGGTGCAGATCGGCAACGAGATCAACACCGGCATGCTGTGGCCCGAGGGCTCCACGAGCAACTGGCCCCAGCTCGCCGGGCTGCTGAACTCCGGCATCTCGGCCGCCAAGGCCGTCTCGTCGAGCACGCAGATCGCGCTGCACCTCGCCCACGGCGGCGACAACGCCCTGTACCGCGCCTGGTTCGACAACGCGACCGCGCAGGGCGTCGGTTACGACGTCATCGCGCTCTCCTTCTACGGCTACTGGCACGGCGCCCTGTCCTCGCTCCAGACCAACCTGGACGACATATCGGCCCGTTACGGCAAGAAGGTGATGGTCGCCGAGACCGCGTACCCGTTCCGTCTCGACAGCGAGGACGCCCACGAGAACATCATCGACCTCCCCTCCGAGCTGATCAGCGGCTACCCGGCGAGCAGCGCCGGCCAGTCGGCCTGGCTGCGGGACGTCATGAACGTCGTCGAGGCGGTGCCGAACGGCCGCGGTCTCGGCGTCGTCTACTGGGAGCCGGCGTGGACGGCCGTGACGGGCAACGGCTGGGACCCGGCCGACGCCTCCTCGGGCAACGGCTGGGAGAACCAGGCGCTGTTCGACTACGACGGCAAGCTGCTCCCGGCGGCGGCCTGGCTCGCCCACCGCTGACCGCACGCACCCACCGCCGACCGCACGCGCACGAAGAGGGGCGGGCTCGTGAACGAGCCCGCCCCTTCCGCACGTCCCGACTACCACTCCGCGAGCGAGCCGTCGTCCCGTCGCCAGGCCGGGTTGCGCCAGCGGTGCCCGACCTCGGCCGCCCGCTCGACCGCCTTCTCGTCGACCTCGATGCCGAGCCCCGGGCCGGTGGGCAGGCCCACGTGCCCGTCCTCGTACCGGAAGACCGAGGGGTCGACGAGGTAGTCGAGCAGGTCGGAGCCGGTGTTGTAGTGGATGCCGAGGCTCTGCTCCTGGATCAGCAGGTTCGGCGCGGCGAAACCGACCTGGAGACAGGAGGCGAGGGCGATCGGCCCCAGCGGGCAGTGCGGGGCGAGGGAGACGTCGTACGCCTCCGCCATCGCGGCGATCCGGCGCACCTCCGAGATGCCGCCCGCGTGCGAGAGGTCCGGCTGGGCGACCGCGATGCCCTGGTCGAGGACCCTCTTGAAGTCCCAGCGGGAGTAGAGCCGTTCGCCCGTCGCGATCGGAATGGAGGTGGAGCGCACGATGTCGCCGATGTGGTCGCTCATCTCCGGGACGACCGGTTCCTCCACGAAGAACGGCAGGTACGGCTCCAGGAGCGGCAGGACCCGCCGGGCCATCGGCGCGGTGAGCCGACCGTGGAAGTCGATCGCGATGTCGAAGTCGTCGCCGACGGCCTCCCGGATCGAGGCGACGCGGTCGACGATGCCGTGGACGGCCGCCGGGGTGTCGATGAGCCGCAGCTGCGCCGAGGCGTTCATCTTGATCGCCGTGAAGCCCTCGTTCTTCCGCGCCAGGGCCTCCGAGGCGACCTCGTCGGGCCGGTCGCCGCCGATCCAGCTGTACACCCGCGCGCGGTCGCGGACGCTGCCGCCGAGCAGCTGCCAGACCGGGACGCCGAGGGCCTTGCCGGTGATGTCCCACAGGGCCTGGTCGATGCCGGCGACGGCGCTGGAGAGGACCGGACCGCCGCGGTAGAACCCGCCCTTGGTCAGGACCTGCCAGTGGTCCTCGATCTTCATCGGGTCCCGGCCGATCAGGTAGTCGGAGAGCTCCTCGACGGCCGCGGCGACGGTGTGGGCGCGGCCCTCGACGACCGGCTCGCCCCAGCCGGTGATGCCTTCGTCGGTGTCGACGCGCAGGAAGCACCAGCGGGGGGCGACGAGGTGGGTGCGCAGGGAGGTGATCTTCACTTGGAGTCCTTCTTCACGGTCCAGCCGCCGTCGACGACCAGGTTGGTTCCGGTGATGTAGGCGGCGTCGGCGGAGGCCAGGAAGGCGACGGCGGAGGCCACCTCCTCGGGGCGGCCGAGCCGGGCGAGCGCGGTCGCCTCGGCGGAGAGCCGCCGGCCCTCCTCGTCGACGTCGTTCCACACGTCGGTGAGGATCGGGCCCGGCAGGACGGAGTTGAAGCGCACCTCGGGGCCGTACTCGACGGCGAACTGGCGGACGAGGGCGCACATGCCGCCCTTCGCCGCGGCGTACGCGGGATAGCCGGGCAGACCGAAGTCGGCGTGCACGCTGGAGGTGGCGACGAGGCTGCCGCGTTCGCCGCGCAGGTCGTCGAGGAAGGTACGGACGGCCAGGTACAGCGCCCGCAGGTTGACGGCCATCTCCCGGTCCCAGAGGGCGACGGGGAGTTCGTGGGCGGCGCCCGCTGTGTGGACGAAGGCGTTGCTGTGCAGGACGGCGACCGGGCCGAAGCGGGCGTGCGCCTCCTCGCGCAGGGCGGTCCAGTCGTCCTCGGAGGAGACGTCGCAGCGTACGTACGCCGCTCGGCCCCCGTCGGCGCGGATCGCCGCGGCGACGGCCTCACCGGCCTCGTCGGCGATGTCGGAGACGACCACCGCGGCGCCCTCGGCGGCGAGCCGGGCGGCGCTGGCCGCCCCGATGCCGGAGGCCGCGCCGGTGACGACGGCTGTCTTTCCGGAGAAACGGTTCATGGGTACGGGTTCCTGTGTGCTGGTGCGGAAGGAGGGAGCGGCCGGCTGCGACGGCTCAGCGGCTGATGTCCTGGGCCGCGAGCAGGTCGAGTTCGGCGCGGCGCGGCAGACCTTCCCAGTCGCCCGGGACGGAGACCGCGAAGGCTCCGCAGAGGGCGGCGAGGCGGAGGCGTTCCGGGACCGGGGAGCCGTCGAGGACGGCGGCGAGGTAGCCGGACACGAACGCGTCGCCCGCCCCGACGGGGTCGACGGCGGTGACGGGGACGGCCCGCTGCACGTGCGTGACGCCGTCGGCGACCACCAGGGCGCCCTGGGCGCCGAGTTTGAGCACCGCCTGCCCGGGGCCCAGCCGGGTCAGGGCGCGGGCCGCCTCCGCCGGTTCGCCGTCCGGCACGAAGAGGGCGGCCTCCTCGGGCCCGGCGAACACGATGTCGGTGAACGGCAGGAGTCGGGCGAGTACCTCGGCGGCCTCGGCCCGGCTCCAGAGCCGCTCGCGGTGGTTGACGTCGAACGAGACGGTGACCCCGGCGGCGCGGGCGACCCGGACCGCCCGCTCGACGGCGGCGCGGGCCGTCGGGCCCAACGCCGGCGTGATGCCGGTGACATGGAGGATCCGCGCCCCGGCGAGGCGGTCCTCGTCGAGGTCCTCGGGGGCCAGCCGGGAGCCCGCCAGGCTGGCCCGGTAGTACGTGACACGGAGCCGGTCGGCGGTGCGCCGCTCGCGGAGCATCAGGCCGGTCGGCACCGCCGGTTCCCTGCGGGCGCCCTCGACGTCGACGCCCTCCGCGCGGAGTCCGGCGAGGACCATCTCCCCGGCCGCGTCCTCGCCGACCCGGCCCGTCCAGGCCGCCCGGTGCCCCAGTCTGCTCACCCCGATGGCGACCGTCGCCTCGGCGCCCGCCCAGCCGAGGCGCAGCGGCGCACCGGTGGCGAACGGGCCGGGTCCGGTGGCGGCGGCCATCGCCATGGCCTCGCCGAGGGTGAAGAGCGCGGGCGGGGTGCCCGGCGCGACGGCTGACGGGCGCGCGGGAGCGACCGTCAGCGGAGTGGCGGCCGGTGCGGGCGCCGCGGCGTCCGCCTGGGGCTCGGCGCCGGTACCGGCGTCGGGCACGGCGCGGGCGTCGGTCACGGCGTCGGCGCCGGTCACGGCGTCGGTCACGGTGCCGGTCTCGACGTCGGTCACGGTGCCGGTCTCGACGTCGGTCACGGCCTCGGCCACGGCCCCCGGGCGGCGTGTCATCGGCGTATCCCGTCGAGGAAGGCCGCGGCCCGGTCGGTCAGGGCGGCGAGGGAGCCGCCCTCGCAGGCGTCACCGACGAGGGGGCTGCCGATGCCGAGGGCGGCGGCGCCGGCGGCGAGGTAGGCGGGGGCGTCGGCGGCGTCGATGCCGCCGGTCGGGACGAGGGGGATGTCGGGCAGGGGGGCGCGGACGGCGCGGAGGTACGCGGGCCCGCCGGTGGCGGCGGGGAAGAGCTTGACCATGGTGGCGCCGGCCCGCCAGGCGGTGAGGATCTCGGTCGGCGTGTAGGCACCGGGGAGCACGGGCACGTCGAGGCGGGCCGCTTCGGCGATGACCTCGGTGGAGGTGGTCGGGGTGATGAGGTAGGTGGCGCCGGCTTCGACGGCGGCCCGCGCCTCGGCGGGGGTGGTGACGGTGCCGGCGCCGAGGGCGAGTCCGGGCGGGGCGTCGGCGGCGTACTCCCGCAGGGCGTCGAGCACGCCCGGGGTGGTGAGGGTGAACTCGGCGGCGTGGACGCCGGACGCCCGGAGGGTGTCGGTGACCTCGGCGAAGCGGGCGGCGGAGGTGGAGCGGAGGATCGCGATGACGGGGGCGGCCGCGAGGGCGGCACGCAGCCCCTCGTGCGGGGTGGTCATGGGGCCTTCCTTGTCGGAGGTGCGGGTCAGCGGTCGGCGTACGGGGTGGCCGGCAGGCCGGTGGCGCCGGGGCGGCAGACGAAGAGGCGGCCGGCGTCGGGTTCGGCGCGCAGGCGTTCCTCGTCGAGGCCGGCGGTGGCGGTGGTGATGACCAGGACGTCGAGCGCGGGGCCGGCGAAGGCGCAGCTCGTCACGTGGGAGGCGGCCACCTCCACGCGCGCGTGGGGGGTGCCGTCGGCTTCGAAGGCGAGGACTTCGCCGCCTCCCCACACGGCGACCCAGACGCGTCCCTCGCTGTCGACGGTGAGGCCGTCGGGGACGCCCCGGTCGAGGACGGCGAAGGGGCGCCGGTCGCCGAGGGCGCCGGTCGCGGGGTCGTACGCGAAGACGTCGACGCGGCCGGTGGGGCTGTCGGCGTAGTAGAGGCGGCTGCCGTCGGGGCTCCAGCCGAGGCCGTTGGAGATGGTGACGGAGTCGAGGAGGGTGATCAGGCCGTCGCCGTCGAGCCGGTAGAGGGAGCCGGCGCCGGGCCTCTCGTCGTACGCCATGGTGCCGGCGAGGAGGCGGCCCGCGGGGTCGACGGCGGCGTCGTTCATCCGGCGGGGCACGCCGTCGTCGGGGAGGACGGGCGCGGCGAGTTCGACGGCGTCGGCGACCGGGTGGTCCTCGGCGAGGTGGAGGAAGGAGGTGCCGGCGGCGGCGAGCAGGGCGCCGGACGCGCAGGGCACGACGGCGCCGACGGGACGGTCGAACCGGAGGGTGGAGACGGGGGCGAGGTCGGGCAGGTCGTCGCCGGGGGCGAGGGCGGCGCGGTGGACGAGGGCTTCGGGGATGTCCACCCAGAGCAGTTCTTGGCGTCGGGGGTCCCAGACGGGCCCTTCCGTCAGACGTCCGGGCTGGGGGGAGCAGGGCACGGCCCTGAGGTGCCGCATCTGGCCTCCTCGGTCGGTCACGGGTGCGGTGCGAAAAAACTACGGGTTCGTCTAACGGTTGTAAATAACCCGAGGCCCGCTTCTTCCAACCCTTTGAATAAGATCCCCGTAGACGGACCGGCCGAGCGGAGGACACCAGGGATGATCAAGCGGACTTCACAGGACATCCGCCGCCTCAACCGCTTCGAGGTCCTGCGGCGCTTCTACGCGGGACCCGGCGCGATGAGCCGCCAGGACCTCGCGGCCGCCACCGGCCTCTCCTTCGCCACCGTCGCCAACCTCACCGCCGAGCTCCTGGAGGCCGGCGTCCTCGTCGAGGCGGGCCACGAGGAGTCCGGCGGCGGCCGCCCCCGCGCCCGGCTCGCCGTCAACGCGGAGCGGGGCGCGCTGATCGGCATCGACATCGCCGAGACCTCGGTCCACGCGGAACTCTTCGACCTGGCCCTGGAGGTGCGCCACTCCGTCGAGCGCCCCCTCCCTCCGGGCGACGTCCGGCCCGCCGACGTGGTCGAGCAGCTCGCCGCCTGCGTCGAGGAGCTGCTGAACGGCTCCGGAGTGCCCCGCGAACAGGTGCTCGGAGCGGGCGTCAGCGTGCCCGGCATGGTGGAACGCGAGGGCGGTGTCTCGTCCTTCTCCCCGTACTGGTCCTGGCACGAGGTGCCGCTGCGGGCGCTCCTGGACGAACGCCTCGGGCTGCCCCTCTGGCTCGACAACCCGCTGCGGGCCAGCACGGTCGCGGAGCTGTGGTTCGGCGCCGGACGCGAGGTCGACGACCTGGTGGTCCTCACCCTGCGGGCCGGCGTCGGCGCCGGGATCGCGATCGGCGGGCAGCTCTACCGCGGGTTCACCAACAGCGCGGGCGAGTGGGGCCACACCTGCCTCGCGCTCGACGGCCGGCTCTGCACCTGCGGCAACCGGGGCTGCGTCGAGGCGTACGTCAGCACCCGGGGGATCGCCCGGACCTGGCGCGAACTGGCCCCCGAGGACGCACGGGCCACCGGGCCGGACGACGCGGCCGTGGTCGCGGCCCTGGCCCGCGCCGCGGCGGAAGAGGACCCGGTGGCCGCCGCCGTCATCGACCGGACGGGACGCTACCTGGGCGCCGCCGTGGCCAACCTGGTCAACCTGCTCAACCCCCGGGTGCTGGTCCTCGGCAACCAGGTCGTCGACCTGCTCGGCGAGCGTCTGCTCACCGCCACCCACGACGCCGTCACCCGGCACGCCCTGACGCTGCCCCACCGGGCCGCGACGCTGCGGCGCAGCGCCGTCCCCCACAACGCCGTCACCCGGGGCGCGGCCGCCTTCGCCCTGGAGGGCTTCCTCGACGACCGGGAGGTCTTCGGCCCGGTCAGCCGTATGCGCCGGCCCCGCGAGCGCCGCGACGGCCGCCGTGCCGGGGCCGCCGATGCGGGGGACTGAGCGCGGCGGGGAACGGAGCCGGGCCCCGCGCGCCGCGGCGACGGCCGGGCCCGCGCGCCCGGCCACGGAGCGGGGTTCAGCGTGCGGCGGGCCGGTGGCCGAGGCGGACCGAGAGTTCACCGGCGCCCTTCACGGCGAGGGCGGTGAGCTCGTTCTCGCGCTCCTCGCTCCAGCGGTGCACCGGCACGGAGATGGACAGGGCCGCGACGACGCGGCCGGAGCGGTCGCGCACCGGCGCGGCGACGCAGCTGACGTCCGGGTTGGACTCCTGCTGCTCCAGGGCGACGCCGAGGATCCGGATCTCGGCGAGCGCGGCGCGCAGCACGTCCGGGTCGGTGAGGCTGCGGGGCGTCATGGCGACGAGCTCGCGTCCGTCGAGGCGCTCGTCGAGCTCGGCCTCGGGGAGCGCGGCGAGCAGCATCTTGCCGACGGCGGTGCAGTGGGCCGGGAGCCGGCGGCCGGCCGCCGAGACCATCCGTACCGCGTGGGTGGAGTCGACCTTGGCCACGTAGATGACGTCCGTGTCCTCCAGGAGGGCGACGTGGACGGTCTCGCCGCAGGTCTCGGCCACCTCGTGGGCGACCTGCCGCCCCTCGGCCGCGAGGTCCAGCTGCTCGGCGTACCGGCTGCCGAGCTGGTACGTCCGCACGCCGAGCCGGTAGCGGCCGGGCTGCTCCGGCACGGGTACGAGGTAGTTGCGGGCGGTCAGGGTGCTGACCAGCTCGTGGGTGGTCGTGCGCGGCAGCTGGAGCCTGCGGGTGATCTCGGGCGCGGAGAGCGTCCCGTCGCCCTGGAGGAAGAGCTCCAGTATGTCGAATGCCCTGGTCACCGCCGGAACGAGCCGTCCCATGGGGCCCCACCTCACCGTCTGCCGTTCGATATTCCGTACCGCGACCGAAATCGCGGACAGAGACTAGCGGCGCGCCCGGGGCCGGGCAACGGCCCCGCGGTGGACGCGCTCCCATTGACACCTCGGCGGGCCGCTGCCTACGGTCGCGCCGATCCACCGGACGGTGTCCGGTATCCCGAACACACCGCCCGCCGTCCCTACGCGTCCCCGGGAGCAACCACCGTGCGCATCACGGGAATCACCACTCATGTCGTCGGCACCCCCTGGCGCAACCTCACCTACGTCCTGGTCCACACGGACGAGGGGCTGACGGGTGTCGGCGAGACCCGGATGCTCGGCCACACCGACGCCCTGGTCGGCTATCTCCGCGAGGCGGAGGCCAACCACATCGCCGGCTCCGACCCGTTCGCGGTCGAGGACCTCGTACGGCGCATGAAGTACGGCGACTTCGGGCGGGCCGGCGAGATCGTCATGTCCGGCATCGCGGTCGTGGAGATGGCCTGCTGGGACATCAAGGGCAAGGCGCTGGGCGTACCGGTCTGGCAGCTGCTCGGCGGAAAGGTGACCGACCGCGTCAAGGCGTACGCCAACGGCTGGTACACCACCGAACGCACCCCCGACGCCTATCACGCCGCCGCCCGCGAGGTGGTGGCACGCGGCTACCGGGCCCTGAAGATCGACCCGTTCGGCAACGGCCAGTACGAGCTGGACGCCGAGCGCTCGCGTGAGGCGGTCGCGCTGATCGAGGCCGTCCGGGACGCGATCGGCCCGGACACGGAGCTGATGGTGGAGATGCACGGCCGCTTCTCCCCCGCGACGGCGGTCCGCCTCGCACGGGAACTCGCCCCGTTCCGGCCCGCGTGGCTGGAGGAGCCGGTGCCGCCGGAGAACCTCAAGGCCCTGCGGAAGGTCGCCGACAAGGTGGATCTGCCGATCGCGACCGGCGAGCGGATCCACGACCGGATCGAGTTCCGGGAGCTGTTCGAGTCGCAGGCCGCGGACATCGTCCAGCCCGACGTCGGGCACATCGGCGGCATCCTGGAGGCGCGCAAGCTGGCCGCCACCGCCGAGACCCACTACGTCCTCGTCGCCCCGCACAACGTCGGCGGCTCGGTCCTCACCGCCGCCTCGCTCCAGCTCGCCGCCTGCACACCGAACTTCAAGATCCTGGAGCACTTCAACGACTTCGCGGACGCCGAGATCAAGAAGGTCGTACGCGGAGCGCCCGAGGTCGATCCGGAGACCGGCTGCTTCGCGCTCTCCCACGAGCCGGGGCTCGGCGTCGAGCTCGACGTGGACGCGGCCGCCGAGTTCCCGCAGCAGCGCGCCCGCTTCGACCTCTGGGCCGAGGGCTGGGAGAGGAGGCAGCCGAAGTGAGCGCCGTGTCCAGTCGCGCGGTCGTGGTCGACCGGCCCGGTGCGCACCGGCTCGTCGAGCGGGAGCTCCCCGAGCCGGGCCCGGGCGAGGTCCGGGTCCGGGTCGCCGCCGCCGGCATCTGCATGAGCGACCGCGAGCTGTACGAGGGCCGCCGGGCCCCGGGCTACGTCCGCTACCCGGTCGTCCCGGGGCACGAGTGGTCCGGGACCGTGGAGGCCCTGGGCGGCGGGGTCGACCCCGCGCTCCTCGGCCGGGCGTGCGTCGCGGAGGGCTTCCGGTCCTGCGGGACGTGCGAGCGGTGCCGGTACGGGGAGACCAGTCTGTGCACGGCCGGGTACGCCGAGACCGGCTTCACCGAGCCGGGTGCCTTCGCCGACCACCTGGTGGTCCCGGCCCGGCTGCTGCACCCGCTGCCCGACGGGGTGGACCTGCGGGCCGCGGCCCTGCTCGAACCCGCGGCCGTCGTCGCCGCCGCGGTACGGGCGGGCCAGCCGCGCCCGGGCGAACGGATCGCCGTCGTCGGCGCGGGCACCCTCGGGCTGCTCGCCGTCCAGTGGCTCGCCGCCTCCTCCCCCGCCGAACTGACGGTGGTGGACCCGCGCGCCGAACGGGCTGTTCGGGCCCTGGCGTTCGGTGCGACCCGGGCCCTCACGCCCGCCGAGTCGGACGGTGACACCGGGCGCTTCGACCTGGTCGTGGAGACCGCCGGGGCGCCGACCACGGCCGCCTCCTCCTGCCTCCTCGCCCGCCGCGGCGGCCGGGTGGTGCTCACCGGCATGTTCGCGGCCGGGGCCACCGGGATCGACCCGGTCCACCTCTCCGTCAGCCAGCTGGAGCTCCGCAGCGTCTTCGGCGCCTCCTCCGCCGCCTGGGCGGACGCGGTCCGCGCCCTCGCCCAGGGGCTGCTCGACCCGGCCCCGCTCGTCACCCACACCTTCCCGCTGGAGCGGTTCGGCGAGGCGCTCGCCCTGGTGGGCGGCGGGGACCCGGCGACGGGCAAGGTCCTCCTGCACCCCTGAGCCCCGTACGCCGGCCCTCGGTCCCGGATTCCGGTCCCGATTCCGGGCCCGGTCCCACCTCCGGGCCCAGGCCCGGGCCCGTCCCGGCTCCGGCACCACTCCCCGCACCGCGTCCGCCCAACCGAACAGAGGACTCCGATGACCCTCCGCCCGGCTCCCCGACGTCCCGGCGGCGACGCGCTCCGGCGCATCGGCCACCCCGTGCCCGCCCCCCGTCCCGACGACGCCTCCCCGCACGCCTTCCCCGACGGGGGGCTGTGGCGCACCGAGGTCCCCTCCGTCGAGGGCCCGGAGGCGCTCGCCGCCGTCCTCGCGGAGAGCGAACGGCTCGACGTGCCGGTGCACCGCGTCAGCCAGGGCAGCGGCGTCTGGATGCTGACGGACGGGGAGATCTCCGAGATGGTCGGCGCCTGCGCCGAACACGCCGTCGAGCTGTGCCTGTTCACCGGGCCGCGCGGCACCTGGGACACCGGCGCCGCCACCCGGACCGACTCCGGCGGCGCGGGCCCGCGCGCCCGCGGTCACGACGGGCTCGCCGGATGCGTCGAGGACGCCCTGCGCGCCTCGCAGCTGGGCGTCCGGTGCCTGCTGGTCGCCGACGAGGGCGTCCTCTGGACGCTGCACCGGCTGCGTACCGAAGGGGTGTTGCCTGCCGACACGACGTTCAAGGTGTCCGCGCTGATCGGGCCGGCCAACCCGGCCGCGTACGCCGTCCACGAGCGGCTCGGCGCCGACTCGCTCAATGTGCCGTCCGATCTGACCCTCGCCCATCTCACCGAGATCCGGCGGGTCAGCCGGGCCCCGATGGACCTGTATGTCGAGGCGCCGGACGACCTGGGCGGCTACGTCCGGATGTACGAGGCGGCCGAGTTGATCCGCCGGGGCGCGCCGCTGTACCTCAAGTTCGGGCTGAGCGGGGCGGCCGGGATCTACCCGTACGGGGCGCATCTGCGGGAGCACGCCCTCGCGACCGCCCGCGAGCGGGTCCGGCGCGGCCGGCTCGTCCTGGACCTGCTCGCCCGGCACGGGGCCGACGGCGGCATGTCCCCGCTCGGCTCCCGGCACCCGGGCCCGCTGGTCCGCTTCCCCGGCACCACCCCCTGAGGCCCGCCCGTCAGTCGGCCTCCGGCTCGGCCAGCAGGTCGTCGACGAGGACGAGGCGCGTCTCGGGGAAGTACTCCGCGATCGCCTCGCGCATCATGGCCTCGCCCTCGGGATCGGGGGTCCCGCACTTCTCCCGGGTCTCCCGGTCGGGCCAGCGGGCGTAGGCCACCCAGGTGCCGTCGTCCGCCTTGTGGAGCCGGGAGCCGTAGCTTCCGCACTCCTGGTGGATGGCCACCGTGACCCGGTGCCAGCCGTCGACGAGCAACTGCTCCCGGCCCGGACGCAGCCGCCACCGGTACACCACAGCGAACATCTCTCCGCCTCCTCCTCGTCGGGTCCGGCGGCCCGCGCCGCCCACGAGAGGAATGAACTATACCGATCAGTTCACTGTCAATACTGAACGGTTCGGTAGACCACTCGGCAATTCCATGGCCTCTACCCCCTAATCGAAGCGCTTCGATATTCCCGGGTCACCTCTCTGGACACGTCAACACAGCCGCGTTACGGTCTCGCTGAGCGACGGAGTCGATCATTCGACGACTTCCGTCGAAGCGATTCACCCCGTCACGGCCCGCAGGGAGAGCGGATGGTCACCCTTGCCGAGGTTGCCCGGCACGCCGGAGTGTCGGCCAGCACGGTGAGCTATGTCCTCAGCGGCAAGCGGCCCATCTCCGCCGTCACCCGCGAGCGGGTGCGGGACAGCATCGAACAGCTCGGATACCAGCCCCACGCGGGCGCCCGGGCGCTGGCCAGCAGCCGCTCGCGGATCATCGCGCTGATGGTGCCGCTGCGCACCGACATGTACGTACCGGTGATGCTGGAGATCGCGGTCGCCGTCGCCACCACCGCCCGCGCCCACGGCTACGACGTCCTCCTCCTCACCGGCGAGGAGGGCCCTTCCGCGCTGCGCCGGGTCACCGGCAGCGGGCTCGCCGAGGCGGTGATCCTGATGGACGTCCAGCTCGACGACGAGCGGCTGCCCGTCCTGCGCGTCGCGGGCCCGCCCGCCGTCCTGGTCGGGCTGCCCGCCGACCCCACGGGGCTGAACTGCGTCGACCTGGACTTCCGGGCGGCGGGGGCGCTGTGCGTCGACCACCTGGCGGGACTCGGGCACCGCGAGATCGCGGTGATCGGCGAGTCCCCCGGCGTCTACGCCCGGCACACCGGCTTCGCCGAACGGACCCTGCGCGGCCTGCGCGCCCGGGCGGCCGAGCTGGACGTCCGGCTGCTGCACCGGCCGTGCGAGGGCAGTCACGACGCCGTGGCGGGGGTGCTCGCCCGGATCCTCGACGAACGGCCGGGCGTCAGCGCGTTCGTCGTGCAGAACGAGACGGCCGTGGAACCGCTGCTCGCCCTGCTGCGGCGGACCGGCCGCGCCGTGCCGGAGGACGTGTCGGTGGTCGCGGTCTGCGCCGACCAGGTCGCCGCCCAGGCGTCGGTGGCCCTCACCTCGGTGGCGATCCCGGCGCAGGAACTGGGCCGCAGGGCCGTGGAGCGGCTGATCGCCCGCCTCGCCGGGCGGCCCGACGGCGAGGGCGCCGCGGACGTCGAGCTCCTCACCCCCGTCCTCACCACCCGGGACAGCTCCGGCCCCCCGCCGCCGCCCCGCGCACCCGGAGCCTGACGCCCGGCCTCGCGCCCCGGTACGGATGCGCCGCGCCGTGGGCCGTCGACGTCCCCCCCGGCCCCGCGGGTTCATGAGCCGACGACGCGGTCCTCCCCCGGCGCAGGACGAGCCGGGCCGCCCCCGCCGGACTCCGCATCTCGATGTCGGCGTCGCGGTCGGGACGGAGGACCGCGCGGTACGTGCCGGGTGACCAGGTCAGGTCGACGCGGGCGCCGAACCGGGTCCGTACGCCGGTGATCCGGCCGCTCGGGCAGCGCGCGGGCAGCGCGGGCAGCAGGACGAGCCGGGCGGGCGTCGACTGCACGAGGGCCTCGACCAGCAGGGCCGGCAGGGCGTGCGCGGCATCGGCGTTGTACACGTCGCGGGCCGGGTAGTGCGCGCTCATCAGGGAGTCGTGGAAGTAGTCGCCGGTGAGGACCCGGGCGAGGGCCTCCTCGGTGCGGGCGGCCTCCCCGAGCCGGGCGGCGATCAGGCCGTGGTGGAGGTGGCCGTGGGCCGAGTCGTTCTCGCTGCCGCGGAGTTCGAGGGCGCGGCGGGCCGCCCTGGCCAGGGCCGGGGTGTCGTACGGGTTGATCTCGTCCAGCGGCCACACGGGATAGAGGTGGCTGAGGTGCCGATGCCGGTAGGTGTCGCCGAGACCGGGCCAGGACCATTCGGCGAGCGCCCCGTCGTCGTTGACGCGGTAGGGCGGGAGGCGGTCGGCGAGGCTCCGCAGGCGGGCGGCGTCCGCGGCCGGCGCGCGGTCGGCGGCGGCGTGCAGGGCGTGCCGGGCGGCGGCGATGTCCATGGTGGCGTTGACCGCGCCCCAGCTGCCGCCGCTCGGCCGGTTCTCCGGGGAGTAGGAGGGGACGATCGCGATCCGTCCGTCGGGTCCGGTGCGGGTCAGGAAGTCCTCGTAGAAGTCCGCGAGTTCGGCCAGGAGCGCCGAGGTCGGGGCGGCCCGCAGGCCGGTCGCCTCGTCGTGGTCGAGGAGGGGCTTGAGCAGCCAGTCCGCGCCGGCGGTCCACAGGTGGAGGGGGTACTCGCGGCTGAAGTGGTCCGTGTGCCCCGACGTGCCGTCCGTGTGGGACGGCGCCACGATGCCCCGGCCACCGAAGATCGCCCGGGCGTTCTCCCGCCACCCGGCCACCTGCCCTTCCACCAGCGCCGCGTGGGCCCGCGTCACCTCGGGCAGGTCGGCGGCGACGGCGGAGGCGGTCTGGAGGTTCAGGTTGGCGTTGGTGGTGAACGCGCCCGACCAGGCGGTGTCCCAGTCCCCCGTCCACAGCCCGGGGAGCCGGGGCGGCAGCATCCCCGAGGAGGAGAGCAGGTGATAGCGGCCCGCGGCGAAGAGGCGTTCGAGCAGGGCGGGGCTCTCGGGGCGCCGCAGGAGCGCCGAGCCGGGGAGCGCCCGCTCGGCCTCGTCCGCCCTGAGGTCGAGGGTGACGCGCCGGTACGCGGCTCCGTGCAGGGCGGTGTGCCGGGCGAGCAGCCGGGCCTGGACGGCGTCGGGCGCCAGGGCGCGGTCCCCGCGCGCGGCCGCACCGGCCCTGGTTCCGGCGGCCAGCGCCCGTAGCGCCTCCGTCTCCTCCTCCCGGTCGAGGTCGCCCGCGTGACGGTGGACGCGGGTGAGCATGAGCAGTCGACCGGCACCCTCGATCCGCACGCCCGAGGCGGTGAGGGTCGTGCGGCCGGTGTCGGTGAGCAGGAGGGTGAGGCCGGTGTAGCCGAGGACGCTGTCCGGGTAGCGGGCGCACAGGGTGAGGACGGTCTCGCGGCGGGCGGTGGAGACGCCCCGGCCGATCACGAGGTCGGCGGGGGCGCCGGGCAGCCGGTGGTCGAGGTCGATCTCGACGGAGGGGCCGGGCGCGGTCACGTACTGCACGACGACGTCGTCGGCCCGGGAGACGAACACCTCGCAGTGCCGCTCCCCGCACACGCCGGTGACCACACCGGTGGTGAAGTCCACGGACCGGCGGACGGGGAACGCCCCGCCGCCGGGTGCCCGCCGGACGCGGGTGCGGAATCCGGGGTGGAAGGGCTGGACCCAGCGCAGCGGACGGCCGTCCGTGAACGTCTCGGCCGCCGTGGTGTCCCCGGCGAGCAGGGCGTCCTGGAGGGCGGGGAGCCGGGTGGCGAGCCGGGGCGGCGCGGTGTCGGCGGGCGCGTTGTTCGGGCGTACGAGGGTGTGGTGGGTGACGGTCACCCGGTCGTCCTCGGGGTCGCCGTGGACCAGGACGCCGTGCCGGCCGTTCCCGGCGAGGAAGGCGTCCTCCCAGCGGGCGGCGGGCGCGGGTTCCCAGGTGCCGTGGATCACGGGCGTTCCTCCGGGCCGGGGGCCGTGGTGCCGTGGCCCTCGCGGGCGGCGGCCGGGATCTTCTCCAGGACCGCGACCCCGTACCGCTCCAGGTTCAGTTTCCCCTCCACGGTGGTTCCGGTGAGCAGGTCGCGGTGGGCGGCGGGCAGCGGCACGGTGACCGGGTCGCGGCCGTGGTGGAGGAGGAAGAGCAGGTCGCCGCGGCGGACGGCCTCCACACCGTCGGGCAGGTCGTGGAGGGCGGGGCGTACTCCCGCCTCGCGGGCGGCGGTGGCGAGCAGGCCGCAGAGGGCGGCGGGCTCGGGGAGCGTGGAGAGATACCAGGCGCGGCCGTTGCGGAGGACGGCGGGCAGGCCGTCGAGCTCTCCGCCCCGGTAGGCGGCGACGGTCTCCGCGCCGTCGGCGGGGGTGAGTTCCTCGGACCACAGGGTGCCGCGGAAGGAGCCGCAGTCGGCGTGCTCGCCCTCGTCGAGCGGCCACCACTCCTGGAGGAGGTCGATGCCGAGGAGGGTGCGGAGCCGGGCGTCCATGCCGCCGGGACGGACCCGGTCGTCCTGGTCGGCGACGCCGGTGAGGAAGCCGCAGACGAGGGTGCCGCCGCCCCGGACGTACGCGGTGAGGTTCTCGATCGCCGTGTCGTCGAGGAGGTAGAGGTGCGGGACGAGGACGAGCCGGTGGCCGGTGAGGTCGTGGTGGGGGTGGGCGAAGGAGACGGGGAGACGGGCGTCGAAGAGGGCGCGGTGCCAGGCGCGGACGATCTCGGTGTGGTCGACGCGGCGGGAGGGCGCCCCGTCCTGGTCGCCGGCCCACCAGGAGTTCCAGTCGTGGAGGACGGCGACGTCGGTGGTGACGCGGGTGCCGGCGACCCGGGGGCCGAGCCGGGCGAGGTCCTCGCCGATGCGGACGGTCTCCCCGAAGACCCGGCCGCGTTCGCCGGCGTGGCCGAGCATTCCGGAGTGGAACTTCTCCGCGCCCTGGCGGGACTGTCGCCACTGGAAGTAGCAGACGGCGTCGGCCCCGTGGGCGACGGACTGGAGCGCCCAGAGGCGGTTGAGGCCGTACGGCTTGGGGTGGTTGACGTCCCGCCAGTTGACCGCTCCGGCGGCCTGTTCCATCACCATCCAGGGCCGGCCGCCGGCCTCGGAGCGGGTGAGGTCGCCGATCATCGCGTTGTACTGGCCGCCGTGCGGGTCGCGGGGGTCGGGGTAGACGTCGACGGAGACGACGTCCTCCTCCGCCGCCCAGGCCCAGCCGTCCTGGCCGGACCAGAAGGGCATGAAGTTGGTGGTGACGGGGAGGTGCGGGGTGTGGCGGCGGACGATGTCGCGTTCGGCGCGGTAGCACTCCAGGAGCAGGTCCGAGGTGTAGCGGCGGAAGTCGAGGACGTGGGCCGGGTTCCTCAGGTAGTGGGCGCGGCGCGGGGGCAGGATCTCGTCCCAGTCGGCGTACCGCTGCCCCCAGAAGTCGGTGCCCCAGGCGGCGTTGAGGGCGTCGAGCGTGCCGTGGCGTTCCCGGAGCCAGCGGCGGAAGGTGCGGGCGGCCTCGTCGCCCCAGTCGTGGGTGCAGTACTCGTTGTTGATGTGCCACATGGTCAGGGCGGGGTGGCGGGCGTAGCGGGCGGCGAGGTCCTCGGTGATCGCGGCCGCGTGGCGCCGGTAGACCTCGCTGGAGTGCGAGAAGTGCTGGCGCGAGCCCCACCATTCGGTGCGGCCGTCCTCGTCCCTGGGCAGGGTCTCGGGGTGGAGCCGCCCCATCCACGGCGGGGGCGAGGAGGTGGGGGTGGCCAGGACCACCCCGATGCCGTGCGCGTGCGTCAGGTCCATGAGCCGGTCGAGCCAGCCGAACTCCCTTGCACCCGGCGTGGGTTCGAGTCTCGACCAGGAGAAGACGCCGAGGGTGACGGTGCCGACCCCGGCGCGGCGCATGAGGCGGACGTCCTCCGCCCAGGTCTCCTCGGGCCACTGCTCGGGGTTCCAGTCGCCGCCGTACAGGATGCGGGGCGGCCGGCCGGGCGGCCGGGTCACGTCGTCGAGGCTCGGCATCTGACTCTCCGTAGGGGGTGGGGACTTCGGGGGCTCAGCCCTTGACGGCGCCGGTGAGCATGCCCTTCCTGAAGTGCTTCTGGACGAAGGGCGAGAGCACGGCGACCGGCAGCAGGGCGAGGACCATGACGGCCATCTGGACGGCGAGACCGGAGAGGTTGCCGGCCTTGACGGCCTGGCCGAGGCCGACCGGGATCTCCTGCTTCTGCACGAGCTGGATGAGGACGTTCTGCAGCGGCATCATGTTCTGGTCGCTGAGGTAGATGGAGGCGTTGAACCAGGCGCTCCAGTAACCCACCGCGTAGAACAGGGTGATGACGGCGATCACCGCCCTCGACAGGGGCATCACGATCTGCCAGAGGATGCGCAGGTCCCCTGCTCCGTCGATGCGGGCGCTGTCGACGAGTTCGGGCGAGATGCCCATGAAGAAGCCCCGCAGCACGAGGATGTTGAAGACGCTGACCGCGCTCGGGAGGATCAGCGCGAGGTAGGTGTCGGTGAGGCCGAGGGTCTGCACGAGGAGGTAGGTGGGGATGAGCCCGGCCCCGAAGAACATGGTGGCCATCAGCGCGAGCAGGATGAAGCGGTGGCCGAGCGAGCCCGGCCGGGACAGGCCGTACGCGCAGAGGACCGACACGGTCATGGAGAAGAGGGTGCCGGTCACGGTCACCAGCACGCTGACGACCGCCGCCCGCGTGACCTGGCCTCCGCTCAGCAGCTCCTGGTAGGCGACGAAGGTGAGGTCCCGGGGGACGATCACCAGGCCACCGGTCTCCGTGATCGTCTTCTTCGACGAGAGGCTCGTGACGACGACGATCCAGAGCGGGAAGAGGACCGCCAGGCAGGCCAGGACGAGGAGGGTGCCCTTGGCGGCGAGTCCGGCCCGGCCGGGCGGCTCCTCCCAGACGGGCCGGGCGGGCGCCGACCAGCGGCGGGCGGCCGCCGGTGGCCGGTGCCCGGGTGCCGGCCCGCGCCGTGCGGGCGTGCCCGTGGGCCGGGCCGTGGTGCGCTCTGTCACTTGCGGTACACCCCCTGCTCGCCCATGAGGTGGGCGGCCTTGTTCGCCGAGAGCACCAGCACGAGGCCGATCACTCCCTTGATGAGTCCGGCGGCCGCCGCGTAGCCGAAGTCCTGGCTGCGCAGACCGGTCCACCACACGAAGGTGTCGAGGACCTCGGCCGCGCCGGGTCCGACGGCGTCGCGCTGGAGCAGCAGCTGCTCGAAGCCGACGGTCAGCGCGTCGCCGACGCGCAGCACCAGGAGCAGCGCGATGACGGGCCGGAGCGCGGGGAGGGTGACGTGCCACATGCGGCGCCATCGGCCGGCGCCGTCCATGGCGGCGGCCTCGTACAGGTCCTGGTTGACGGCGGCGAGCGCGGCGAGGAAGACGATGACGCCCCAGCCGGCGTCCTTCCAGATGCCCTCGGCGGTGACGAGGAACTTGAAGATCTCCGGGTCGGTCATGAGGTCGAAGCCCTCGTGGCCGTGTTCCCGGAGGGTCTGGGCGATGATGCCGGCGCCGCCCAGGATCTGCTGGAAGACGGTGACGACGAGCACCCAGGAGAAGAAGTGCGGCAGGTACAGGACGGCCTGGACGAGCGCCCGGATCCGGGGCCGCAGCACGCTGTTGACGAGCAGGGCGAGCGCGATGGGCACCGGGAAGAAGAGCAGGAGCTGGAGAAGGAAGAGGACGAGGGTGTTCTCGACGGCGTGCCAGAACCCCGGGTCGGAGAAGACCCGTTCGAACTGGGCGAGGCCGACCCAGGGGCTCTCCAGCATGGCGCTGACGCCGTTGGTGGAGACGTACGGGTCGTAGTCCTGGAACGCGACGACGTTCCCGAGGATCGGGATGTAGTGGAAGACCGCCACGAGCAGGAGCGCCGGCAGGGTCATGAGGAGGAGGGTGCGGTCGCGCCGGAAGCGCCGGCCGAGAGGGATCCTCCCGGCCCGGCGGTCCGGCCCGCGGTCAGGAGCCCGGCCGGCGGCGGAGTCCCGGCGGCGGGCGCGGCGGGGGTCCCCGGCGCGGTCCTCGCCGGGTTCCGCGGCCGGGTCCGCCGCCTCGGTGTCGAGCGTGCTCACGGTCAGCTCGCCGCGGAGCCGGCGGTGTCGAGGAGCTTCCGGTACCAGTCGCGCAGCCGGTCGCCGCCCTTGCTCTTCCACTCGGAGACGGCCTGCTGCATGTCGGAGACCTTCTTGCGGCCCCGGACGATGTCCTTCTCCAGCTGTTCGAAGTCGTTCATGAGGCCGGTCCACTGGGACGGTTCGGTGATGGTCATGCCGTAGAAGGACGACTTGCTCGTGACGGCGCCCATCCGCTGCTGCCACTCGACCATGGCCTTCGTGACGTCGGGGGTGTCGGGGTGGGCGATGTACGGGGCGGGGCTGGCGACGAACATCCAGGAGCTGTTGACCTCCAGGTTGCCCGCGTCGTTCTTGACGGGCAGGCCGTCCTTGACCGTGTGGTGAACGCCCTCGACGCCGTAGTCGGTGAGCATCCGCTCCTTGGTGCCGTAGGGGGCGGCGGTGAAGTCGGCGATGGCGAGGACGTCCTCGACGACGGCCTTGGAGCTGCCCTTCCTCACGAAGGCCCAGATGTTGGCCGGGTTGGTGGCCCACAGCTTCGGCGTGCCGCCGGCGTGTCCGGGGATGTCCATGGCGCCCATCGCGAACGACGGGTTCTGGGCGGCCTGCTCGGAGGTCTTGGCGTACCAGTGGGAGAGGTCGTTGTTGTAGATCAGGACCTGGCCCGCGGTGAACCGGTTGCCGGTGTCCCCCTGGTTCTGGGCCTTCTCGTCGGGGTGGACGACTCCGGCGTCGAAGAGCTTGCGGCTCCACTCCAGGGCTTCGAGGTACTCCGGCGTCTCGATGCGGTTGATCAGCCTGCCGTCGACGAGGTTCCAGCCGAGGGCCTTGTCGCTGCCGGAGAGCACGCCGAACATGTTGTACGCGGTCCAGGTCATGTCGCCGCAAGCCCACACCTTCGCCCTGGCGTTGGTGATCTCCTTGGCGAGGGCGAGGAACTCGTCTGCGCTCTTGGGGAGGTGCCAGCCCTTCGCGTCGAAGAGGTCCTTGCGATAGAAGGGCGCGATGTTGGTGACGTACGAGGCGGGCATGGGCAGGCCGCGGAGTTTCCCGCCGAAGATCGAGCGCTGCCAGGCATCGGTGGGGATCGCCGCGAGGTTGGGGTACGCCTTGACCTTGTCGCCGGACAGGTACGGGCCGAGGTCCTCGAACTTGGCGTTGATCGCGGTCGGTATCTTGCCGCCGAGGTTCCAGCCGGGGACGACGACCACGTCGGGGATCTCGCTGGAGGCGAGGACGGCGCCGAGTTTCTGGTCGTAGACGTTGCCGTCCTGGTTCTGCCAGGTGACGTCGACGCCGATGGCCTCGTTCATGGCCTTGTAGTACGGGTTGCCGGGGGCGGGCGGGGTGCCCCAGAGCGGCGCCATGACGGTGAGGGCGGTGCCCTTGCCCTTCTTCGTGGCCACGGATGCCACGAGCTCCGCACTCGGGATGGCGCGGGTGAAGCCGGCGGCGGAGCCGTTCTTCGGCGCGACGTCGGGGGCGACGACGGTGCCGGCGACGAACGCGGGCAGGATCTTCGCGGCGTCCTTGCCGGTGGTGGTGCCGTCCTTCTTCCCGGTGTCCTTGCCGCCGCCGCAGGCCGAGAGCAGCGGTACGCCGCCGGCCACGGCGGCGGCGACGGCGGTGGCCGTGAGGAAGGTCCTCCGGCTCGGGGTGGATCTCCGGGAGCCCGTGGAGACGGCGTTCGGCGTCATTGCGTCAACCCTTCATGGCACGCGCCAGGACAAACGGCGACCGAGGGGTCGTCGGCCGGCTGCGGTGGTGGAGATGGATCGGGCGGGGCGGAGCCCCGGGCGCCGTCGACCAGCGAGTCGAAGCGCTTCGATATTGCTGCGAGGTTAAGTGAACGTCACAGGCGCGGCAAGAGTCGCTCCCGAGATTCTCGGGGTGACGGCCGCTTCGGCCCTCCCCCAAGGCCCTTTGCGCGTACGGGAAGTGGGCATCCGTCACGCCTTGACACCCACGCCGCACGCACGGAGCATCGAAGCGCTTCGAAATCCTCCCTTCCCTCCTCTGCCAAGGGACTCCCCCGTGACCGCAGAACGGCCGCCCTTCCGTGACCCCGCCCTCCCCGTCGCCCGGCGCGTCGACGACCTGATCGGCCGGCTCACCGCCGACGAACGCCTCGCGCTGCTGCACCAGTTCACGCCCGAGGTCGAGCGCATCGGCCTCGCCGCCTTCCGGACCGGCCAGGAAGCCCTGCACGGCGTCGCCTGGATGGGCCCGGCGACCGTCTTCCCGCAGGCCGTGGGGCTCGGGGCGACCTGGCACCCGGACCTCGTGCGCCGGGTCGGCGAGGCGGTGTCCCGCGAGGCGCGCGCGATGCGCGCCAAGGACGACCGGGTCGGCCTCAACGTGTGGGCGCCGACCGTGAACCTGCTGCGCAACCCGCTGTGGGGGCGCGGCGAGGAGGGGTACTCCGAGGACCCGGCTCTGACGTCCGCGATCGCCACCGCGTTCACCCGGGGGCTGCGCGGCGACCACCCGCTGTACTGGCGGACCGCACCCGTCCTCAAGCACTGGCTGGCACACAACAACGAGGCCGCGCGCGACACCTCCTCGGCCTCCGTACGCCCCCGGGTACTGCACGAGTACGACCTGCGGGCCTTCCGGGGCGCCGTCGAGGCGGGAGCGGTCGCCGGGGTCATGCCCGCGTACAACCTGGTCAACGGCCGCCCGAACCACCTCTCGCCGTATCTGGAGGAGCAGCTCCGCGCCTGGACGGACCAGGAGCTGCTCGTCTGCTCGGACGCGGGCGCGCCGTCCAACCTGGCCGACTCGCAGGCGTACTTCGCCACCCACGAGGAGGCCGTGGCGGCATCGCTGCGGGCCGGCGTCGACTCCTTCACCGACCACGGGACGGACGCCTCGGTGATCCTGGGCCGGCTGCGCGGAGCCCTGGAGCGGGGTCTGATCGACCAGGCGGACGTGGACCGTGCCGTACGGCGGCAGCTGACCGTGCGCTGCCTGCTCGGCGAGTTCGACCCCGACTCCGGTCCGTACGCCGGCGAGGACCGCTTCGACACCCCCGAGCACCGGGAACTGGCCCGCGAGGCGGCGGAGGCCGCGGTCGTCCTCCTCCGGAACGAACCGCTCGAAGGCGGCGGCCCCCTCCTTCCGCTCGCGAACGACGGGGCCCGGATCGCGGTGGTCGGCCTCCTCGCCGACGCCTGCAAACTGGACTGGTACAGCGGCGCGCTGCTCCACCGCTCCTCCCCGCTGGACGGGCTGCGGGACCGCTTCGGCCCCGACCGGGTGGCCTTCGCCGAGGGCGTGGACCGGATCCGGCTGCGCACCGCGTCCGGCGCCCGGCTCCGGGTGCCGGACACCGGGGCGGCGGAGCCCGTACCGGACGCCGGGGGCGCTCTCGACCCCGCGCTGGTCGCCGGCCGCACCGACCTGCCACCGCTGACCGCCGACGCGGAAGGCTCCGAACTGGCCCTGGTCGACTGGGGCGACGGGGTGCTGACGCTGCGCGCCCCCGGCGGCCGGTATCTGTCGGTCGCCGAGGACGGGTTCGTCCGCGCGTCGGCGGACGAACCCGGCGGATGGGTCGTCCAGGAGACGTTCCGGCTCGAAGCCCATGGGGACGGGCACCTCCTTGTGCACCTCGGGACGGGGGGCTACGTCTCTGTCGCCGCCGGAGCCGTGAAGGTTGCCGCGGATCGCGGATCGGCCGAGACGTTCACCGTCGAGACGGTCGAACGCGGCGAGGAGGCGGTCGCCCGGGCCGCCGCGGCGGCGGACGTGGTGGTCGTCGTCGCCGGGAACGACCCGCACGTCAACGGCCGGGAGACCGAGGACCGCACGACGCTCGGCCTCCCCGCCCACCAGGACCGGCTGTGGCGGGCCGCGCACGCCGCCAACCCGCGGACCGTCCTCGTGCTCACCTCCGCCTACCCGTACGCGATACCGGAGGCGGCGGCGACGCTCCCGGCGCTGCTCTGGACCGCGCACGGCGGCCAGGCGGCGGGCACGGCGCTGGCCCGGGTCCTCGCCGGCGACGTCTCACCGGCGGGACGGCTCCCGCAGACCTGGTACGCCTCCGACGGCGACCTGCCCGGGATGCTCGACTACGACGTGATCGGCGGGCGCCAGACGTACCTGTACTTCGACGGAACGCCGCTCTTCCCCTTCGGGCACGGCCTGTCGTACACGACCTTCGGCTACGAGGAGCTGACCGCGACCGTCGACGGGGAGACCGTCCGGGTGTCCTGCACGGTCACCAACACCGGCCCCGTCGCCTCGGACGAGGTGGTGCAGGTCTACGCCCGCGCCGTCGCCCCCTCCGTCCCGCGCCCGCACCGCGAACTCGTCGCGCACGAACGCGTCCCCCTCGCCCCCGGCTCCACCGTCACCCTCGGCTTCGCGGTGCCGTCGGCCGCCCTCGGCCACTGGGACGTGGCCCACGGCCGGTGGACCGTGGAGCCCGGGGCGTACGAGTTCCAGGCGGGCCCGTCCAGCGCCGACATCCGCCGCACGGTCCGCGTCGAGAGGGTGGGCACGGCCCCGGGCCCCCGTCCGGTCGTCTCCGGCGGGCTCGCCGCGGCCGACTACGACGAGCAGTCCGGCACGGTCATCGTCGACCGCACGAAGGTCTCGGGGGACGCGGTGACCCCCTCCTCACCGGACGGGCCCGGCACCCTGCTGTACCGCTCCTGCGACTTCGCCGACGGCGTGACGGAGGTGGCCGTGACGGTCGCGGGCGAGGGCCTGGTGGAGCTGTCCCTCACCGCCGGCCAGCCGGTCCGCTTCGAGGTGCCCCCGACCGGCGGCCCGTACGCCTACCGCACCCTGAGCGCCCCCCTGGAAGCCCAGGACGTCACGGACCTCCGCGTCACGCTGCGCGGGCGGGTGCGCCTCGCGCGCCTGGACTTCCCGGGCTGATCGCCGCCGCCGCGCCAGGGACTTCACGGGGCGCGGAAATCCGTGGACGGCCCCGCGGAGGATCACGTACGGTGTGGCTCACGCCCTGAAACGGACGGAAGGAGGCGAGTGCCGTGCAGTTCACACCTTTCCCGCGCTCCCTCTTCCGCTGTCCCGGCGTGGTTCGTCCGTTCTGACCGGGAGCGCTCCAAGCAGCCTGTATCCCGGAGGAATCCATGACCGATACGGTCATCCGCGCGCTTTCCGCGAGCGACGCCCCTCTCTTCGACGCACACCCCGACCCCCTCGGCGCCGGTGAAGCCCACCGGCGTACCCGGTTCCGCCCCGACTGGAAGCGCGTCGCCCTGCGCGACGGCGAGGTCGTCGCACGCGGTGCCTGGTGGGGCGGCCCCGACGACGCCGAGCCCGTCAACATCAACTGGTTCGACGTGGCCGAGGGCGAGGAGGAGGCCGGTGCCGAACTCCTGCGCTCCGCCCCCTGGCAGGTCGAACTGGAGATCAACCTGCCCGGCGGCTGGCGGGAGAACACCGACCTGCGCGCCGGCGCCGAGGCCCGCTTCGCCGCCGCACGCGCCGCGGGGTACGAACTCCTCGTGGAACGCTTCCTGTACCACTGGACCCCGGAGCGCGGTCTGCCCGAACGGCCCGGACGCCTGCGCTTCGGCGCCGAACCCGACGACACCGTGTTCCTCGACGCCTTGCGCCGCATCCACTCCGTCACCCTGGACGCCCACGCGCTCAGGGCCATCGAGGAGGGCGGCCTCGACCAGGCCGCCCAGGAGGAACTCGACTTCTTCCACTGGTGCCCCTCCCCGCGGGAGTGGTGGCAGGTCGCGTACACACCGGAGGGCGACCTGGCCGGCATCCACATCCCGGCCCACAACCCCTCCGGCCCCACCATCGGCTTCATCGGAGTGCTCCCGGAGCAGCGCGGTCACGGCTACGCCTACGACCTCCTCGCGGAATGCACCCACCTCCTCGTCGAACACGGCGCGGAGTCCATCAGCGGAGCGACCGACCAGGGCAACTTCCCCATGGCCGCCAACTTCGCCAAGGCCGGCTTCCCCGTCATCCGTGAACGCCTCAACTTCCACCCGGCGGGCCAGGCGTCCTGACGAGTCGTAGCATGCCGCAAGCGGTCCGGTCCGAGCTCAGGTCCGGACCGCTTGCCCATGCCCGGGTCCGTTCACGAGCGGGCCGGTGAGCTTCCTCAGCCGCCGGGTGCACGACGACACCCTGGCGGGTCGCCGCTTCGAGACAGGCACCCCACCCGGTGCGCCGTTGCGGTGTCAGCTCCGGAGGGTGGCGATGGCCTTCTCGATGCGGCGCCGGCGCGTGTCGGCCCCCTTCGCGCTCTCGATGGCGAGCACGTGCTGGCGCTTGCGGGTGTGGGAAAGACTGTCGTACGCGGCGCGGACGAAGGGGTCTTCGTCCAGGGCCGCGGCGAAGTCCGGCGGCTCGACGACGACGCGCGGCTCGGTGTCGAGCTCCAGCTCGACCTCGACCTCCTCGCCGGTGTCGACACCCGCGGCCTCCCGGTTGGCTTTGCTGAGGCCGAGCAGGTGGCGGCCTCGCATGATGGCGACCCGGCTCTTCCAGGAATGCCCGTTGACGGTGATCGTCACCGGCGGCCGCGCGCCTCCGCCGAGCGCGGCCACCACCTCGGGCGGAACTTCCAGGCCCCGCATGCGCTCGGGCGGCTCGACGTGGGACCGAAACTTCATGATCTTCCTCCTGTTGTCCTGCCGGCACACCGCGGATCGCTCCCGCCCGGCTCCCACAGCCGCTGCGAACGGCCGGATCCCGGGGCGCCGCAGCCGAGAGTCCGGACGTCGCCGTCCGGGTCCGCGAAGGTACCGCCGCAGCCGCCGCGCGGCAGAGCACCGGCGGGCTTGAGGATCGTAGCGCCGGCCTTCCGTGCCTCGTCGCCCTATCTCGGCCACGTCGTGGGTCAGTTCCCGTCCAGGACGCCTCCGGGTCCCAGGGTCCTTACCGCGTAGGGAAGTTCGGTGCCCGTCGTCTCCACGTGCGGGCCGTCCGGGGTGCGGGTGACGCGGTAGACCGCCGCCGGGGCGCCCCGGTGGTCGGGGACGGTGACGGTGGTCGTGGTGCCGGGCGTGGCGCCCGGGGCGACGAGGAGGGTGAGGCCGTCGAGCCAGGCGCCGTCCGGGCGGGAGTCGTCGACGGCGAGGGGGAGGACTGCGCCGGGGCGGACGTACAGGGGGAGGCTGTGGAGGTCGTGGGTCTCGTGGCGCCAGGCGGGGCCGGTGACGGTCTCGCCGGTGAGGAGGTGGGTCCATTCGCCCTCGGGGACGTACACCTCGACCTCTCCGCCGGGGCTCATGACCGGGGCCACGAGGAGGTCGGGGCCGAGCATGTACTGCCGGTCGAGGGTGCGGCAGGCGGGGTCGTCGGGGAAGTCCAGCAGCATGGGCCGCATGACGGGGGTGCCGGTGGTGTGGGCCTCGACGGCGGCGCCGTACAGGTACGGCATGAGCCGGTGCTTGAGCCGGGTGAAGCGGCGGGCGACGTCGACGGCGGCGTCGCCGAACTCCCACGGCACCCGGTAGGAGTCGCTGCCGTGCAGCCTGCTGTGCGAGGACAGCAGGCCGAAGGCGAGCCAGCGGGTGAAGACCTCCGGCTCGGGGGTGCCCTCGAAGCCGCCGATGTCGTGGCTCCAGAAGCCGAATCCGCTGAGGGAGAGGGAGAGGCCGCCGCGCAGGGACTCGGCCATGGCCTCGAAGGAGGCCCAGCAGTCGCCGCCCCAGTGGACGGGGAACTGCTGGCCGCCGGCGGTCGCCGAACGGGCGAAGAGGACGGCCTCGCCGGTGCCGCGCTCCTTCTCCAGGAGTTCGAAGACGGTCCGGTTGTAGAGCTGGGCGTAGTGGTTGTGCATGCGCTCGGGGCCGGAGCCGTCGTGCCAGACGACGTCCGTGGGGATCCGCTCGCCGAAGTCGGTCTTGAAGCAGTCGACGCCCTGGGCGAGCAGCGGGCGCAGCTTCTCCTGGAACCAGGTCCTGGCCTCGGGGTTCGTGAAGTCGACCAGGGCCATGCCGGGTTGCCACAGGTCCCACTGCCAGACGTCGCCGTTCGGCCGGCGGACCAGGAGGCCCCGCTCCGCGCCCTCCGCGAAGAGCTCGGACTTCTGGGCGATGTACGGGTTGATCCAGAGGCCGACGCGCAGCCCGCGTTGCTTGAGGCGGGCGAGGATGCCGGCCGGGTCGGGGAAGGTGTCGGGGTCCCAGCGGAAGTCCGACCACTGGTACTCGCGCATCCAGAAGCAGTCGAAGTGGAAGACGGACAGCGGGATGTCGCGCGCGGCCATGCCGTCGACGAAGGAGGTCACGGTCGCCTCGTCGTACCGGGTGGTGAACGAGGTGGTCAGCCAGAGGCCGAAGGACCAGGGCGGCGGCAGGGCGGGGCGGCCGGTGAGCGCGGTGTAGCGGGCGAGGACGTCCTTGGGGGTGGGGCCCGCGACGACCAGGTACTCCAGGCTCTGGTCCTCGACGCTGAACTGGACCTGGCCGACCGCTTCGGAGCCGACCTCGAAGGAGACGCGTCCGGGGTGGTTGACGAAGACGCCGTAGCCGCGCGAGGAGAGGTAGAACGGGATGTTCTTGTACGCCTGTTCGCTGCTGGTGCCGCCGTCGGCCTGCCAGATGTCGACGCTCTGGCCGTTCCTCACGAACGGGGTGAAGCGCTCGCCGAGGCCGTAGATCTGCTCGCCGACGCCGAGCGCGAGCTGGACGGCCATGTGGTGGGCGCCGTCGGGGGTGGTGACGAACGCGGTGCCCTTGCGGCCGGCTTCGGTGAGAGGCCGACCGTCGGCGTCCGTGAAGCTCAGCGTCCAGGGCGCCGCGCGGTCCAGGCGCAGCCGCAGCGGCCCCGAGGCGAGTTCGACGACCGATCCGTCCTCGTGGACCGCGCCGGCGCCCGGTCCGCCGTCCGCGAGGGCGAAGTCCGGTCCGTGGTGGGCCTTTCCGGCGTGGTGGGTGACGCGGACCCCGATGACGCCCTCGGCGTGGGCGCGGCACTCCACGGTCAGGAGGGCCGAGTTCAGGGTGTCGCCACGGGTCAGGACCCGCTTGACGGAGGCGTAGGCGGTGAAGCGGTCGGCTTCGGTGCGCAGGTCGCGGACTTCGGTGGCGTACGAGGCGTGGACGCCCTCGCGCATGAGCCAGAAGCCGTCGGTGAACTTCATGCTGTTCCTTGAGGACGGGGGCGGAGGGGCTCCGCGGAGCCCCCAATAGTTATCCCAGAAAACAAAACGGTGAACCAGCCCCGGCGCCCCTCGGATCGCGCGCGACAGAAAACGCTTTCACGAACCCTGTGCGAAGCATTGACGAAACACGAACGCCCCCCTAGCTTCATGCCCGTTGCACTTCGTACGTCATATATGAGACGCGATACACGAGATCTGAGAGTGCTCCATGGCCTTCGCCCCCAGCCCCATCCCGTCCCGCACCCAGTACGTCCTGGAAGCGATCAAGCACGACATCCTCACCGGGGGCCTCAGACCCGGCCAGGCACTGGTGGAGACCGAACTCGCCACGCGGTTCGGGGTGTCGAAGACCCCGGTCCGCGAGGCGCTCAAGACCCTCGCGGGCAGCGGGCTCGTGGTGATGAGCCAGTACAAGGGCGTCACGGTCCGGATGGTCGACGCGGACATGGCCCGCGCCGTCTACGACGTGCGCCTGCTCCTGGAGCCCGAGGCGGTCCGCCGCGCCGTCGCCTCCGGCGCCCCGCTCGACGCGGCGCACGACGCCCTGCGCCGGGCCGCCGGCGCCGAGGACCCGGCGGAACGGTCCCTGGCCAACCGGGAGTTCCACCGCGCGCTCTACCTGCCCTGCGGCAATCCGCTGCTCGGCCGGATGCTCGACGAGGTCCGCGACCAGGCCGCCCTGGTCTCCACGGTCGCCTGGGCCGCCGTCCCCTCCTGGGAGCGCGAGGCCGCGGAGCACGAGGAGATCCTGCGGCTCGCCGTCGCGGGCGACGTCGCCGGGGCCGGCCGGGCCGTGCACGACCACATCGCCTCCTTCGTCGAGCGCGCCTTCCCCCCTTCCCCCGTGAACAGCGAGTGAGCGCCCACCCCGTGAGCGCACAGCCCGTGAGTGAACTGCGAGGCACCATGGAATTCGAGACCCTCAGGACCGCCCTCGCCGACGTCGTGGCGATCCCGGTCACCCCCTTCGCCGAGGACGGCTCGGTCGACACCGCCGCCCACCGGGCGCTGCTGCGGCGGCTGCTCGACGGCGGGGTCCGCACCCTCACCCCGAACGGCAACACCGGCGAGTTCTACGCCCTCACCCCCGAGGAGCGCCGCGCCGTCACGGAGGCGACGGTCGAGGAGGCGGGCGGCCGCGCGCTGATCCTGGTCGGCGTGGGGCACGACGTGCCGACCGCCGTCGAGGCGGCCCGGCACGCCCACGCCACGGGTGCCGACATGGTGATGGTCCACCAGCCCGTCCATCCGTACGTCTCCGAGAGCGGCTGGGTCGACTACCACCGCGCCATCGCCGACGCCGTCCCCGAGCTCGGCGTGGTCCCCTACATCCGCAACCCGCTCCTGAGCGGGGCCCGGCTCGCCGAGCTGGGCGCCGCCTGCCCGAACGTCGTGGGCGTGAAGTACGCGGTGCCGGACGCGGCCCGGTTCGCCGGCTTCGCTCGGGACGCGGGCCTCGACCGGTTCGTGTGGGTGGCGGGCCTCGCCGAGCCGTACGCCCCCGCGTACTTCGCGAGCGGCGCGACCGGCTTCACCTCCGGCCTGGTCAACGTCTCCCCCGCGCTCTCCCTGGAGATGCTGCACGCGCTGCGGGCCGGCGACTATCCGACGGCCATGAAGGTGTGGGAGCGGATCCGACGCTTCGAGGAGCTGCGGGCGGCGAACGGCAGCGCCGACAACGTCACCGTGGTCAAGGAGGCCCTCGCCTCCCTCGGCCTGTGCCGCCGGGCCATCCGTCCGCCGAGCCGGGAACTCCCCGAGACGGAGCGGGCCGAGGTCGCGGCGATCGCCGGCGGGTGGCCGATATGAGCCCCGCGCCCGCCCGCGCCGGCCGCAGGCCCGAGGAGCTGCGCAGCCACCAGTGGTACGGCACGGACGGGCTGCGCTCGTTCAGCCACCGCGCCCGCACCCGGCAGCTCGGCTACCTCCCCGAGGAGCACCTCGGCAAGCCGGTCATCGCGATCCTCAACACCTGGTCCGACATCAACCCCTGCCACGTCCACCTGCGCGACCGGGCCCAGGCCGTGAAGCGGGGCGTGTGGCAGGCGGGCGGCTTCCCGCTCGAGTTCCCGGTCTCCACCCTCTCGGAGACCTTCCAGAAGCCGACCCCCATGCTCTACCGCAACCTCCTCGCCCTGGAGACGGAGGAGCTGCTGCGCTCGTACCCGGTGGACGGGGCGGTCCTGATGGGCGGCTGCGACAAGACGACGCCGGCGCTGCTGATGGGCGCCGCCTCGGTCGACCTGCCGACCGTGTTCGTGCCGGCCGGCCCGATGCTGCCCGGCCACTGGCGCGGCAAGACCCTCGGCTCCGGTACGGACATGTGGAAGTACTGGGACGACAAGCGGGCGGGCCTGATCGGCGACTGCGAGATGGCCGAGCTGGAGAGCGGCCTCGCCCGCTCCCCCGGCCACTGCATGACGATGGGTACGGCGTCCACGCTCACCGCCGCCGCCGAGACGCTGGGCGTGACGGTGCCGGGCGCCTCCTCGGTGCCGGCGGTGGACTCCGGCCACGACCGGATGGCCGCCGCCTCGGGCCTGCGGATCGTGGAGCTCGTACGGCAGGACCTGCGGCTCTCCGAGCTGCTCACCCGGGAGGCGTACGAGGACGCGGTCGCCGCGGTCCTGGCGCTCGGCGGCTCGACCAACGCGGTGATCCATCTGATCGCGATGGCCGGGCGGTCCGGGGTGAAGCTCACGCTCGACGACTTCGACCGGATCGCCAGGACCGTGCCGGTGCTCGCAAACCTGCGGCCCGGCGGGCGCTTCCTGATGGAGGACTTCCACTTCGCTGGCGGAATGACCGGCTTCCTGTCCCGGCTGACCGACGTGCTGCACCTGGACCGGCCGACGGTGTCGCACCCGAGCCTGCGCGCACAGCTCGCGGGGGCGCTGGTGCACGACGACGAGGTGATCCGGGACCGGTCGCGGCCGCTGGCCGCGGAGGGCGGGGTCGCGGTGCTGCGGGGCAACCTCTGCCCGGACGGCGCCGTCATCAAGCACATCGCGGCCGAGCCGCGGCTGCTGAAGCACACCGGCCCGGCGGTCGTCTTCGACGACTACCGGGCGATGCAGCGGACCATCGACGACCCGACGCTCGGCATCACCGCCGACCATGTGCTGGTGCTGCGCGGCGCGGGCCCGAAGGGCGGGCCGGGGATGCCGGAGTACGGCATGCTGCCGATCCCCCGGTACCTCCTGGAGCAGGGGGTGCGGGACATGGTCCGGATCTCCGACGCCCGGATGAGCGGGACGAGCTACGGGGCGTGTGTGCTGCACGTGGCACCCGAGTCCCATGTCGGCGGACCCCTTGCCCTCGTCCGTACGGGCGATACGATCACCCTCGACGTCGCTGCCCGCTCCCTCCACCTGCACGTCACGGACGAGGAGCTGACCGGCCGTCGGGCCGCGTGGACCCCTCCGCCGGCCCGGTACGAGCGCGGCTACGGCGCGCTGTACATGGAGCAGATCTCCCAGGCCGACACCGGCTGCGACTTCGCCTTCCTGGCCCGGCCGGGAACCACCCCCGATCCGTACGCGGGCTGATCCCCGCCCGCCGGCCCGGCCGTCCGACCATCCGTCCCCGCACCCCGTCCCGCCTGTCCGAAATCTCGAACGTCGTTCGCGAAGCGCTTCACCGAGAACGGAGCCGCCGTCATGGCCTCAGCTGTGACCCCACCGCCCCGCGCCGTCCCGGCACGGGCGCGCCGTCGCACGGGAGCGACGCCCCGCCGACTGCCGTACCTGCTGATCGCCCCCGCCGGACTGCTGATGCTGGGCTTCATCGCCTACCCGGTGCTCAGCGTCTTCTCCTACAGCCTCCAGCACTACAACCCCACGAAGCCCTGGCGGAACGGGTTCGCCGGCCTGGACAACTTCACCCGGATCCTCACGGACGACCCGCACTTCTGGGGGACGCTGACCTTCAGCCTGAAGTGGGTCGTCGTCGAGGTGACGCTCCAGCTCCTGTTCGGGCTCGCACTCGCCCTCATCGTGAACCAGACGTTCGTCGGCCGGGCCCTGGGCCGGGCCCTGGTCTTCTCGCCGTGGGCGGTCTCGGGCGTGCTCACCTCCGCGATCTGGGTCCTGCTCTACAACTCCCAGACCGGCATCACCCGTTACCTGGCCGACCTGGGCATGGGCACGTACGGCACGTCGTGGCTCTCCGACACCGCGACGGTGTTCCCCGCGGCGATCGTCGCCGACCTCTGGCGCGGGGTGCCCTTCTTCGCCATCCTCATCCTGGCCGACCTCCAGTCCGTACCGAAGGACCTGTACGAGGCGGCCGAGGTCGACGGGGCGGGCCGGATCCGCCAGTTCGTCCACATCACGCTCCCGCACATCCGGGACGCGATCGTCCTATCCACACTGCTGCGGGCGGTCTGGGAGTTCAACAACGTCGACCTGCTGTACACGCTGACAGGCGGCGGGCCGGCGGGCGAGACGACCACCCTGCCGCTGTACATCGCCCACACCAGCGTCGACGCCCACAACTTCGGATACGCCTCCGCGCTCACCACGGTGGCGTTCGTGATCCTTCTCTTCTGCTCGATGGTCTATCTGCGCCTGAGCAAGTTCGGAGGCGACGGCAAATGACAGCCGAGTCCACCCTGAGCGCGGCCCCGGCCGCCCCGGCGGCCACCGCGCAGGCCGCTCCGCCGCCCGGCAGGACGCCGCCCGCGACCGTCCGCGGCAGGCGCCGGGCCTGGGACGAGGTGCCCCGCTGGCAGATCTACCTGCCGCTGGGGATCTACCTCCTCTTCACGCTCGTCCCCTTCTACTGGATCCTGCTGTTCGCCGTGCGGCCCGCCGGCTCCACCTCGCTCGTGCCCTGGCCGATGACCACCGCGCACTTCGAGAAGGTGTGGAACGAGCGCAGCTTCGGCGTCTTCTTCCAGAACAGCCTGCTCATCGGCGTCGCGGTGCTGGTGATGACCACGGTCGTCGCCCTGGCCGGCGGCTACGCCCTGGCACGCTTCGACTTCCGGATCAAGAAGGGCTTCATGCTGGCCCTGCTCTGCTCCCAGTTCGTGCCGGGCGCCCTGCTCCTCGTCCCGCTGTTCCAGATCTTCGCCGAGCTGCGGATGATCAACTCGCTCGGCAGCGTCGTCATCGCCGAGACCGTCTTCCAGCTCCCGCTGTCGATGATCCTCATCAGCGGCTTCATCAGGAACGTGCCGTACTCCCTGGAGGAGGCGGCCTGGGTCGACGGCTGCAACCGCTTCCACGCCTTCCGGATCGTCGTCCTGCCGCTGCTGCGCCCCGGCCTGGTCGCCGTCGGCTCCTTCGCCTTCGTCCACGCCTGGAACCACTTTCTCTTCGCCCTGATGTTCCTCAGCAGCCAGGACAAGCAGACCATCCCCGTCGGCCTCAACACCCTCATGGGCGCCGACAGCGTCGACCTCGGCGCGCTCGCCGCGGGCGGGGTCATCGCCGCCGTCCCCGTCGTCGTCGTCTTCGCCTTCATCCAGAAGTGGCTGGTCACCGGCTTCAGCGCCGGGGCGGTGAAGGGATGAACAGCACCCACACGAACAGGGAAGACATGAACACCCCACGCACCCCCCTGCCGGTCGTCCTCGCGGGCGCCCGCGGCCACGGCCGCAGCCACCTCCTCAACATCCGCCGCCTCCAGGAAAGCGGCCTCGTGCGGCTCGCCGGGGTCTGCGAGCTGCGCCCCCTGGACGCGGCCGAACTCGACGGCATCGGGGACCCGGAACAGTCCGCCGACTTCGAGGCGCTCCTCGCCTCCACCGGCGCCCGGATCGCCGTGCTCAGCACGCCGATCCAGACGCACACCGACATGGCCCTCGCCGCCGCCCGACACGGGGCGCACATCCTCCTGGAGAAGCCGCCGGCCCCGTCGTACGCGGAGTTCCGCAGGATGGCCGACGGTGTCGCGGCGGCCGGTGTCGCCTGCCAGATCGGCTTCCAGTCGCTCGGCTCGCACGCGGTGCCCGCGATCCGCAGGATGGTCGAGGAGGGCGCCGTCGGCGAACTCCTCGGGGTCGGCGCGGCGGGAGCCTGGGTCCGGGACGAGGCGTACTTCCGGCGCGCCCCCTGGGCCGGGCACCGGCGGCTCGGGGGCGTCGACGTCGTCGACGGGGCGCTGACCAACCCGCTCGCCCATGCCGTCGCCACCGCGCTCGCGCTCTCCGGCTCCAGCCGCGCCGAGGACGTCGAGCACATCGAGACGGAACTGCTCCACGCGCACGCCATCGAGTCCGACGACACCTCCGCGGTACGGGTCGTGACCTCGGCCGGCACCCAGGTCACGGTCGCCGCGACGCTGTGCGCCGAGCGGTCCTCGGAGCCGTACGTGATCGTCCACGGCACCCAGGGCCGGATCACCTTCTGGTACCGGCAGGACCGGGTGCTCGTGCAGCGCGCCGGACACGGGCCGGAGGAGACCGAGTACGGCCGCACCGACCTCCTGGAGAACCTCGTCGCCCATGTGACGGACGGCGAGCCGCTGTGGGTTCCGCCGGCGGCGACCGGCGCGTTCATGCGGGTCGTCGAGGCGGTGCGGACGGCCCCCGACCCGCTGGCGATCCCCGCCGCCCACTGGCACACCGAGCCCGGCGAGAGCGCGCCCCGCCGGGTCGTCGACGGCGTCGACGCGCTGGTCGACGCCGCCGCCGACGGACTGCGGCTCTTCTCCGAACTCGGCGCCGCCTGGGCGCCGTCGACGCGGGCGGAGGTCCGATGAACGCCGGACCGCCGACCCTGCTGCGCTGCGCGGGCCGCACCGTCGCCCGCTACACCACCCGGCCCGAGCTCGCCGCCGACCACGCGCCCCGGCCCTCCCTGCACCCCGTCACCACGCTCGCCGGGCGGGTGGTGACCGAGACCCTGCCCGAGGACCATCCGCACCACCTCGGCGCGGGCGTCGCCGTGGCCGACGTCGACGGCCGCAACTTCTGGGGCGGGCGCACCTTCGTCCGCGACCGCGGCTCCGTCGAGCTCGACAACCACGGCGTCCAGCGGCACGACGGGTTCAAGCTGTGCGACCCGGACGGCTTCGTCGAGGAGCTGAGCTGGACGGCCGGCGGCGAGCGGCTGTTCCGCGAACACCGCACCGTGGCGGCCACCGCGCTCACCGACTCCGCCTGGGCCCTCGACCTCACCTTCTCGCTGGCCAACGCGTCGGGGCGGGAGCTGTCGATCGGCAGCCCGGCGACGAACGGACGGCCGGGCGCCGCGTACGGCGGCTTCTTCTGGCGCGCGCCCAAGGAGGCGACGGCGCCGGTGGTGTTCGGCGCGGAGGCGGACGGCGAGGAGGCCGTGCACGGGGCGGCGGCCGACTGGGTGGCGCTCGCGGGCGACGGCTGGACGCTGGTCTTCGCCGGGGCGACCGCGGCGACCCGCGCCGACCCCTGGTTCGTCCGCGCCGCCGAGTACCCCGGTGTCGGCTCCTCGCTCGCCCACGACGAGCGGCTCGTGGTGCCGGCCGGGGAGACCCTGGTGCGGCGGGTGGTCACCGTCGTCGCCGACGGCCGCCTGGACCGCTCCGGGGCCGCGGCCCTGGTCCGCAAGGCGGTGGCCGCGTGACCGGGGCGGCCGCGGATCGTCGGGGCGGTGGACTCGCGGCAGGGGCGCCCCCGGGCGCGGGGACCGCCACCGGTGACCTGGGGGACGGGACGTACCGCAACCCGGTCCTGGCGGCGGACTGGTCCGATCCGGACGTCCTGCGGGTGGGCGAGGACTACTACCTGACCTCGTCCAGCTTCGGCCGCGCGCCGGGTCTGCCCCTGCTGCACTCCCGCGACCTGGTCAACTGGAGCCTGGTCGGCCACGCCCTCGAACGCCTAGAACCGGCCGCCGCGTTCACCGTTCCCCGGCACGACCGCGGGGTGTGGGCCCCGTCGCTGCGCCACCACGACGGGCGGTTCTGGATCTTCTGGGGCGATCCCGACCACGGGATCTACCAGGTCAACGCCGCTTCGGTGCGCGGTCCTTGGACCACGCCGCACCTGGTGAAGGCCGGCCGGGGCCTCATCGACGCCTGTCCGCTGTGGGACGAGGAGTCGGGTGAGGCGTACCTCGTGCACGCCCTGGCCAAGTCCCGTGCCGGGGTCAACAACCGGCTCGTCGGGCACCGGATGAGCCCGGACGGAACGAAGGTCCTCGACGAGGGCCGGATCCTCGTGGACGCCGACCGGATCCCGGGCTGGTTCACGCTCGAAGGCCCCAAGTTGTACCGGCACGACGGCCTGTTCTGGATCCTCGCCCCGGCCGGGGGCGTGGCCACCGGCTGGCAGGGCGCGTTCCGGTCGCGCTCGTTCCTCGGCCCGTACGAGGAGCGGATCGTCCTGGCACAGGGCGACACCGACGTCAACGGCCCCCACCAGGGCGGCTGGGTCCGCACCCAGCACGGCGAGGACTGGTTCCTGCACTTCCAGCAGGCGGGCGCGCACGGCAGGATCGTCCACCTCCAGCCGATGCGCTGGGACGCGGACGGCTGGCCGGTGCTCGGCGACGGCGGCGCCCCGGTGCGCGTGCACCGCAAGCCGGACCTGCCGGAGCAGCCGGCGGCGCGTCCGGCCGTGGACGACACCTTCCCCGGCGGGCGGTTCGGCCGCCAGTGGCAGTGGACCGCCAATCCGGAGGAGGGCTGGGCCACCCAGCACGCGGCGGACGGCCTGCGCCTGGGCTGCGTCCGTACGGAGCGCCTGGACGACCTGCGGAGCGTGCCGCACGTGCTCACCCAGCGGCTGCCCGCCGGGGCGCGCACGGTCGAGGTGGGGCTGCGGCTCGACACGGAGGCGCCCGGCGCCCGTGCCGGGCTGGTCGTCCTCGGCGACGCCTACGCCTGGATCGGCCTGGAACGCGCCGCCGACGGCACGACCCGGCTCGTGCACCGCTTCGCCCCGGCCAACGCCGACCCGGAGCGGGACGCGGCCCACTCCCTGCCCCTCAGCGGCGACCGGGTCCTGCTGCGGATCGAGGTCACAGCGGACGCGCGCTGCCGGTTCTCGTACGACGCGGGCGCGGGCCCGGTGCGGCTCGGGCCGGAGTTCGCGGCCACGCCCTGGCGCTGGGTCGGCGCGCTCCTCGGCCTGTTCGCGGGCGCCCCGACGGGCGCGGGGCACGCCGGGACGGCCGTGTTCTCCGCCTTCCGCGTCACCCCCGCCTGACCGCTCCTCCCCCACCGGGCGCCGCCGGCGCCCCCTTCGGACTCCCCCACACCCCTCCCCGCAAGTCCCCGCAACACCCGCAGAGAAGAGAGCCGACGATGACCATCCTCCCCGGCGGACGGCGCAGAGCCGCCCTCGCCCTCGCCCTCTCCGGCGTCCTCGCCCTGACCGCCACCGCCTGCGGTGACGACGGCAGCGGCGCGGGCGGCGACAAGGGCACCGAGGGATCGGGCAAGGGAAAGATCACCTTCTGGGACAACAACGGCGGTGTCCGCACCGACGTCTGGAAGGAGATCATCGCGGACTTCGAGAAGGCGAACCCCGACATCGACGTCGAGTACGTCGGGATCGCCTCCAAGGAGGTCCAGTCCAAGTACGACACCGCCATCCAGGGCGGCGGCCTGCCGGACGTCGGCGGCGTCGGCGCGGCGATGCTCGCCGGGATCGCCGCGCAGGACGCCCTGGAGCCGATGGACGCCCGGATCGAGGGCAGCTCCCTCAAGGGCAGGCTGAACGCGGGCATGCTCGCGAGCGTGAAGTCGGCCGGCGGCCAGGGCAAGCTGTTCACGGTCCCGACCTCCGCCAGCAACGGGGTGCTGTACTACCGCACCGACCTGTTCAAGGCGGCCGGTCTGGAGGAGCCCGCCACCTGGTCGGCGTTCTATGCGGCGGCCGAGAAGCTGACCGCCGCGGACAAGAACCGTTTCGGCTACACGATCCGCGGCGGCGCCGGCTCCATCGCCCAGGCCCTGGACGCCATGTACGGCCAGAGCGGCATCACCTCCTTCTGGAACGGCGACAGGACCACCGTCAACGACCCGAAGAACGTCGCCGCCCTGGAGAAGTACGCCGGTCTGTTCAAGCGGACCACCCCGGCCGCCGACGTCAACAACGACTTCACCAAGATGGTCGCCCAGTGGGACAGCGGCCAGATCGGCATGCTGAACCACAACCTGGGTTCCTACCAGGACCACGTGAAGGCGCTCGGCACGGAGAAGTTCCGGGGCATCCCCAACCCGACCCTGGACGACGGCACCCGGGTGCAGGTCTCCAACCCCGTCGACGGGCTCGGGCTGTTCTCCTCCGGCAAGAACAAGGCCGCGGCGTGGAAGTTCATCGAGTTCGCGGCCTCGCACGAGTCCAACAGCAAGTGGAACGAGTCGGCCGGCGCCATCCCCGCCAACACGGAGGCCGCCGGGGACCCGTGGCTCCAGCAGGCCGAGCCGACCAAGCTCGGCGCCGAGGTCCTCTTCAGCGGCAAGGCCACCATCGTGGAACTGCCGTACTACCTGCCGGACTGGAACACGATCTCCAAGGCCGAGAACGAGCCGGCCTTCCAGAAGGTCCTGCTCGGCAAGGCCACGGCCAAGGAGTTCCTCGACCACCTCGCCGAGCAGCTGAACGCCGCCCAGGCCGAGTGGAAGCAGCAGAACAAGTGAGCGTCGGCCGCCGCGCGGTCGTCACGGCCGGGGCGGGCCTCGCGCTCGCCCTGGCCGGGACCCCCGCCGCCCAGGCCCTGGGCCGGCCCCGCTCGCGGACCCTCTTCGTCGCGGGCGACTCCACGGCCGCCCAGAAGTACGCCGACGCCGCACCCGAGACCGGCTGGGGCATGGCCCTGCCGTTCTTCCTGCACCGGGGGATCGCGGTGGCCAACCACGCGGTCAACGGACGCAGCACCAAGAGCTTCCTCGACGAGGGCCGGCTCGACCCGGTCCTCGCCGCGATCCGCCCCGGCGACCTGCTCCTGGTCCAGTTCGGCCACAACGACGAGAAGACCGCCGACCCCACCCGCTTCACCGAGCCGTGGACCACCTACCAGGACAACCTGCGCGTCTTCGTCGACGGCGCGCGGTCCCGGGGCGCCCTCCCGGTGCTCGCCACCCCCGTGGAGCGGCGGAGGTTCGCCGCCGACGGGACCGCCCAGCGCACCCACGGCGCGTACCCGGCGGCGATGCGGGAGGCCGCCGCCGAGGCGGACGTCCCGCTGCTCGACATCGAGGCCCTGTCCCTGGCCCTGTGGCAGGAGCTCGGGCCCGAGGCCACCAAGACGTACTTCAACTGGACCGCTACCGAGCAGGACAACACCCACTTCAACCCGCCCGGGGCGATCGAGGTGGCCCGGCTGGTCACCGCCGAGCTCCTGCGCACCCGCGTCCTCGCGCCGCGCGAGACCTGCCGCCTGGACGCCGGGATACCCACCGACCGGATCACCTGGCCCGTTTCCGAGGAGAGCTGACCGTGAACCGAAGCAAGCGACTGGGAGTGGTGGCCGCGACCGCCCTCGCCCTGACCGTCACCGCCCCCGCGGCGGGTGCCCACGCCGGTCACCGGCCCGGCGCCGACCCCGCTCGCGCCACCCTCCCGGCCGGCGACGGCTGGGCCTCCGACGGCACCGGCACCACCGGCGGGGCCGCCGCCGACGCCTCGCGGGTCTTCACCGTCACCACCTGGGAGGAGTTCCGGACCGCGCTCGCCGCACCCGGCACCGAGCCCCGCATCGTCAAGGTGGTGGGCACGCTGAACGCGACCGCGGCCGGCTGCGCCGCCTTCGAGGCCCCCGGCTACGACTTCGCCCGCTACCTCGCCGACTACGACCCCGCGGTCTGGGGGTACGAGACCGAGGTCAGCGGCCCCCAGGAGACGCTGCGGGCCGCCTCCGCCACCGCGCAGGGCCTGGCGATCAAGGTGAAGGTGCCGGTCAACACCACGATCGTCGGCGTCGGACGGCACGCGGGGATCACCGGCGGCAGCCTCCAGGTGCAGGGCGTGGACAACGTCATCGTCCGCAACCTCACCCTGGAGAGCCCGCTCGACTGCTTCCCGCAGTGGGACCCGACGGACGGCGCGACCGGGGCGTGGAACTCCGAGTACGACAGCCTCGTCGTGTACGGCTCCACGCATGTCTGGATCGACCACAACACCTTCACCGACGGGGCCCACCCGGACAGTTCGCTCCCCTCGTACTACGGGGAGGTCTACCAGCAGCACGACGGGGAGCTGGACGTCGTGCGGGGCGCGGACCTCGTGACCGCCTCCTGGAACGTCTTCACCGACCACGACAAGACGCTGATGATCGGCAACAGCGACAGCGCGGGCGCCACCGACCGGGACAGGCTGCGCGTCACCCTCCACCACAACCTCTTCGCGAACGTCGTGGAGCGGGCGCCCCGGGTCCGGTTCGGCCGGGTCGACGCGTACAACAATCACTTCGTGGTGCCGAGCGGGCCGTACGTGTACAGCTTCGGCATCGGCCAGGAGTCGCGGCTGTTCGCCGAGAAGAACGCGTTCACGCTCGCCGGGGACGTGCCCGCCGGGAAGATCCTCAAGAAGTGGAAGGACGCGCCGGTGACGGTCTCCGGCAACTACGTCAACGGCCGCCCGGTCGACCTGCTCGCCGTCCACAACGAGCAGTACCCGGCCGAGGCGCTGCGCGCCGACGCGGGCTGGACCCCCGTCCTGCGCACCCGGGTCGACCACCCGCGGGCGGTCCCCGCCCTCGTCGACCATCTCGCGGGCGCCGGCCGTCTGCGCTGAGCCCCGGCATCCCAGGAGGATCCGCATGCCCGCACACCCCACCGGAGCGGGGGCCGTCGGCCGCCGCTCCCTCCTCACCGCCGGCCTCGGCGCCGCCCTCGTCCCGGCCCTGCCGGGCCGGGCGGCGGCCGCCGCCCCGCACCGCGCCCCGGGCCCCTTCGGCCGGTTCGGTTCGCCGGCCGCCCGGCGCGACGAGCGGACGCTGTACGTGCACCCCGGCGGCCTCGGCGACCACACCACCGTCCAGGCGGCGGTCACCGCGGCGTCCGGCGGCGGCTGGACGCTGGTGCTCGCCCCCGGCACGTACCGCGAGACGGTCGCGGTGAGCGCCGCCCGTACCGGCATGACCTGGATCGGGGCGACCGGGGACCCCCGGGACGTCGTCGTGGTGTACGCCAACGCGGCCGGCACGCCCCGGCCCGAGGGCGGCACCCACGGCACGACCGGCTCCGCGACGACCACGGTCCAGGCGGACGGTTTCACCGCCCAGGGCGTCACCTTCGCCAACGACTTCCGCCGCGCCGACCTGCCGGGCGATCCCGGCACCCAGGCCGTCGCGATCAAGGTCCAGGGCGACCGGTCGGCCTTCTTCCACTGCCGGTTCCTCGGCCATCAGGACACCCTGTACGCCGACTCCCTGTCCCTGGGAGCCGTCGCCCGCCAGTACTTCGCGCACTGCTACGCGGAGGGGGACGTCGACTTCGTCTTCGGCCGGGCCCGGGCGGTCTTCGCGCACTGCCACTTCCGCACGCTGCTCCGCACCGACCTGGCGGCGGCCCCGCACGGCTTCGTCTTCGCCCCGTCCACGGCCCGGCCGAACGCGTACGGCTTCCTCGCCGCCCGCTGCCGGGTCAGCAGCGAGGCCCCGGACGGCTTCTACAAGCTCGCCAGGCCCTGGGTGCCCGGCTCCGACCCCACCGCCTGGCCGTCGCTGGTGGTCCGGGACAGCGTCCTCGGCCCCGGGATCGACGCCGTCGCCCCCTACGCCGACATGCGCGACCTCTACCCGTGGCAGGAGCAGCGGTTCGCCGAGTACCGCAACACCGGTCCGGGCGCCGCGGTCACCGTCCCCGAGAACCGCCCGCAGCTCCCGGCCGCCGAGGCCGCGACGGTGACCCGGGCGGCGTACCTCGGCGACTGGGTGCCCCGGCGGCCCCGCGTCTGACGGGCGGTCCGTTCACACGGGCGGCCCGTTCACGGGCACAGGACGGGGAAGTCCGCCCCGGCCCACAGGGCCCGGACGACGGCGGGCCGGGCTCCGACGGGCCCGTCGTCCGGCTCCTCCCCGGTGCTCCAGCGGTGGGCGCGGGCGGGAGCGCCCGCCTCCACCGCGGGCCAGCCGGGGTCCCCGTGGGTGGCGAAGTCGGCCCAGGCGCGCACCATGCGGCGGGCGAGGTCGTGGTCCTCGGGGGTGGGGGCGCCGCCGATGAGGAAGGCCGCGCCGTCGCGGTCGACGTTGCCGAAGGCGAAGGGGACGTCCGCGCAGTGCCAGGCCCGCACGCCCCCGTGCGGGCCCGGCCGGCGGCGGTCGAAGCGCGACAGGAACGCCCGGCCGCCGGCGAGGGCGTGCCGCTCGGCCAGCCGGTTGCCGTACTCGGCGAAGAGCAGGTCGCCGAAGACGGCGAGGTAGACGTCGAGCACCGGGGCGTCGGGCAGCTCGGCCCGGTAGCCGGCCACCAGGCCGGCGGGAAGGCCGAAGTCGCGCGCGAACCGGTCGAGTCGTTCCTCGGTGGTGACCTTCGCGCTGCTGCCGACGGCGTCGAGCAGCCAGTACTCCTCCGTGGTGTGGCAGACCAGCAGGTCCACGTCCCGGGTCGCGCCGGCGGCCATCCCGGCGAGGGGGTCGACGGGCAGGACGTCGCCGTCGAGGACGGGGGCGTAGAGCGTGGGGTCGTAGTGGCGGGAGCCCGAGGAGGGGTCGCGCCGGTAGGCGTCGACCACCCGGTCGGAGGCGGCGACCAGGGCCTGGGGGCTCGTGGAGGCCAGCCCTTCGGCGGTGGCCGGGCAGCCCGCCGCGGCGGCGACCTCGCGGGTGGTGGCGGCCGCGGTCTCCGGCGGGTGGTGCGGGCTGGCGGGGCTGTGGGCGACGGCCCGGTGGAACAGACCCCGGGCGCGGTCCATCACCATCAGGCAGGCGACCGAGGCGGCCCCGGAGGACTGGCCGGCGACGGTGACGTTGCGCGGATCGCCGCCGAACGCGGCGATGTTGTCGCGGACCCAGCGCAGGGCCGCGACCTGGTCGAGCAGGCCGCGGTTGTCGGGGTACTCGCCGTGTCCGCCGGCGGGTACGTGCCCGAACCCCTCGAAGCCGAGCCGGTAGTTGAGGGTGACCACGACGAGGCCGGCGCGGGCCAGCGCGTCGCCGTCGAAGTCGGGCTGGGCGGAGGAGCCGAAGGCGTAGGCCCCGCCGTGGATCCAGACCAGGACGGGCAGGGAGCCGCCGTCCGGTGCCGGGGTCCACAGGTTGACGGTGAGGACGTCCTCGTCGCCGGGCCGCCACACGGGCGCGCCGGGGAGCTCCGCCGACTGCGGGGCGACGGGGCCGAAGGCCGTGCCGTCACGTACTCCGCTCCACGCGGCCGCCGGGCGGGGCGCGCGGAACCGGTCGGCGCCGAACGGCGGCGCGGCGTAGGGGATTCCGAGTACGGCGACGACGTCGGCGGAGGCGCGGAAGCCCCGTACCGCGCCGTGTGTCGTCGTGAAGATGTCCATGCCGTCAGCCTCGCATCGCGCCCCTGGCCCGCACCAACACCAAGATCGCCGCGATTCACGCGTCTGCGGTGTCAATACGGGCGCCCGGGGCGGGAGTTCCGCCTCCGGTCCCGGGCGCCCGCGGTCAGGGCAGCAGGTCGACGCAGTCGACGGCGGTGCCGGGGCTGAGGAAGCCGGTACCGGAGGAGCCGCTGACGATGTTCAGCCTCAGGACGTTGTACTGGCTCGGGTCGGTCTTCCAGGCGCTCGCCGGGACGACGTAGGTGAAGGTGTGGTTGTTGCCCCGGTAGGAGCCGTTGGTCAGCGAACGGGTCGAGGGCTGGGCCGGCGGCGAGGGGACGGCGGAGACCCAGTCGTTGACGGTGACCTGCGGGCGTCCGTTGAGGAAGGCCGTGGTGACCCCGATCCGGAGGGTGTGCGCGGCGGCGGCCTGGGCGGCGGTGAGCCGGAAGTACACGAGGACGCCGTCGTTGACGTCCTTCCACAGATAGCAGGGGAAGGCGGCGGACACGTCGCTCCCGTCGACGACGACGTTCCCGGTCCAGGACGCGGCCCGGACGTCGGCGGGGTGCGCGTACGTCATCAGGGCGGCGTTCTTGAAGGCCCCGGGGGTGCCGTCCCAGTCGCCGATCCGCCAGAGCGCGGGCGCGGTGGCCGGGTCGTTCGCGAGGGTGATCGTGTGCAGGGCGGTGGCGGTCCCGGCGGTGACGGTCACCGCGGCGGTGTGGACGGCGAGTTCGCCCTTGTAGACGGTGAGGGTGTACGTGCCGGGCAGCATGCCCCGGCAGGAGAAGGCGCCGGTGCCGGCGGTGGCGCGGGTCCAGTACTGGGCGTCGGGGTTGGCGAAGCCGACCGTGTACGGGTGGTCCGCGGCCATGCCGGCGAGGCCGACACCCGCGACCCGGCCGCGCCCGGCGGCACCGACCCAGCCGGGGATGCCGAGGCCGTCCACCCAGGACGTGTCGTGGTCGACGGCGCGGAGCGCCGGGTCGGGGGCGCCGCCGTCGGTGAAGGCGAGCAGGTAGGGACCCTGGAGGCCGAAGCGCATGGCCTCGGTCTGGGACTGGCTGTAGTGGAGGATCTCGTACAGTCCGACGCCGAGCTCGTTGGAGTGGCGGAGCAGGGAACGGTAGAAGGGGCCCCCGGACGCCTTCTCGTGGTTGGAGCGGACCATCCACAGTCCCACCGAGCCGGTGGTGCAGCCGATGTGGTCGTAGTCCATGACCCGGACCCCGGAGTAGTGCTTGGAGCGGGTCTGCCCGTCGGCCCGCTGCCACACGTCACCGGCCTCGATGACGGTGTCGGCGCCCTCGACCCAGGAGTCGGGGCCCTCGTTCGGGAAGATCCCGGGCTTGAGGCGGGCGATGAAGCGGGTGGCGGTGAAGGACGTGTCGGCCTTGTCGGTCCACAGATAGACGTTGTCGAGTCCGGCCCGGGCAGCGATGTAATGGCGGAGCGTGCCGTGGACGACGGTGACGAGCACGGTGGAGCCGGTCTGCGCGAGCGACACGGTGGAGGCGCCCAGCCCCGACTCGACGTGCGAGTGCTTGCCCCCGTACCCCTCGTACTCCTTGCCCTTGTAGACCAGCGAGGTGAGGTCCCCGGTCGACTTGGAGACCTTGAACACCAGTCCGGCACCGGTGTCGATCACGTACTGCGTGCCGTCGTCGCTCCAGCCGAACCCGGCCGCCGCGGCCGTGGCCGGGGCGATGCCCCCGGCGGCGGCCAGCGCCGAACCGGCCGCGGCGGCGCCGAGCAGGGTACGGCGGCGGAGGGTGTGTTCGGTGATGTCGTACGAGCTCATCGGCGTGGCTCCTTCGGTACGGCGGTACGGGGCGGCTCCCGGTTGTCTCTGTGTCGCCGCCGCCGGGGGAAGGGTTGCCGGGGTTTCGAAACGTTTCAGACGGCCGCGCGCGGCGGCCGGAGGCGACGCCTGCCGTACGCCACGGTCAGCACCGCGAGGAGCGGGCCCCAGAGCACGAGCGGCGCGTAGCAGACGTAGAAGAACGCCGCCTGCCGGCCCCCGGCCCTGCTCGGGTAGTCGAGGGGCAGGGCGTCGCCCCGGATGGTGGTGCCCAGGACCTCGGTGGCCAGGGCCAGCACGGTCCACAGCAGCGTGAGGGCCGCGGCCCCGAGGGCCGCGGGGACGAGGACGGCGGCCGGTGGGATGCGCCGGCCGCGCAGGACCGGGACCCAGCCGGGGACCACCTCGCCCCACCGGGCGACGAGCCCGACGGCGGTGAAGGCGACGGCCTCGGAGAACAGCGAGAGGAACACGATGTAGAGCCGCTCGGCGACGCCGATCCCGGAGTCGAAGGCCGCCGGCAGCCGCCACAGACCGGCCGGCAGGACGGTGAACGGCACGGCGTAGGCGAGCCGCCGGGTCCGCCGGGAGACTCCGGGCACGGGCTCGTGGGCCGACCGCCAGGCTCTGCGGATCCGGCCCGGAGGGGCGGGTGACGGTGCGGCGGGGCGGAGGGGCTCGTGCTGCATGGGCGGTCCTCGGTCCGGTGGGCCGCCGGGCGACCCGTTCGGTGTCGACGATCGCGGCCGGGGGGCGCCGGGGGATCGGGCCGTGGACGGAACCCGCTCCCCCGCGCGGGCGAGGCGGTGGTACGACCCCGGGGGCCCGCGGCACCGGCCGGTCAGCGGCCGAACGTGCCCCGGAGCGTGGTGCGGCCGCCGTCGGCGCCGGTCAGGACGGCGGTGTAGGTGTCGGCGGAGGCGTCGCGTACGCCCTCGGCGTGGTTGTACTGGGCGGCGAAGACGTGGGGGCCCGGGGGCATGTCGCGGCCCGGCCTGAGGGTCCACCGGTAGACGAGGGCGCCGTCGTGCTCGGACACCGTCACGGTGAAGTCGTCGGCCGGGCGGGTCTGCCAGTGCCCGGTGGTCACGACGCCGGGGGTACGGGCGACGCGCAGCTCGACGGTGAGGCCGGAGACGGGCGAGTCCGTCGTCAGGGCGAGGTCGCTCTGCGCCCACCAGCGGTTGCTGCCGGGGTCGACGGTGCCGGCCGCCCGGGCGGCCGGGCCGGGCGCGGGGAGCACGGTGGCGGGCGGGGCGGGCCGGTCGCCCAGGGTGGTCGCGGCGAGGCCGCCGATGCCGACGACCCCGGCGACGGCCGCGGCGACCGCCGCGCCCACCGTCCAGCGGCGGCCGGCCCGGCGGCCCGCCGACGGGCGGCGCCGGGGCGCCGGGGCGGGCTCGGCCAGCCCGCGTTCCACCCGGGCGAGGATGCGGGCGTGGTCGGGCCGGTGCGCGAGCGCGGCCTCCCTCAGTTCGCGGCGGAGCCGTGTCTCGTCCATCAGCGCCTCCCCGCGGCGAGTTCGGTGGCTGCCCGGGGGCCGAGGAGCCGCTGGAGTTCGGCCATGCCCTTGGCGGTCTGGCTCTTGACCGTACCGACCGAGACGCCGAGGGCGAGCGCCGTGTCCCGTTCGGAGAGGTCGAAGGCGTGGCGGAGCACGACGCAGGCGCGCTTGCGGAACGGCAGGGCGCGCAGGGCGGTCCTGACGTCGACGACGGCGGGCACGTCCGGGTCCTCGGTGTGCTCCGGGCGACGGTCCCAGAAGGCGGCGATGCGGCGGCGTTCGCGGACGGTGCCCCGGATGCGGGTGCGGACGAGGTTGGCGACGACGCCCCGCGCGTAGGCGGCGGGGTGGTCGGCGGCGCGGACCCGGTCCCAGCGGTGCCACAGGGCGAGCATGGCGTCGGCGGCGAGGTCGTCGGCGGCGTCGGTCTCGCCGGTCAGCAGGTGGGCGAGGCGCGCGAGTTCGGCGTAGTGGCGTTCGAAGAAGGCCCGGAACTCCGTCGCGCTGTCCTCGGTGTCAGCGTCCGTCGTGACCACGACGGCCCTCCGGCGGCGAGGCGGGACGGGCCGGTGCGGCGGGGCCGGTGCTGGCGCGCGCGGTGAGCCGCGGCGCGATGAGTTCCGTGCCGCGCGGGGCCTGTCCGGCGAGACGCGCGACGAGGCGTTCGACGGCCTGCCGCCCCATCTCCTGGGCGGGTACGGAGACGGCGGTGAGCGGCACGGAGGCGTGCACGGCGACCTGGTCGGGGCAGATGGCGACGACGGAGACGTCCTCGGGGACGGCGCGGCCCTGGTGGCGCAGGAGGGCGAGCAGCGGCTCGACGGCGGCCTCGTTCTGGACGACGAGGGCCGTGGTGCCGGGGCGTTCCTCGAAGACGCGGGTGACGGCGGCGGCGACGGCGGCGTAGGTGCCGTCGACGGGCCGGTGGAGCAGCCCGACGCCGTGCCGGGCGGCGGCGGTCCGCAGGCCGGTGAGGGTGCGGGTGGCGAAGCCGGTGCCGCGCTCGTAGACGGCGGGGGGTTCGCCGAGGACGGCGATACCGGTGTGGCCGAGGGCGGCGAGGTGTTCGACGCAGCGGGCGCCGGCGGCCTCGAAGTCGAGGTCGACGCAGTCGAGTCCGGTGGTGTCGGCCGCTTCGGCGGTCTCGGCGGGCAGGCCGATGAGGACGGCGGGCCGTTCGGCGGCCTGGAGGCAGGGGATGCGCGGGTCGTCGAGGCCGACGTCCATGACGATCATGGCGTCGGCGACGGCGCTGCCCTCGACGCGGCGGACGGCCTCGGGGCCCTCCTCGCCGGTGAGCAGGAGGACGTCGTAGCCGTGGGTGCGGGCCGTGGTGGTGACGGCCATCGCGATCTCCATCATCACGGGCACGTAGAGGCCGGTGCGCAGCGGCATCATCAGGGCGAGGATGTCGGTGCGGCTGCTGGCGAGCGCGCGGGCGCCGGCGTGCGGCCGGTAGCCGAGGGCGTCGATGCTGTGCTGGATGCGCTCGCGGGTGGGGCCGGATATGGAGCGCTTGCCGCTGAGCACGTAGCTGACGGTGCTGGCCGAGACCCCGGCGTGGCGGGCGACATCGGCGAGGGTGACCACGTGCGCGCTCCTGGGCGTTTCCCGGTGTTCCGGGCGACCGCCCGACGATTCGGCTCCCGACCCTAAGCGGCGGCTCGACGAGCTGTCCAGGCGGGTCGCGAAGAGTCCAAGGGTCCGGTGGCCTCGCGGGGTTGTGCGGTGGCATTCCGCGCGGTGGGATGAACCTCGGACGGCAAGCGCTTTCTGCGCCATGGATCGCACCTTTCTCTTCCGCTCCTCTTCCGCTTTCTTCCGCTCTCCGACAGGAGGACCATGTCCGCCCTGCCCTTGCGCACGCCCCCGTCACCGCCCTGGCACGAGGACGTCTCACCCGGGCGCGGCACGCTCCCGCCCCGCGCCTGGTACGCCCGCTCCGACGCGGCCGCCCTCTCCCTGAACGGCGACTGGGCGTTCCGCCTCTCCCCCACCGCCGACGCCGAGGACGCTTCCTTCGCCGCCCCGGCGTTCGACGCGAGCGCCTGGGGGACGGTCGCGGTGCCGGGCCACTGGGTGCTCCAGGGCAAGGAGTACGGCGGCCCCGTCTACACGAACGTGCGCTACCCCTTCCCCGTCGACCCGCCACGCGTCCCCACCGAGAACCCGACCGGCGACCACCTGCGCCGCTTCGACCTGCCCGCCGACTGGCCGGCGGCCGGCGGCGCCGTCCTGCGCCTCGACGGGGTCGAGTCCTGCGCCCGGGTCTGGCTCAACGGCACGGAACTGGGCGACTTCAAGGGCTCCCGGCTGGCCCACGAGTTCTCCGTCGGACACCTCCTGAAGGCGCGGGACAACGTCCTGGCGCTCCGCGTCCACCAGTGGTCCTCCGGCTCCTACCTGGAGGACCAGGACCAGTGGTGGCTGCCGGGCGTCTTCCGTGACGTGACCCTGCTGCACCGGTCGGAGGGCGCCCCCGGCGACTTCTTCGTCCACTCCGCGTTCGATCACACCACCGGCGACGGCACCCTGCGGGTGGACTGCGACGTCCCGGGCCGGGTCACCGTCCCCGGACTCGGCCTCGATCTCGCCACCGGGGAGAGCGTCACCGTGCCGGTCGAGCCGTGGAGCGCCGAGGTGCCCCGGCTGTACGAGGGCGAGCTCGCGGCCGGCGGCGAGCGCATCGCGCTGCGGATCGGCTTCCGGACGGTGGCCGTGGAGGGCGGGGTCCTGAAGGTCAACGGCCGCCGGATCCTCTTCCGGGGCGTCAACCGGCACGAGTTCCACCCGGAGCACGGCCGGAGCCTGGACCTCGCGACGATGCGGCGGGACGTGGAGCTGATGAAGCGCCACAACATCAACGCCGTCCGCACCTCCCACTACCCGCCGCACCCCGCCTTCCTCGACCTGTGCGACACCTACGGGCTCTGGGTGATCGACGAGGGCGACCTGGAGACCCACGGCTTCGAGGACCTGGCCTGGCGGGGCAACCCGGTCGACGACGCACGCTGGACCCCGGCCCTGCTCGACCGGGCGGCCCGCCTCGTCGAGCGGGACAAGAACCATCCCTCGGTCGTCATGTGGTCGCTGGGCAACGAATGCGGCACCGGCGCCGGCCTCACCGCGGTGGCGGAATGGATCCGCCACCGCGACCCGTCCCGGCCGATCCACTACGAGGGCGACCGCTCCTGCGCGGACACCGACGTCTACTCGCGGATGTACCCGCCGCACGCCGAGGTCGACGAGATCGGCCGGCGGGCCGACGGCGGCCCGGAGTCCCGGCGCGAACTCCCCCTCATCCTCTGCGAGTACGCGCACGCCATGGGCAACGGACCGGGCGGACTCGCCGCATACCAGCGGCTCTTCGAGCGGCACGAGCGCTGCCAGGGCGGCTTCGTGTGGGAGTGGATCGATCACGGACTCGCCCATCCGGTGCACGGGTACGGCTACGGCGGCGACTTCGGCGAGGAGCTGCACGACGGGAACTTCGTCTGCGACGGCCTCCTCTTCCCCGACCGGACGCCGTCGCCGGGGCTCCTCGAGTACAAGAAGGTGATCGAGCCCGTACGGATCACCCCGGCGGGCCCGGACACGGTCCTGGTGGCCAACGGCCACGACGTCGCCGATCTCGCTCATCTCGTCCTCACCTGGTCCTTCCTGGCCGACGGCGAGACCCTCGCCACCGGTCCGCTCGACGTCCCGCCGCTCGCCGCCGGGGCGAGCGCCCGGGTGGCGCTGCCCGCCCCGCCCCCGCACCCGGCCGAAGCCGAAACGCTGTGGACCGTAAGGGCGTTGCTCGCGCACGACACGGCGTGGGCGAGCGCCGGGCACGAGGTCGCCTGGGGTCAGGTCCCCGTCGCCCCGGCGACTCCCGCGCCGCGCGGCACGAGCGGTCCACGGCCCGTGCGCGCGGCCGGTCGGATCACCCTCGGCCCCGGCGTCTTCGACGCCCGCACCGGAGAGCCGGTGGCCATGGGCTCCCTGCCCGTCACCGGGCTGCGCCTCGACGTCTGGCGGGCGCCGACCGACAACGACGAGGGCGCGCCCTGGCAGCCCGACGAGCGCCACGGACCGCTCTGGCGCGAGCTCGGCCTGCACCGGATGCGGCACCGTCTCGACGAAGTCGCCCTGGAGGACGACGGGTTGACCGTACGGACACGCGTGGCACCGGCGGCCCTCGACATCGGGCTGTACACCACGTACCGCTGGACGTCGGACGGCGACGCGCTGCGGCTGCGGGTCGAGGTCGAGCCGGACGGCGAGTGGCGGGTGCCACTCCCCCGGCTGGGGGTCCGGCTCGGCCTGCCGGCGGCGCTCGACCGGGCCGTCTGGTACGGAGCCGGTCCGGGCGAGGCGTACCCGGACACCCGGGCCGCCGCCCGGCTCGGCCGCTGGGAGGCCCCGGTCGACGGGCTCCGGACCCCGTACCTGCGACCGCAGGAGAACGGGGCCCGGATCGACACCCGATGGGTGGAGCTGACCTCCGGCGGCGAGGGCGTACGGGTGGCGGGCGAGCCGTCGTTCGCGTTCACCGCCCGTCGGTGGACCACCGAGCAGCTGGACGCCGCCGCCCACGACACCGACCTGGTGGCGGGCGACACGCTGTGGCTGCATCTCGACCACGCCCAGCACGGCATCGGCTCCCAGTCCTGCGGACCGGGCGTGCTTCCCGCATACCGGCTCGACGCGGCCCCGGCGTCCTTCTCCCTCGCCTTCACCCCGGTGGCCTGACCTTCTCCCCGGCCCCGCGAAGGGGCCGGGGCTCAGGTCATGTTGAAGTACGGCAGGGGCCCGGCGGGCTGGTCGGCGGTCACGCGGCGGACGACCGCGATCGCGAGGACCGCGCACAGGATGCCGAGGCTCTGGTCGACCGGGTTGCGGTAGTCCCAGTGGCCGAGGACGAGATAGTGGAAGGCGACCGAGAGCGGGCCGTCGAGGAGCCAGACGAGCCACCAGGCGTTGATCAGCAAGGCGTCCCGGGGCGGGCCGCCCGCCCGGCGGATGTCGAGGGTGATGCGCCGCGGCACCCACCACATGGCCAGCGGGATGGCCCAGGCGCCGATGGCGAAGCCCGCGGTGTACTTGTGGGTGCCCGGGGCGAGGACCTCGGCGTTGCAGCGGACGCGGAAGAACCAGACGAGGAACGCGACCCAGCACGACACCTGGAGCACGGCCGGAAACGGGACCATGTCCTCGGCGAGCCAGGGCGAGTCCTTGCCACCGCTCGCGATGATGTAGACGTCGGTGAGGGCCTGGGTGGCGATCAGCGACTGGACCACGAGCGCCGGTCCGTTCGGGTTGCGGAATCTGTGGCGGGGCCCCCGCACGGCGGCCGGCCCGACGGGCACGTTGTACGCGTCCATGAAACATCCCCCCGGAATACGGTGCCGCCGCCGTGGTCGGTCACGGCGGCGGTGATCATCCGCATGGTAGGCGGGATACGACCGGGCGCCCAGGGGCCGTCGCCCCTCGAACTCGGCCTACCGGAGCAGCGGTTCCGGGACGATTCCCCGGGCCCGTAGTTCCGCGGCGACGAGAGCCGCGTACTCGGTGGCCCCGCGTACCGAGGTGTGGGTGTTGTCCCGCTTCTCGGTCGTCAGGTAGAGGGCCTTGGACGCCTCGGGGCCCAGCTGTTCGACCCGCGCCCTGGTGAGGGCGGTGAGGTCGATCAGCGGGGTGCCGAGGGTGTGCGCGAGGGCGCGGATCTCGGCGGGGTGGTCCACGCCGAGGCCGTTGACGAGCAGGGCGATGCCGTTGTCCAGGGTGCCGTCGGCGTTGAACCAGCGGCGGACGATCGGGGTGACGAGGACGGGTTCGCCGCCCCGGGCCCGTACCCGCTCGACCATGCCGGTCAGATGGGCGCGGTAGGTGACGGCGTCCGTCTGCTTGTCGTTGTGGGCGAGCTGGATCAGGACGGGATCGCCGGGCCTGATCGCCGCCTCGACCGTGTCGAAGAGCGCCGGGTTCGCCAGGAAGGTGACGGTGCTCTCGCCGGAGTCCGCGTGGTTGGCGACGGCGACGCCCCGCTTCAGGTGGACGGGCAGCTGCTGGCCCCAGCCCGTGTACGGGTCGCCCGGCTGGTCGCAGACGGTCGAGTCGCCGACGAGGAACAGCCGGCGGGCCCTCGGGCCGGGAGTGACCCGCAGCGCGGTGACACGGGGCGCCGCACCGCCGAGGACCAGGTCGAGCCCGGGGCTGCCGGCGGGGCCGGTGGGCTCCCCCTCCGGATCGCGTACGTCCACGGTGAAGGACCGGCGGACGGTCTCCCCCGCCGCGGTGGCGGTCTCGGCGAGCAGGGCGCGCCGGGTCTCGCCGCCGACGGCGGTGGAGCCGGCGGTGTCCCCGCCGAGGGTGACGGTGACGTCGTACGTGCCGGGGGCCACGTCGAAGTGGCAGGCGAGCCTCCCGCCGCCGGTGGGCGCGCAGTGGTCGAGGCCCTGGCCGAAGGGGCCGTCGGCGTGGGCGGCCGGCGCGGCGGCGAGCGTCCCGAGCAGGGTCGCCGCCGCGGCGAGCAGTGCGGTCTTGCGCATCGTGCGCCTCTCTGGGGTCGGGTGGGCCGGTCCGGCGGGGCGGGTCGCCGGAACCGCCGGGGCCGGCCGGGTCACTTGGGCAGGTGGTCGCCGACGAGGGCGAGGTTCTGGATGGCGGCGAGACCGAACAGGGCCGTGGTGTTGGTGCTGATCCACAGGTGCTCGTAGCCGGGTTCGAGGGCGGCGGAGCCCCGCACGGGCGTCTTGTCCCAGACCATGGCCGCCGTGTATCCGTCGCTCTTGTCGAACCTGGCCCAGGCGCGCTGGGCGAGCTGGGTGTCGTTCAGCTGGGCGGCGGCGTAGGCGTCCTGGCGCGAGTGGCCCTGGAAGAGCAGCAGGGTGCCGAAGTTCTGGCCGTAGCGGGCGGCCTGCTCCGTCTTGCTCGCGTTGAAGTAGCGGCAGTAGTCGAGCCAGGCGCTCTTGAAGGCGGGCATGTCGACCAGGTCGATGAGCTCGGCGCACATCTCGACCAGGCCGAACATCGCGGAGAGGTGGGAGACGCCGACGACCGGCTGCGGGGCGACGGCGAAGCGGCCGGTGTCGAGGTCGTACAGCCCGGTGCCCTGGACGAAGCCGTTGGGCTGGGCGGCGATGGTCTCCATGGTGGAGCGCAGCCGCGCCTCGGCCTTGGCGGCCTTGGGACCGCCGCGTTCCCACTCGGTGAGCCAGGCGGCGGCGAGGCCGCTCCAGTCGGTGCCGAAGCCGACGGAGAGGGCATGGCGGTCGGGGGTGTAGGGCTCGGTGCGGATCTTGCGGATGGGGTCGAGGACGAGAAACGTCTCGTCGGAGTCGACCTGGTCGTGCATGAGGTCGCCGACGCGTTCGTCGGCGGTGAGGAAGTAGTAGGGGCGCCGGTAGACGGCGGTGGAGATGCGCTGCTGCTTGGCGCTGTCGGCGAAGTGCTGGACGCCGTGGCGGGTGCCGAGGCCGGCCCACCTGCCGAGGTGGTAGACGTCGACCTCGCCGGTGTGGCGGGTCATGGCCTCGGCGAAACGGAAGACGTCGGCGCGGCCGGAGCGCAGATAGGCGTACCAGAGCCACAGGTCGGGCGACAGCTCGGAGTTGTCCCAGGCGTAGCCCCCGACGTCGTACCGCCACTGGTGCCGGTCCTCGTCGTAGGTGTGCATGATGTCGCCGTAGTCCCAGAAGCCGTACCAACGGCGCTGCTCCGCCTGGTCCTTGTAGTAGGAGAAGAGGAAGTCGAGGTGGTCCTCGATCTTCGCCTTGGCGGGGGTGGAGCGGTCGACGGGCGAGAAGAGGCCGCCGAACACCCGAGCGCGCACCAGGTCCTCGGGGGCGGCGGCGAGCTGCGGCGGGGTGCGGACGGCTTCCGCCTGGGCGACGAGGGACGCGGCGGCGGGGGTGGCGGCGTTGGCCCAGAACATCAGCTCGCTGGTGCGGGCGATGCCGTACGGGGTGCCGAAGCCGGGTTCGTGGTCCTCGTAGGTGATGTTGAGGCCCTCGAGCTGCTCGGCGTACGTGTCCTGGCCCATGCCGTCGTGGTAGAAGCGCAGGTCCATGGGCTGGGCCTCGGGCGACCAGAGCCAGAGGGTGACCTCGGCCTCGTCGCCGGCGGCGCCCCTGATGTCGAGTTGGGCCGGGTGCTTCTGCCAGAAGTCCCGCAGCCCGAAGGAGAGTCCGCCGCTCACGCCGCCGACGTAGCCGAAACCGCTCGCGCGGCGGCCGCCGCCGGCCGCGATCCAGCCGTGGCCGGGCTTGGTGCGCTTGCGCAGGCCGAACCCGTCGGCGGAGAGCTGGGCGAGGGTGTAGTCGCCCCAGGTGGGGACGTACTGCATGCGGGTGGTGACGCGCTGGTCCCAGGTCGCCGGGTCGGGCAGCTTCTCGCCCTTGACCTGGGCCGCACGGACGGCGGCACCGGGGTCGCGGCGCAGGCCGGTGACGCCCTGGACGGCCTCGGTGAGGAAGCCGGCGCCCTCGCCGGCGATACGGACGTGCCGGTCGTAGGCGGCGTCGCGCATGGGGACGGTGAAGCGGACGCCGAGACCGCGGATGAAGTCCTTGGTGTGATCGCCGTCGTAGGTGATGGTGTGCACCATGCGGAAGGACTCGGAACCGGCGTAGAAGTACAGACGCACCGAGAACGGCAGCCAACTCCGGCTGCCCTTGCGGTGATTGCCGTCGATACGGACCACGGCCCGCACGGGCCCGCTCTGTTCGACGGTCGCGCCCGAGATCTCCCCGTCGAACCGCTCCCACTTGGCGTTGCCCTGGTCGCCGTCGTCGAGGTCGCTCTGCCGCAGCAGCACGAGCCGGCCGTCGGTGGCGATCTTCACGCCGTCACGGGTGACGGACTCGACGAGCTTCCCGCCGTCCTTCCGCACCACGGCCCGCACGGTGCCGGTGTCGATGGTGATCCGGCGGCCGGACTCGGTGACGGACACCGACGTGCCGGCGGCCGCGGGGGTTCCGGGGGCCAGCGTGAAGCGCTCGGCCCCGGCGCTCTCGGGGCCGACGGCGTGCGCGGTCCACTTGAGGGAGCCGTCGGGCCAGCGAGCGGTCGTCCAGGTCTGGACGGGGACGGGGGCGCCTTCGGCGGTGGTCAGCGCGAAGGTCCGGTCGCCGGGGTGGACGCCCTTGGGCCAGGCGACGCCGAACGTCGACCCGGCGGCCGCGCCGAGCCCGCCGGGCTCCAGCCAGGTGACCGTCGCCGGACGGTCGGCCGCCGGCGTCTCGGCGGGCGCGGCGGCCCGGGCGTCCCCGCGCCCGAGGGCCCAGCTGAACTGCGCGGCTGCCCCGGCCACGGCGGCGGCCTTGAGGAGAGAACGGCGAGGTACGGAGGACATGGGAACTCCTTTCATGGGCATGCCGAGGGACGGCACGCCTGCGGAAGCGGGAGGTGTGGTGGCCGCGGCCCACCGCCCGTGTGGGCATGCGTCCCGCCGGGGCGGGACGGGTGGGCACACGGGACGGCGCCCTAGGCGGCGCCTCCGCCCTTTGTGCTGGACCCGCGCCGTGTAGTGGACCGTGCGCGGGGTGCGGGGTGCGGGTTCAGGCCCGGAAGCCCAGGCCCGGCACGGGGCGCCGTCCGTTGTGCCCACCCGTCCCGCCCCTGGCGGACGATTGCCCACAACGGGGTAGGCGCAGGCCCACAACGGGGGTAGGCGCAGGCCCACAACGAGGCGGGCGGAGGCCCACAACGGGGTCAGGTGGTCACCGGGGACGCCTGGCGGTGCTCGGCGGCGAGGGCCGAGGCGACGAGGATGCCGAGGGCGGGCAGGGCCAGGGGTGCGGAGAACCAGGCCGACGCGGCGATCACCGCGAGGCCGCAGACGACGAGGAGGGAGCCCGCCGGGTCGCGCAGCGCGCGGCGGGCGGCCGGGCCGAGGAGGGCTCGCCAGCGCAGGTGCGGGCGCCAGGCCGTGGCCGCCCGCAGGACGGTGACCGTCAGCCAGATCGCCGCGAGGATCGCGAGGGCCCCCGTGGCCCGCCCACCGGGTACGGGCAGCGCCCGTACGAGGGCGAGGTCGGCGCCGACCAGGGCGAGCGCGGCCAGGCAGGCGAGGCCCACCGCCCAGCCGCCGCCCCGGACGGCGGCGCGCAGGTCGGCGGCGAAGGTCCGCAGTCCGGCCTGCTCGTCGCCGGTCCAGCGCCGCAGGTGTGACGCCCCGGCGGCGAGCGCCGCCGGCAGCGTCACGAGCGGCAGTGCGGCGACGGCGATCCACACGCCCACGAGGAGGCACTCCGCGAAGACCCCGAACCGGGCCAGGAACCGTGTTCTCATCTCGCCGGCCATCCCCCTCAGCCCTTCAGGCCCGAGGTGGCCATGCCGTCGATGAGGTACCGCTGGAAGGCGAGGAAGAAGGCGACCACCGGCAGCAGCGCCACCAGCGACATCGCGATCATGCCGCCGTAGTTGGCGACGCCGTCCTGGTCGACGAACATCTTCAGGCCGAGTGAGACCGTGTACTTCTCGGGTTCGTTGAGGTAGATCAGCGGACCCATGAAGTCGTTCCAGGCGTTGATGAAGGTGAAGATCGCGCTGGTGATGAGCGCGGGCCGGCACAGCGGCAGCACGATCGACCAGTAGGTCCGCAGGTGGCCGCAGCCGTCGAGGCGGGCCGCCTCGTCCAGCTCCTTCGGCAGCCCGCGCATGAACTGGAGCATCAGGAAGACGAAGAAGGCGTCCGTGGCCAGGTACTTGCCGAGCAGCAACGGCGTGTAGGTGTTGATCAGTTCGAGCTTCTGGAAGAGCACGTACTGCGGGATGAGCAGCACGTGGTACGGCAGGAGCAGGGTGCCGATCATCAGCGTGAAGAGCAGGCCGCGTCCGGCGAAGCCGATCTTGGCGAAGGCGTAGGCCGCCAGCGAGCTGGAGAGCACCACGCCGATCACCGAACCGACGGCGAGGAAGAGGGAGTTGCCGAAGAAGGTGGAGATGGGGATGTCGGCGATGCCGTCGGCGAGCCGCCGGTAGTTGTCGGTGACGGGGTCGGCGGGGAAGAGGTCGAGGCTTCCGACGATCTCGTCGTTCGGCTTGAACGAGCCGCCGATCACCCACACCACGGGGTAGAGGATGACGGCGAGCACGGCGAGCGCGCCGAGGTGCCAGGCGACCGACCCCGCCGTGCGCGGCCGGCGCGTCCGGGTGCCGGTGGCCGCTCCGGCCTCCGGCGCGATACGTGTTCCGGTGGGTGCGAGGCTCATCGGGCCCCCTCCTCGTAGTGCACCCAGCGCCGCTGGGACCAGAAAAGGACCGCCGTGACCAGGCCGACGGCGAGCAGCAGCATCCAGGCCATCGCCGAGGCCAGGCCCATCCGGCTGTTCTCGAAGCCCTGGATGTAGAGGTAGCAGGTGTAGACGAGCGTGCCGTCGGCCGGCCCGCAGGCGTTGCCCTGGCTGCCGATGATGTAGGCGGAGCCGAAGATCTGGAAGGAGTGGATGGTCTCCAGGAGCACGTTGAAGAAGAGCACCGGGGAGATCATCGGCAGGGTGATGTGCCAGAACCTCCGCCACGGGCTCGCCCCGTCGACCTGCGCCGCCTCGTACAGCTCGCGCGGCACCTGCTTGAGTCCGGCCAGGAAGATGACCATCGGGGCGCCGAACTGCCAGACCGTCAGCGCGACCAGGGCGTAGATGATCCGGTCGGGGTCGCCGATCCAGCCTCCGGGGTCCAGGCCGAGGAGCTGCTGTCCGCGGTCGACCGCGGCGCCGTCGGAGAAGATCGCGCGCCAGACGATGGCGATCGAGACGCTGGCCCCGATCAGCGAGGGCGCGTAGAACGCGGCCCGGTAGAAGCCCTGCCCGCGCCGGCTCTGGTTGAGCAGCAGGGCGACGCCGAGCGCGGCCGCCAGTTTCAGCGGGGTGCCGATCAGCACGTACCAGCCGGTGACCTGGACCGAGGTGCGCCAGCGGGGGTCGCCGAGCATCTCGGTGAAGTTGTCGAGGCCGATCCATTGCGGGGCGTCGAAGAGGTTGTAGTCGGTGAAGGCGAAGTAGAGCGAGGCGACCATGGGCCCCGCGGTGAGCAGGAGGAAGCCGGCGATCCAGGGGGACATGAAGAGGTAGCCGGCGAGGTTCTCGCGGCGGGCCCTGCCGGTGCGGGAGGGGCCGCGCGGGCTCCCGCCGCCGGACGGGGAGTCCGCGGGCGCGGTCCCCCCGTCGGGGCGGGTCACCGGTGCGGGGGTCGGTGCGGAGGTCACGGCGGCGCCCATCAGGAGGAGAGCGCCGTCTTCGCCTCGGTGAAGTACTGCTTCACCGCGTCCGCTACCGGCCGCTCGCCGAGGGACATCTCCTCGGAGAGCCGCAGGAACGCGGCCTCGCACACGTCGGCGCCGGCCGGGTGGGGTGTGATCGGCTCCAGGACGCGGGACTCGACGAGCTGCTTCTCGTAGGCGGCGATCTGCTTGCCGACCTCGTCCGTCGGCACGTACGCCCGGTACTGGGCCTCGGTGGCCGGGACGCCCCGGTCGTAGCCCATGATCTTCCCGACCTCGGGGTCGTGGACCATGAAGTCGATGAACCGGGCGACCTCCTTGGGGTGCTTGGTGCGCTTGGAGGCACTGAGCATGAGGGAGCCGAGGTACTGGCCGGTCCTGTGGCCGTCCGTGGTGGGGATGGGCGCCAGGCCGTACGTGCTCTTGCCCTCGGCGGTGTAGCGGACCGCGAAGTTGTCCCAGGTGAACTCGGAGCCGGCGAGTTCGGCGGTGACCGCCGACTTGGGCTTGGCCTGGATGGTCTTCTTCGGGTCGGCGTAGACGCCGGACCTGACGCGCTCGAACGCCTTGGTCCACCACTCCGTGAGGTCCGCCTCGGTGAAGCCGAGGCCGGAGGCGGTGAAGAACGCCTTGCCGTGCTGGCGCAGGTAGAGGTCGTAGAGGTACATGATCCCGTACGGGCCCGCGTCGCCGGCCCGGCCCTGGCTCTGCCGGATCCTGGCGAGGGCGTCGTGGTACTCGTCCCAGGTCCAGCCGGGCTTCGGGGTGACGCCGGCCTTGGTGAAGACGGTCCGGTCGACGACGAGGGCCATCGAGTTGCTGCCGACGGGTATGCCGAGCAGTTTGCCGTCGACCTCGCCGAACTTCTCCAGGCCGGCGCGGAATCCGTCGAGGCGGAGGTTGCCCGCCTCGGCCTGCTCGCGCAGGTCGAGGAGGACGTTCTTCGCGTCGTACTTGCGCAGGAAGCCGATGGCGTTCTGGAAGACGTCCGGTGCGTTGCCGCCCGACGCCTGGGTGTTGAACTTCTTCCAGAAGTCGGCGTACGGCTGGAAGTCGGTCTTGACCTTGATCTTCGGGAACTTCTTCTCGAAGAGGGCGATCGACTGGTTGATCCGCTTGGCCCGGTCGTCGGAGCCCCACCAGGTGTACCGGATGGTGACGGTGCCGTCTCCGGAGCCGGAGCCGGAGCCGGTGCCGCAGCCCGCCGCGGTGAGACCGACAGCCGCCAGCGTCCCGCCGGTGACCTTCAGCAGGCTCCGACGGTCAACAGTGCCTTGAGTACGCACAGTTCGTCCTCCGCGCGTTATTAGAACGTTTCAGGAAAGCGCTTGCTGGGACAAAGTAGGGTCGTCCGTCAGCCACGTCAACGCTTCGGACAGGATCTTTCGAAGCGCTTCGAAGCCGGAGTCGCACCCACTTGGATGAAAGGATTCAACAACCGGCTCGTCAGGCCAGCCGGATGACGTTCCAGGACATCGGCTCCAAGGCCGCCCGCAGCACCCCGTCCACGAGCTCCGTCCCCTCCACCGGGTGCGGCACGACCCGCTCCGGCTCGGCGAGGGTGTTGCGGGCCTCGGGGTCGGCGTCGGCGAGTGCGCTGTGCTCGACCACCCGGTCGAGGCCGAACCCGCGGAGGGTCACCTCCAACGGCAGGGACGCGTTCCGGCCACGGTTCACCGCGAACACGGTCACCCCGCCGTCCTCGCCGCGCACGGCCGTGGCGTGCAGCAGCGGCACCTCCCCGTACCGGGCCGTGGCGTACGTCGGCGAGGCCACGCGCACGTCGAGGACGGTCCCGCGGCCGTGCCGGGACGCCTGGGCGAAGGGGTGGAAGGTGGTCTGCCGCCAGGCGGGACCGCCCGGCTCCGTCATGATCGGGGCGATCACGTTGACGAGCTGGGCCAGACAGGCCACCGCCACCCGGTCGGCGTGGCGCAGCAGCGCGATCAGGAGGGTGCCGAAGACGACGGCGTCGGTGACGGTGTACACGTCCTCCAGGAGGCGCGGGGCCTCCTGCCAGTCCTCCACCGCGTGCGGGTTGGGCCGGCGCTGGTACCAGACGTTCCACTCGTCGAAGGAGAGCGTCAGCCGCTTCCCGGACTTCAGCCGGGCGCCGACGTGGTCGCAGGTGGCGACGACCTCCTCGATGAACGCCTCCATGTCGACGGCGGAGGCGAGGAAGGAGTCGCGGTCGCCGTCGGTCTCCTCGTAGTAGGCGTGCAGCGAGACGTGGTCGACGACCTCGTACGTCTCCGCCAGGACGGTGGCCTCCCAGGCCGCGAAGGTCGGCAGGCCGCGCGCCGAGCTGCCGCAGGCGACGAGTTCGAGCCCCGGGTCGATGCCGCGCAGGGCGCGCGCGGTCTGGGCGGCGAGCCGGCCGTACTCCTCCGCCGTCTTCTGCCCCGTCTGCCAGGTGCCGTCCATCTCGTTGCCCAGGCACCACAGGCGGATGCCGAAGGGGTCCTTGTCGCCGTGGGCGATGCGGCGGTCGGAGAGTTCGGTGCCGCCGGGGTGGTTGGCGTACTCGACGAGGTCCATCGCCTCGGTGATGCCGCGGGTGCCGAGGTTGAGCGCCATCATCGGCTCGGCCTCCGGACCGGCCTTGCGCAGGAATGCCATGAACTCGCTCAGGCCGAAGCGGTTGGTCTCGGTGGACCGCCAGGCGACGTCGAGCCGGCGCGGCCGGCGCTCGACGGGCCCGACACCGTCCTCCCAGCGGTATCCGGAGACGAAGTTGCCGCCGGGGTAGCGGATCGCGGTGACGCCCAGCTCGCGGACGAGCTCCAGCACGTCGCCGCGCAGGCCGTCCTCGTCGGCGGTGGGGTGACCGGGCTCGTGGAGGCCGGTGTGGACGCAGCGCCCGAGGTGTTCGACGAAGGAGCCGTAGAGACGGGGGTCGACGGCGCCGACGGTGAAGTCGGGGTCGAGAGTGAAGCGGGCGGCGGGGGCGGCCTGTTCGGTGCGTTCGGTGCGGGACACGTGGTTCCCTCTCGTTCGACGTGTTCGGTATTTCGGACAACGGTCGTATCTCCGAACGAGAAGGTAGGAGCGCGGCCCCGGGGCGTCAATGGATCACCGGTCCGGGAACGGCCGAAGGCCGGGCGGGCCCCTTGCGGGGTCCACCCGGCCTCGTCGTACGCGGAGCCCGCTCTCGCGGGGCGGGCTGTTATTCGAGCAGCTCCGCGTACGAGCCCATGGCCAGGGCGATGTCCGCCTGGGCCCAGAACCGGTGGTAGGTGAAGACGGGGGCCGCGCCGCCCGCCAGGTATGCCTCGATCTTCGGCCAGGCCGGGTCGTTCCGGTAGAAGGTGCGCATCGAGGCGAAGGTGGACGAGTTGTTCACCGCGTCGCCGTTCGGCATGGTGCCGGTCCAGCCGCTCGGCACGTAGACCGGGTCGTCGAAGCGGTTGTAGTCGGCGCGGGTCTCCGGGACGGCGATGCCCAGCGCGTCCTGGTGGTGGTCCCACATGCCGTCGAGGAGGGCCTTGGCGACGCGCTTGGCCTCGGCGTGGCCGGACTTGGCCGCGTAGTACGTGAGGGTCTTGGCGTAGGCGGCGGCCACGCCGACGTCGTCGGTGTAGTCGGCGACGGTGACGTGCAGACCGGCGTTGGCGCCGGGGCTCGCCGCGTTCCAGGTGTCGGGCGCGCCGGACCACTGGAGGGTGGAGGGGATGCGGTAGGTGCCGTCCGGGTTGACCGTGGTCTTGGACAGCGCCCAGGAGACCCACTTGTCCAGGACGGTCTTCGCCTCGGCGTCACCGGTCTGCTGGTAGTACTCGGCGACCCGCTCCATGGACCACGCCTGGAAGCCGAACCACTGGTTGGACGCGGGGTCGTGGTAGACGGGCTTCTCGTCGTAGAAGAGGCCGTGGAAAGTGGGCGTACCGACCGGCGGGGTGGCGTACCGGCCCTGCCAGCTGTTGGTGGCGCCGCCCGCGATGGCGCCCTCGTCGGACTGGAGCCAGCGGTAGAACTCCAGCTGCCGGTCAAGGCTGGTCGCCCAGTCCGCGGCGCCCGTCGTCGACTTGGGCTTCAGCGGCGCGTAGGAGCTGAGCGCGTAGGCGGCGAGCGGGTTCTGGTAGCCGCCGTGGGCGTGGCTGGAACCGATCCGCCAGGACCAGCCGGCGGAGGTGTCGGTGGCGCCGCCCCAGGCGTAGTACCAGGACATCAGGTAGTGCGCGCTGTCCTTGCCGGTGCCGGCCGGGCAGGTGGTCGGGCCGACGCAGTTCCCGGCCTTCTTGAAGTACTTGTCGAACATCGCGTACCGCAGGTAGTCACCCATCTTCGCGGCCTTGCCGACGGTCGCGGAGACCTGGGTGCCCTTGCCCTGCTGCTTGGCCCAGAGGTCGGCCCAGTAGGCGGCCTGGACGGCGCGGGCGTCGGCGTCGGGGGCGTTGGTGTACTTCCACTGCTTGGCGTAGGAGGAGTCCCCGGTGAAGAGGTCCAGGTAGCCGTTCTTCCCGCCGAAGGAGAAGTTGTCGCAGGTGGGGTGGGTGACGGTCTCCCAGACGGATTCCTGGGGGCCGCGCTGGAAGGTGTTGATGTAGGAGGGGCCGGTCGCCGTCGGTCCGGCGGAGCACTTCCCGGGCTCGTTGCCGAATCCGTAGACGTTGTCGACGTCCTGGAGCCAGTGCATGCCGTAGACGTCGTCGGTGCCGTAGGCGCTCTTGAGCTCGGCGGCGATCGGGTCGGAGCCGGAGGTCACGCCGGAGTCGAGCTTCGCCGGGTACTGCGACGGGAGGTCCCACTCGGGGGCGTACGTCGCCGGCTTCGAGGCGTTGTAGGAGGAGCCGGTGGGCTGGTCGGCGTGGGTGGGGATCATGAATTTCTCCATGGTGTCCCAGGCGCCGTTGAACTTGGTCCAGTCGCCGGTGATCTTCCCGTACATGGCCTGGAGCCAGATGAGGTAGCTGTACGCCTCCGAGGTCGTCTCGTGCCCGTGGTCGGGGGCCTCGACGATCAGGGTCTCCACGGAGTGGTACGGGATGCCCTCGGGCGAGAAGTAGCCGTTGGCCGGGTTGGTGATCTTCCCGTGCAGGTCGAGGAAGCGGGCGTCGTACGTGGAGTTCGCGGCCAGCTGGGCGACGGTGACCTCGGCCTTGGAGTGGCCGGGGGCGGTCGCGGTGAAGACGGCCGAGCCGGTGCCGGTGGCCGCCGCGGCGACGGTCACCTTCTGGGCGGTGTTCCAGTTCGCCGGGGTGAAACCGAGGGTGGCGGGGGTCGCGGTGAGGTTGGTGTTGCCGGAGGTCCGGGCGATGCTCACCGTGACGTTCGCGGTCGGGGCGGTGGACAGCTTCAGGTCGAAGGTGCCGGTCGCGCCCTGGCGGACGCCGAGCTGGCTCGGCGAGGCGACGAGCGCGGGTCCCGCGGCGACGGTGATGCCGACGGGCGCCGACTCGGCGGACGCGCCGAGGCTGTCGTACGCCTTGGCATAGAGGGAGTGGGCGCCGGTGGCGAGGCCGGCGGCGCTGTGGGCGAAGGGCGCGGTGGTGTCCGTGCCGAGGAGCGTGGTGTCGCTGTAGAACTCCACTTTGCTCACGGTGGCGCTGTCGGCCGCGGCGGCGGTGGCGGCCAGCGGCACCGTGTCGCCCTGGGTGAAGACCGCGCCCGCCGCGGGGCTGGTCAACACGGCGACCGGGGGCTGGTGGGCGCCGGTGCAGGGGGTGCCGTTGACCGCGAAGGAGGTCGGGGCGGCGTTGGTCCCGCTGTAGGTGAACTGGGCGCCGGTGGTGGTGGCGGCGCCCGCGGCGAGGGTGCCGTTCCAGGACGCGTTGGTCACGGTGACGTCCTTGCCGGACTGGGACCAGACGCCACTCCAGCCGTTGGTGAGTTTCTGGTCACCGGCGTAGGAGTAGGTGAGCGTCCAGCCGTTGAGCGTGGTCGTCGCGCGGTTGGTGAGCGTGAGTTCGGCGGTGAAGCCCGAACCCCAGTCGTTCGTCTTGTAGTCGACGCTGCACTGCACGGCGGCGGCCTGGGCCGTGGTGGCCCCGACGGCCGTGAGGCCGAGGGGGAGGGAGAGCGCTGCGGCCAGCGCGGTCAGCTGCCGGCGTGGTCGTCGTACGCGTGGTCGTGGCATGCGGGTGGTTCTCCTCGCGGCTCGGAAGGACGGGGGGTGCGAAGAGCAGGACGGGCTTGCGGGGACAAGCCCTGAACCAGTGGGAGCGCTCCCACTGTGCAGTTGGGGCGCAACGGCGTCAAGGTGTGTGAAGAGTCGAAGGCAGATGACGGGGAAATTTACCCAACCCCTCTTTTGCTTGGCGGCTGTTGACGCTACGGTCTGCCCGACCAGTGGGAGCGGTTCCATCCAGTCGGCACGCCATCAGGGGTGTGCCCTCGCTGTGAGGACTCGCTCATGCGACATCCCCCACGTCTGTCCGCGCTGCTCGCAGGAGCGGCGCTCACGATGGCGAGCACCGCTTTCGCCGTCATGGGTACGGCCTCAGGAGCAGCGGCCGCACCCGTCTGCACCGTGGAGTACTCGGTCTCCGGCCAATGGGCCGGCGGCTACCAGGGTGCCGTCACCCTCACCAACAACAGTGCCGCGCTGAACGGTTGGAGCCTCGGCTTCGACTTCCCGGCCGGCCAGGTCGTCAGTCAGGGCTGGGGCGGGAAGTGGTCCCAGTCCGGGACGTCCGTCACGGTCGTGAACGAGACCTGGAACGCCGCGCTCGCCACGGGCGCGAAGGTCACGGGCGGCTTCATCGCCTCCTGGACGGGCGCCAACACGGCACCCACCGCGTTCACGCTCAACGGCACCCCCTGCAACATCGACGGGCCCACCCCCACACCGACGCCGTCGACCACGCCTCCGACCACCCCACCTCCCACGACCACACCTCCGACCACCCCGCCACCGACCGGCACCCCGGTCACCGGCGCGCCCGAACTGAGCGTCACCGGCAACAAGTTCACCGACCAGAACGGCGCGGTGCGACGCCTCCTCGGCGTCAACCGCTCCGGCGGCGAGTTCATGTGCGTCCAGGGCTACGGCTTCTTCGACGGTCCCGTCGACGACGCCTCGGTCAAGGCCATCGCCGACTGGAAGGCCAACACGGTCCGCATTCCCCTGAACGAGGAATGCTGGCTCGGCCTGGACAACATCAAGGCCGAGTACCGGGGCACCAACTACGTCAACGCGGTCAAGGACCTGGTGACCAAGGTCCTCGCCCACGGCATGACCCCCGTGGTCGAACTGCACTGGACGCACGGCCAGTACACGGGCAACTCGTCGGGCTGCGCCGACGTGTACGCCTCCTGCCAGAAACCGATGCCCGACGCCCAGTACACCCCGGCGTTCTGGACATCGGTGGCGAACACCTTCAAGAACGACCGGCGGGTCGTCTTCGACCTGTTCAACGAGCCCTATCCGGACCGGGCGACCTCCACCGCGGCCCAGGCATGGTCCTGCTGGCGCGACGGAGGCAGCTGCCCCGGCATCGGCTACGAAGTCGCCGGCATGCAGGACCTGGTGGACGCGGTCCGCGCCACGGGATCGAAGAACCTCGTCCTCGTCCCGGGCATCGCGTACTCCAACGACCTCAGCCAGTGGCTCACGTACGCCCCCACCGACCCGGCGGGCAATCTGGCCGCCGCCTGGCACGTCTACAACTTCAACACCTGTTCCGACGAGACGTGCTGGAACAACACCCTCGCCCCGGTCGCCGCCAAGGTTCCTCTCCTCGCGGGCGAGATCGGTGAGAACACCTGCGGACACGCGTTCATCGACCGCGTCATGAAGTGGTTCGACGACCGCGGCCTCTCGTACCTGGGCTGGACCTGGAACACCTGGAACTGCAACTCCGGTCCCGCGCTGATCAGTTCGTACGACGGCACCCCCACCGCATTCGGCATCGGGCTGCGCGATCACCTGCGCAGCCTCACCCCCTGAAAGGAATCCCCACCCGCATGAGCCGCACCAGAAGCACCAGTCGCACCGCCCTCCTGGCGGCACTCGGTCTGATCACCGCCACCGGCGCCACCGCGACCGTCTTCGGCACCACCGCCGGCGCCGCCACCCCCGGCTGCAAGGTCGACTACCAGATCACCAACCAGTGGAACACCGGCTTCGGCGCCAACGTGACCGTCACCAACACCGGTGACCCGGTCGCCGCGTGGACCGTCGAGTGGACCTACGGCGGCAACCAGCAGGTCACCCAGGGCTGGAACGCCACCATCACCCAGTCCGGCGTGAACGTCACCGCCAAGAACGTCTCCTACAACGGGACGCTGGCCACGGGCGGTTCCACCTCCTTCGGCTTCAACGGCTCCTACAGCGGCACCAACGCCGTGCCGGCCACCTTCAAGCTGAACGGGGTCGTCTGCAACGGCGCCACCGAGCCGACGACGCCCCCGACCACCCCGCCCACCACTCCCCCGACCACGCCTCCCACCACGCCGCCGACCACACCGCCGGCCGGGACCAAGGCCGACAACCCGTACGCCGGCGCCAAGGTGTACGTGAACCCCGAGTGGTCCGCGAAGGCCGCGGCCGAGCCGGGCGGCACCAAGGTCTCCAACCAGCCCACCGGTGTCTGGCTGGACCGGATCGCCGCCATCAACGGTTCGAGCACGTCGATGGGCCTGCGCGCCCACCTCGACAAGGCCCTGGAGCAGAAGGGCTCCGGCGAGCTCGTCGTCCAGCTGGTCATCTACAACCTGCCCGGCCGTGACTGTGCCGCCCTCGCCTCCAACGGCGAGCTGGGCCCGACCGAGATCAACCGCTACAAGACCGAGTACATCGACCCGATCGCCGCGATCCTCGCCGACTCCAAGTACGCGGGGCTGCGGATCGTCACCACGGTCGAGATCGACTCGCTGCCCAACCTGGTCACCAACGTCTCCGGGCGCCCGACGGCCACCGCCAACTGCGACGTCATGAAGGCCAACGGCAACTACATCACCGGCGTCGGCTACGCGCTCAAGAAGCTCGGCTCGATCGGCAACGTCTACAACTACATCGACGCCGGTCACCACGGCTGGCTGGGCTGGGACGACAACTTCGGCCCGTCCGCCGAGCTGTTCAAGCAGGCCGCCACGGCCGAGGGCTCCACGGTCTCCAACGTGACCGGCTTCATCGTCAACACCGCCAACTACAGCGCCCTGAAGGAGGACCACTTCACCATCAACGACAGCGTGAACGGCACCTCCGTGCGCCAGTCGAAGTGGGTCGACTGGAACCGCTACACCGACGAGCTGTCGTACGCCCAGGCGATGCGCGCCAAGCTGGTCTCGATCGGCTTCGACAGCAACCTCGGCATGCTGATCGACACCTCCCGCAACGGCTGGGGCGGCACCGCCCGGCCCACCGCCCCGGGAGCCCTGACCAGCGTCGACACCTACGTCAACGGCGGCCGCTACGACCGCCGCATCCACCTCGGCAACTGGTGCAACCAGTCCGGAGCGGGGCTCGGCGAGCGGCCGCAGGCGGCCCCGGCCGCGGGCATCGACGCGTACGTCTGGATGAAGCCCCCGGGCGAGTCCGACGGCGCCTCCAAGGAGATCCCGAACAACGAGGGCAAGGGCTTCGACCGGATGTGCGACCCGACCTACACGGGCAACGCCCGTAACGGGAACAGCATGTCGGGCGCGCTGCCGGACGCCCCTCTCTCGGGCCAGTGGTTCTCGGCCCAGTTCCAGGAGCTCATGAAGAACGCCTACCCGGCGCTGTAGCGCCCACGGCCCCGCGGCCGGCCGGACCCCCGGGTCCCGGCCGGCCGCGGGAGCATGCGCGCGAACGCCCCGGAACCGGGGCACACGAAAGCCCCGCGGGACGCGACGTCCCGCGGGGCACCGGCGTACGGCCACACGGCGGGGCCCGCGCACGCCGTCCGGGACTCCTCGCGCACCGTTCGGGGCTCCTCGCGCACCGAGGCCCGGCGGGCCGTTCCCGCGCGCGCCCGCCCGCGCCCGCTCAGCAGGAGGCGCGCACGATCAGTTCCGTCGGCAGGACGTGGCGGCGGGGCTCGGACGGGGTCTCCGTGCCCTCGTGGATCTCCCGGATCAGCATCCGCGCCATCGTGCGGCCCATCTCCTCGATGGGCTGGCGCACGCTCGTCAGCGGCGGGTCCATGAGGCGCGCGACCGGCGAGTCGTCGACGCCGACGAGGGCCACGTCCTCGGGCACCCGACGGCCCGCCTCCCGCAGCACCCCGCGCGCACCGGCCGCCATGACGTCGGAGGCGGCGAAGACGGCGTCCAGGTCCGGCCGCCGGTCGAGCAGCAGCCGCATGGCCCGCCGGCCGCCCGCCTCGGTGAAGTCGCCGGCCGACACCAGGTCCTCGTCGGGCGTGAGGCCGGCCTCCGTGAGACCGGCCCGGTAGCCGCCGAGCCGGGCGCGGGCCACGTACATGTCGAGCGGTCCGGTGACGGTCGCGATCCTGCCGCGTCCGCGGGCCACGAGGTGGGCGACGGCGGCCCGGCCGGCCCCGATGTTGTCGGAGTCCACGTAGGGCACGGGTTCGGCCTCGGAGCGGCGCCCGTTCATGACGACCGGGAGGCCGAGCTCCCGGATGCGGTCGGGCAGCGGGTCGTCGCCGTGCACGGAGGCCAGCAGCACCCCGTCGACGCGCTGGGCGGCGAGGTACTGCTCGAAGCGCTGCCGTTCCTGCTCGCTGCGGACCAGGGTGAGCAGGAGCTGCTTGTCGGCCTCGGCGAGTTCGGCGCTGACGCCCCGGATGAGGTCGAGGAAGTAGGGCTCGGCGAACAGCCGGGCCTCCGCCTCGGGGATGACGAGCGCGATCGCGTCGGTGCGGCTGCCGGCCAGGGCGCGGGCGGCCTGGTTGGGTACGTAGCCGAGTTCGGCGACGGCTCTGGCGACGGCCGTTCTGGTCTGCTCGCTCACCCGCGGGGAGCCGTTGATGACCCGGGAGACCGTGCCCCGGCCGACCCCGGCCCGGGCCGCGACCTGCTCCAGGGTGGGTCTGCCGCTCTGCCGTCCGTTCACAACTCCCGAACTCCCCTCGTAGGACAACGTGCTGCTCACCACGGCCACAAAGAAATGGGAGCGCTCCCACACTAGTCCACCGCCCTCCTGCCGCGCCACGCGTCTGCGTTCAGGAGATGACGACCCCGTGACGCCAGGGCGTCGCGAAACCCCCGGAAAACCTTCCGGTAACGAATCCGCGTTCATGTCTTGACACCCACACCCGCCAGGCAGCAACCTTCCGGCAACGACGTGGGAGCGCTCCCATCCGGGACGCACACAACCTGCATCAGGTCCTGCCAGGCAGCCGCCGAGCCGCGATCAGCCGGCCGGGCCTCATGGCGCACAACGAGCACCACCTTGGACGAGGAGAGTGGAATGCGCACTTCCAGCAGCAGACGCGGACGCCGAGCGGCGATCGCGGCGGTCGCCGTCGTCGTGACCGGCACGACCCTGCTCACCGGTTGCGGCAGCGACGACGACAGCGGCAAGGGCGGCACGAGCACCCAGGGCGCCGAGAAGATCACGCTGCGGATCGGGACCTTCGGTTCGTTCGGCTACGACGACAAGACCGGCGCCAAGCTCTACGCCGAGTACGAGCGGCTCCACCCGAACATCAAGATCGAAGAGTCGAACGTCTCCGACGGCCAGAAGTACTGGGACACCCTGAAGCTGCGCCTCGGCCAGAACAGCGGCCTCGCCGACATCCAGGCCGTCGAGGTCGGCTACATCGCCGAGGCGACCGGCACGGCGATGGCGAACAAGTGGGTCGACCTCGGCAAGGAGGGCGGCGCGAACACCGCCGACTTCCTCGACTGGAAGGTCAAGCAGGCGACGACGGCCGACGACAAGATCATCGCCCTCGGCACCGACATCGGCCCGATGGCCATCTGCTACAACAAGGACCTCTTCGCCAAGGCCAAGCTCCCGACCGCCCGCGAGGAAGTCGCCAAGCTGTGGGCCGGCGACTGGGCCAAGTTCCTCGAGACCGGCGAGAAGTACAAGGCGGCCGCCCCGGCCGGCACCTCCTTCCACGACTCCGCGAGCGGCCTCTTCAACGCCGTCGTCTCCAGCGACCCGGTGCAGTACGCCAACACCAGCGGCCAGCTCGACTGGGAGAACAGCCCCGGCGTGAAGAAGGCGTGGGACACCGCCGTCAAGGCGGCCCAGGGCGGCCTCACCGCCAAGCTGCGCCAGTTCGACGAGAAGGGCACCTGGAACGCGGCCTTCAAGAACTCGAAGTTCGCCACCGTCGCCTGCCCGAGCTGGATGACCGGCATCATCAAGGACCAGGCCGGTCCCGCCAACCAGGGCAAGTGGGACATCGCCGCTCCGCCGGTCGCCGGCAACTGGGGCGGTTCGTTCCTCGCGGTGCCGAAGGCCGGCAAGCACACCAAGGAGGCCGCCGAGCTCGCCGCCTGGCTGACCGCCCCGGAGCAGCACGCCAAGGTCTTCGCGGTCAACGGCAACATCCCCTCGTCCAAGGACACGCTCGCCTCCTCGGCGGTCCAGGACGCCAAGCTGCCGTACTTCGGCGACACCCCGGTCGGCAAGATCTTCTCCAGCGCGGCGGCCGGCATCACCCCCGCCGTCATCAGCCGCTACGACGGCCAGGTGAAGACCTTCCTCACCGACAACGGCATCCTCGACATCGAGCAGCGCGGCACCGACCCGGCCAAGGCGTGGGAGAACGTCAAGAAGCTGGTCGACGACAAGATCGACCAGTAGCGGGGACCGTGTGCCGGCCCGCCGCCCGCGGGCGGCGGGCCGGCACCGCACGCACCACCGCACGCATCGACCTGGAAGGACGCCCCCGTGGCCACCTCCGTTCGGGCGAGGACCGACGGCTCCCCGCCGCCCGCCGCACCGCCCTCCTCCTCCGGCGCCCGCCGCCACCGCTCCACCTCGGGCGGTTGGCGGAGCACGCTCTACCGCTGGGACCTCAAGGCGATCCCGTACGTCTTCATCGCCCCCTTCTTCCTCACCTTCGCGGCCTTCGGCCTCTTCCCGCTGATCTACACCGGCTGGCTCTCGCTCAACCGGGTCGAGCTCGGCGGCGACCCGACGTGGAAGGGCCTGGAGAACTACACCGACCTCGCGACCAGCGAGTTCTTCTGGAACGCGCTCGCCAACACCGTCACCATCGGGGTCATCTCGACCGTCCCTCAGCTGCTCATGGCCCTGGGCCTGGCGCACCTGCTCAACTACAAGCTCCGGGGCCGCGGTTTCTTCCGGGTCGCGATCCTCGCCCCGTACGCCACCTCGATCGCGGCGGCGACCCTGGTCTTCGCCCAGCTGTTCAACACCGACTACGGCATGATCAACGGCCTCCTGGGCTGGATCGGCATCGACCCGGTGAGCTGGGAGTCGTCCAAGTGGCCGGCGCAGATCGCGATCTCGGTGATCGTCACCTGGCGCTGGACCGGCTACAACGCGCTGATCTACCTGGCCGCCATGCAGGCCGTGCCCCAGGACCTCTACGAGGCCGCCTCGCTCGACGGCGCCTCGCGCTGGCGCCAGTTCGTCAGCGTCACCATCCCCTCGATCCGGCCGACGATCCTCTTCACGATCATCGTCTCCACCATCGGCGCCACCCAGCTCTTCGGTGAGCCGATGCTCTTCGGCGGCAGCGTCGGCATCAGCGGCGGCAGCGGCAACCAGTTCCAGACGCTGAGCCTGCTGATGTACGAGAAGGGGTGGGTGACCGGCGCGCTGGGACAGGCTTCCGCGATCGCCTGGGTCATGCTCCTGCTCCTGCTCCTGATCGGCGGCGTCCAGGCGCTCGTCTCCCGCTACAACCGCAAGAAGCTGGGGGGCTGACCTCATGGCCCGCACACTCGACACGACACCCCTCGAGGCCAAGGCGCCGGCGGCCCGGCCGGGGCGGCGCTTCCGCCAGTCCGCCGGCCGTCAGCACCACGCCGGACCGCTCACGTACGTGCTGCTCGTCGTGGCCGCGTTCGTCTCGCTCTTCCCGCTGTACTGGAACGTGGTCGCCGCCTCGCACAGCGGCGAGCGGGTCGTCGAGGCCCCCGCCCCGCTGCTGCCGGGCAACCGCCTGCTGGACAACCTCAGCTTCGCCTGGAACCAGGTCGACATGGGCGCGGCGCTGATCAACACGACGATCGTGGCGAGCCTGGTGGCCCTGTCCACCGTGCTGTTCTCCACGCTCGCCGGATTCGCCTTCGCCAAGCTGCCGTTCCGGGGCCGGGGCATACTGCTCTCGCTGGTGGTCGCCACCATGACGATCCCGCCGCAGCTCAGCGTCATCCCGCTGTACCAGATCATCACCGACCTCGGCTGGTTCGACCAGCTCCAGTCGGTGGTCCTGCCCTCGCTGGTGGCCGCCTTCGGCGTCTTCTTCATGCGCCAGTTCCTGGTCGAGGCGCTGCCGATGGAGCTGGTGGAGGCGGCCCGGATGGACGGGGCGCACAGCCTGCGGGTCATCTGGCACGTGGTGTTCCCGATCGCCCGGCCGGCCATGGCGGTTCTCGGCATGCTGGTCTTCGTGCAGTCGTGGAACGACTTCTTCTGGCCGTTCATCGCCCTCACCCCGGACGGCAACCCCACCCTCCAGGTGGCCCTCGCCGGACTCGGCGCGGGAAACCACACCGTGGACCACGCCGTCGTGCTGACCGGCGCGCTGATATCCACCGTGCCGCTGCTGCTGGTCTTCGCCTTCCTCGGCAAGCACATCGTGGGCGGCATCACGGCCGGCGCCGTCAAGAGCTGACCGGCGCCCCTCGCCCCGCGGCAGCCTGCTCCGCACGGCACACCTCTCCGTCGGGCATGCCCGCCCCGTGCCGCATGCCCTTTCCGTACCGCATGTACCGAACGTACGTGCCCCGTACCCGCGTTGGGAGCCCTCTCCTATGACCGCGTCCGAGACCCGGCCGCTCACCGCCACCCGTTCGTTCCCGTCCGACTTCCTCTGGGGCGCGGCCACCGCCGCGTACCAGATCGAGGGAGCGGCGGCGGCGGACGGCCGCACCCCGTCCATCTGGGACACCTTCTCGCACACCCCCGGCAAGGTCTTCGAGGGCCACACCGGCGACGTGGCCGTGGACCACTACCACCGGTTCCGCGAAGACGTCGGCATCATGTCCGAACTCGGCCTGAACGCCTACCGGTTCTCCGTCTCCTGGTCCCGGGTGCAGCCCACCGGGCGGGGGCCGGCCGTCCAGAAGGGCCTGGACTTCTACCGGGCGCTCGTCGACGAGCTGCTCGCGGCCGGGATCGAGCCGGCCCTGACGCTCTACCACTGGGACCTGCCCCAGGAGCTGGAGGACGCGGGCGGCTGGCCCGAGCGGGCCACCGCCGAGCGGTTCGCCGACTACGCGGGGATCGTCGCCGACGCCCTCGGCGACCGGGTCAAGCGATGGACCACGCTCAACGAGCCCTGGTGCACCGCCTTCCTGGGGTACGGCTCCGGGGTGCACGCCCCCGGCCGTACGGACGCGGTGGCGAGCCTGCGCGCCGCCCACCACCTCAACCTCGGGCACGGGCTCGCGGTCCAGGCCCTGCGGGCCTCGCTGCCGACGGACCGGCAGCTCGCGGTCTCGCTCAACCTGCACGAGGTGCGCCCGCTGACCGGTTCCGCCGAGGACGCGGAGGCGGCCCGCCGTATCGACGCCGTCGGCAACCGGGTGTGGCTGGGCCCGATGCTGGAGGGCGCCTACCCCGAGGACCTGCTCGCCGACACGGCGCGCCTCACGGACTGGTCCTTCGTCCGGGACGGCGACACCGCCGCGGCGAACCAGCCGCTGGACCTGCTCGCGATCAACTACTACACGCCGACGGTCGTCTCGCACATGCCGGAGGGCGCGGAGAAGCCCCAGGACGACGGTCACGGCAACAGCGCGTACTCGCCGTGGCCGGGCGCGGACTCGGTGGCCTTCCACCGGGCGCCGGGCGAGCCGACGGCGATGGGCTGGGCGGTCGACCCGAGTGCGCTGTACGACCTGCTGACCCGGGTCTCGGCCGCCTATCCCGGGCTCCCGCTGGTGATCAGCGAGAACGGTGCGGCGTACGAGGACGTCGTCGGCGAGGACGGCACGGTGCACGACCCGGAGCGGGCGGCCTATGTGCACGCGCATCTGGAGGCGGTGCACCGGGCGATGACCGACGGGGTGGACGTGCGCGGCTACTTCCTCTGGTCGCTGCTCGACAACTTCGAGTGGGCGTACGGCTACGCGAAGCGGTTCGGCGCGGTCCACGTCGACTACGACACACTGGCGCGCACGCCGAAGTCCAGCGCGCGCTGGTACGCGCGGGTGGCCCGGTCGGGTGAGCTGCACGCGCCCGACGGCGGCTGATCCCGCGACGGGGGGAAGGGCCGTGCCGGGAGTCCGGCACGGCCCTTCGCCCGTCTCAGGTGCCGACCGTCGGTCAGATGTCGACGACCCGGTAGCCGATCACGTAGACGCCGCCGGAGCCCTCGACGGAGCGCCACTGGGTCTCGGCGCCGACCTCGCTGCCGGTGACCAGCGTGGCGCCGAGCTTGTCGTCGCCGCTGGTCGTGTCGTAGTCCCAGAGGGTCAGGGTGCGGGCCTGCTCCTTGCCGAGGATGAGCGCCGCGTTGCCGTTGCCGTCCTCCATGGAGCGGACGTAACCGGTGCCCATGGTCTGGTACTTGATGCCGTTGCCGGGCCAGACCTTGACGGCGTTGCCGTTGGCGTCGGTGATCTTGAGGTACGCCTCGTCGTGGTCGCCCTCGCTGTTCTTCTGGCAGTGCAGCTCGAACAGCTCGATCTTCACGTAGTCGATCGGTTCGGCGTGCGCGGTGCCGGCGAAGGCGCCGAGGCTGCCGAGTCCCAGCAGGGCGGTGGCGGCGATTCTGACGGCTCGGTTCTTGCGCATGTGGTCCCCCCACACATCGGGTCACGCGTGTGACATGTGTTCCGGCCCGCCTCCGCGGCGGGGCCGGGTGCCGTTTCCCCCCGGCACGACACCTACTGTGCCCGGCCCGCCCGGCCCGGTTCTACGCGCGTTCCGCTGGATGGAACGGGCCTGCCGGGCAAGGGTGTCCGGGGCGCGTCAGAGCACGAGGGCGGCCGACGGGACCGGTCTTCGCTGTCCGCCCCGGGCGAGCGAGCGGGTGATGGCGGCCCCGGCCTCGGCGACGGCCTGGGCGAGCGCGTCGAGCCTCCGGCCGGCCGGGACCATGCCGGCGAGCGCGGCGACGGTCCGCCCGTCCGGGGCGCGGACGGGCAGCGAGGCGCAGCACACCCCTTCCATCACGTCCTCGCGGTCGAGGACGGGGCCGCCCCGGAGCGGGCCCCGCAGGGCCTTTCCGGCGGCGGTGTCGAGCCGGAAGGCGATGCCGTCGCGTACCGGCAGGAGCGGTTCCAGGTCGCCGGGAGCGGAGCTCACCGTGATGGCCATCTCCTCGCGCATCACGGCGAGGACCACGCTCGCGCCCGTGACGCCGCGGAGCCGCTGGATCGGCAGCCGGGCGGCGGGCACCAGACCGGGGTGGGGTTCCCACGCCTGGCCGAGCCGGTAGAGCTGCGGGCCGACCCGGTAGCGGTTGCCCTTCCGTTCGACCGCGCCGACCCCGACGAGCTGGTCGAGCAGCCGGTGCACACTGCCCTTGGGCACCCCGCAGGCGAGTGCGAGTTCGGTCACACCGGCCTCGTCGCCGCTCCGGCGCAACGCGTCGAGCAGCGCGAACGCCCCTTCGAGGACGCTCCGGCCCCGCTCCTGCCCGGCCGCCCGGCCGGTCCCGGCAGTCACTTCCCCCTCCGGCGCGCGCGTCGTACCGGTGTCCATGAGTCTCCCCCGACCCCTCACGCCCCAGCCGTGGTCCCCCGATGGCACGGCTCCGGGCCCGCCTCCCACCATGCCGCAGACCGGACGAATCGACGAAGGGATTGCGCCGCGCGTCGTGTCGCCGGGTCCCTGGCCGGGACGGGGCGGCGGCCCCCGTAAGGTGTCCGCTCATGAGACACGCTCATCCGCCCGCCCCCCGGTCACGGCGCCGCAGGAACACCGCCCTCGCCGCGGCGGTGCTCGCGGTGGCCGGCGTGGCGACCGCGTTCGTCGTCGCCGCGACGCCCTCGCAGTCCGCGCCCCGCCCGGGGGCGGAGAGCGCCGCGAAGGGCGGGGGCCCGTGGCTCCGGGCGGCGGGGGCGCCGCTGACCGTGATCGCGCACCGCGGCGCGCCGTCCGCCGCGCCCGAGAACACGCTGATCTCGGACGAGGTGGCCCGCCGGGGCGGGGCGAAGTGGATCGAGAACGACGTCCAGCCGAGCAAGGACGGCGTGCCGTACGTCCTCCACGACTCCACGGTCGACCGGACGACCGACGGCACGGGTCCGCTCCGCGACCTGACCGCGGCCCAGCTGGACGCGCTCGACGCCGGTTCCTGGTTCGCGCCCGCGTACGCCGGTGCCCGTGTCCCGACGCTCGCCGCCCAGCTGGAGGACCTGCGGAAGCGGGGCGGGAACCTGCTCCTGGAGGTCAAGGGGCCGCACAGCCACGCCGAGGTCGCCCGGATCGTGCGGGAGATCCAGGCGCAGGACATGAGCGACCGGGTCTTCGTGCAGAGCTTCGACATCCCGTCGCTGCGGTACGTCCACGAGCTGGCGCCCGATCTGCCGCTGGGTCTGCTGCGCGACCGGCTGGACCCGGATCCGGTCGCCCTCGCCGGGGAGCTGGACCTCTCGGCGTACAACGTCGCGGACGCGGCGCTGGCCACCCGCCCCGAGGCGGTCGCCGAGCTGCACGCGGCGGGCGTGGCCGTGAACGTCTGGACCGTGGACCGTCCCGCCCGCTGGAAGGCGCTCGCCGCCCTCGGGGTCGACGGGGTGATCACCAACCGGCCGACGGAACTGGCGGGCTGGAACAGCGCCCAGCTGCCCTAACGCCCACCCGAATCACCCTCTTCTTCCCGATTTGCCCGCTCGTGGTGGCGCTCCTCCCACTCGGGGAGGAGGCCGGGGTTGACCCGGGTGAGGATGGCCGCGACGTGCGCGGGATCGGCCGCGGCCCACAGGACGTCACGGGCGGCGCGGTACTTGGCGGCGAGCCGTTCGCGCTGGGCGGGCGGCAGCGCGGCGGCCCGGTCGACGCGGCTGTTGTGCGCGTTGTCGGCGATCTTCACCAGGGTGGCGTCGGGGTTCTCGGCGATACGGCGGATCTTCTCCTCGTACGGCGTGCCGGGCCGGTTGGTGACGGCTTCGACGACGGCGACGACACCGTCCGGGATGCCGTCGGCCCGCAGCCGGTCGGCGGTCCACGCGGTGTCCTCGATGACGTCGTGCAGCAGCCCGGCCATCGCCAGGTGCGGGCCGAGGGGCGCGAGTGCCGCGGCGACCGCCCGGACGTGCTCCACGTACGGGGCACCGGCCTTGTCGACCTGCCCGGCGTGTGCCAGGGCCGCCAGTTCGTCCACTTCGGCGAGAGACTTCATCCCCCCATGATGGCGGGAGGGGCCTGGCCCCGGCCCGGCACCCGGCCGGGAGCCCGCTCCGACCCCTGCGCGGAGCCCGGCCCGGGACGCCACAGGGACGCCACATACTTGTCACACGGGAGCGGGAATCCGGTCCCGCGGGCGCCGGTTGCCGCGTGCATGACTCTCGGAGTAACGCTCAGCTCGACCTCACGTCAGCTCCCCCTCGACAGCACGGTGCGGCTCGCGCGGGAGGCGCGGGACGCCGGCCTGCACTCCGCGTGGTTCGGCCAGTCCTTCGCGTACGACTCCCCCACGCTCGCCGCGATCGTCGGCCGCGAGGTGCCCGGGCTCCAGGTCGGGACGGCGGCGATCCCGGTCTTCGGCCGTCATCCGCTGCTCGTCTCCAGCCAGGCGCAGACGGCCCAGGCGGCCACCGGCGGCCGCTACCACCTCGGGCTCGCCCTCGGCACCAGGCATCTGACCGAGACCGGTTTCGGCATTCCGTACCGGCGCCCCATCGGTCTGCTCAGGGAGTTCCTGACCGCCCTGCGCCCGCTGCTCGAGACGGGAAGCGCCGACTTCCACGGCGAGTTCCTCACCGCGACGACGCCGTACCCGGCGGCGGTGCCGGGCGCCCGGCCGCCGGTTCCGCTGCTGGTCGCGGCGATGGGCCCGCAGGCCCTGCGCGTCAGCGGTGAACTCGCCGACGGCATCCTGCCGTTCCTGGCCGGTCCGCGTGCGCTGGCCGACCACATCGTGCCGGCGGTGACCGCCGCCGCGGCCGCGGCCGGGCGGCCCGCGCCGCGGATCGTGGCCCTCGTGCCGGGAGTGGTCACCGCCCGCGCCGACACCGACGCCGTGCGGGCCGAGGCCGCCGAGGCGCTGGCGCTGTACGAGCGGATCCCCTCCTACGAGCGCGTCATCGGGCTCTCCGGCGCCGCCCGGGCCGCCGATCTCGCGGTGATCGGCGACGAGGAGACGGTCGCCGCCGAGGTGCGCCGTTACCGGGAGGCCGGGGCGACGGAGGTGGTCTTCACCGCGACGGACATCAACGGCGAGGCCGGCCGGCGTCGGACGTGGAACCTGCTGGGTGAACTGTCTCGGAAGGGGTGATCTCGCCTTCGCCCTCGGTGTCGAGGTGCGGCAGCACCCGGTCCAGCCAGCGTGGGATCCACCAGGCGCGCTTGCCCAGGAGGGTCATCACGGCCGGCACGAGGAGCAGCCGCACCACGGTGGCGTCGATGAGGACGCTGGCGGCGAGGCCGAGGCCGAGCATCTTGACGACGATGTTGTCGGAGACGATGAAGGCCGCGAAGACGCTGACCATGATCAGCGCGGCGCAGGTGATGACCCTCGCGGTGATCTCCAGGGCATGGGCCACCGAAGCCTCGGGGTCGCCCGTGCGCAGCCATGCCTCGCGGACCCGGGACAGCAGGAAGATCTCGTAGTCCATGCTCAGGCCGAAGACGATGGCGAACATCATCATCGGGACGTAGCTCTCGATGGGCACCTTGCCGGAGACGCCGAGCGCGGGTCCGCCCCAGCCCCACTGGAAGACGGCCACGACCACGCCGTAGGAGGCGGCGATGGAGAGCACGTTGAGCACGGCCGCCTTGACCGCCACCAGCAGACCGCGGAAGACGATCAGGATGACGAAGAAGGCCAGGCCCACGACGACGGCGATGATGAGGGGCAGACGACTGGAGACGATGTCGAGGAAGTCGACCTGGGCGGCCGTCGTGCCCGTCACGTAGGTCTGCGCGTCGGTGCCGGCCACCGCCTGCGGCAGCACGTCGTCGACCAGGTGGTCGGTCAGCTGGGTCGTCTTCTCGTCCTGCGGCGAGGCCACCGAGTACGCGGTGCCGATGAGCACGTCGCCGTCGGGGGTGGTCTGCAGCGGGGTGATGTAGGCGGCGTCCGGGACGCCGGTCAGCGACTGCTGGAGTTTGGTGCCCAGGGCGGCCCGGTCGGAGGCGGGGACGGCGGACTGGTCGACGACGACGGTGAGCGGCCCGTTGGCGCCCGGTCCGAAGGCCGTGGAGATCAGGTCGTACGCCCGGCGGTCGGTGAAGGACTTGGGGTCGGCGCCGTCGCCGATGTGGCCGAGCTGGATGAACAGCAGCGGGAAGGCCAGGATCAGCAGGACGATGACGCCGCCGCCGAGGAACCACCAGGGGCGCTTCTGCACCCGCTGGGCGTACCGGTGCCAGGTGCCGTGCGCGGGCGCGCCGGGTTCGGCGTCGGTCTCGGCCACGGGCTTGCGGACGTGGTAGCGGTCGATCCGGCGGCCGACGAGCCCGAGCATGGCCGGGACGAGGGTGAGCGCGGCGATGACGGCGGTGACCACGGTGAAGGCCGCGGCGAGGCCGAGTTTGCCGATGAAGGTGACGTCGGAGACCCACAGTCCGGACAGGGCGATGATGACGGTGCAGCCGGAGACGAGGACGGCGCGGCCGCTGGTGGTGGTGGCGAGTCCGGCCGCGTCGGCGGGATCGTGGCCGTTCATGAGGTTCTGGCGGTGGCGGGTGATGAGGAACAGCGCGTAGTCGATGCCGACGCCGAGGCCGATCATGGTGGCGAGGGTCGGTGAGACGGTGCCGAAGGTGAAGGCGGCCGCGGCCAGGCCGAGCAGCGCGAGTCCGCAGAGCGCGCCGAGGAGCGCGGTGACCAGCGGCATGACGGCGCCGATGACGGTGCCGAAGCCGATGAGGAGGACGACGATCGCGACGGCGAAGCCGATCGCCTCGCTGCTGCGGTCGTCGGCCTGCGGGCGGGCGAGCTCGCCGAGCGGGCCGCCGTACTCGACGGTGACCCCGGCGTCCCTCAGCGGCTGTACGGCGGCGTCGACGCCGTTCAGGTAGTCGCTGCCGAGGGTGGAGGGGGTCACGCTGAAGCGCATGGTGATGTACGCGGTCTTGCCGTCCGTGGAGAGCGGTCCGACGTTGGGGGTGCCGGCGGGGAGCGCGGGCGGGGTGGTCCCGGGCGGCGGCAGCGGGTTCTGGACGCTGAGGACGTCGGGGAGCTTCGCCAGGGCGGTGACGGCGTTGTTGACGGCCGTGGCCTCGTCGGTGAGCGGGCCCGAGGGCCGGTTCAGGACGACCTGGGCTCCGTAGCCGCCGGCCGCGGGGTCGTGCGCCTGGAGGACGGCGAGCCCGTCGGCCGACTGCACGCCCGGGAGCGCGAAGTTGTCGGAGAACTGCCCGCCGACGGCCCGGTCGGTGATCTGCAGGCCCGCGACGGCCGCCAGCCAGAGGGCGATGACGACGAGGAAATGGCGGGCGCACCAGTGGCCGGTGCGGTAAAGCGCGCCTTTGGGGGGTGCTGGCCGGCCCTGGGCCGGGCTTCCTGCGTTCATGGGCGTGGCCGTGTCCGGTTGGGAATCCCCGAGCGGGTACCGGCACCGACGTCATGCGCGGGCCTACCCGTCCCATTCTTCGCCCGCCGCGTCGCTCCGGCATCTCGGCCGGGAGGGGAGCGCCGCGACGGGCGCGGCCGCTCAGGCCGGGAGGCTGTTGGGGTGGGAGGACCGGCGTGCCGCGGCGAGCAGGGCGTGGATCCGGGGGCCGGCCTGGTCGATGTCCGTGACGGGGGTGGGGAACGGAAGCCGGGCGTCGTGGTGGCCCGTGCGGTGTTCGAGGCGGAGGGTGAGGCCGTACCGGTCGAGGGCGACGGGCAGCACGCGGACCAGATCCCGGTCCGGGCGCGGCCGGACGAGGCGCAGCAGCAGGGGGACGAGTTCGGCGTGGCCGGCGACGAGGTGGGTCAGCAGGGACGCCTCGGCCCCGGCCAAGGGGTCGGGTTCGGCGGCCTGGAGTGCGTCGAGGCCGACGAACGTGCGTCCTTCGGCCTCCTCGAGGAGGGCCTGGCCGAACACCATGCACGTGCTGGTGGTGGCCTCCGAGGTGTACGGCGCGGTCAGAAGTCCCGTCAGGGTGACGCGGGCGCGCAGGCGTTCGCGTACGGGGGTGGGTGCGATGTCGGTGAACTCCAGGCGGACGGGGATGCGGGCGGTCCCGGCGGCCTGGCAGTCCTCGGACGGGTCGTGCAGGTGGACGTGGCCCATCGGCCCCGTGCCGTCCAGGCGGTGCACCTCCTCGTGGAGTCCGTCGGTCACGACGTTCATCGAGTGGGCGGCGGCGAGGATCGACCGGAGGCGTTCGGCGGGGTGGGGCCGGCCGGCGGGGGCGGTGAAGGGACGCATGCACGTTCTCCCGGTACAGGTGACGGAGACCTTGACCATTACTTAGGCAAGCCTAACCTAACTGAGGTTGCGAAGAGAAGAAGGTCACAGTCGTACGACCTCCTGCACCTTTGTCGATCTCCCCTAGCATCCGAGCATGACGGTCCTGCCTGACGACGGCCTCTCCCTGGCGTCCGAATTCCCTGACGCGCCACACGAGCAGTGGCAACACCTTGTGGCGGGTGTCCTGCGCAAGTCCGGCAAGGAGGTCTCCGGCGACGCCGCCGAGGACGCCCTGTCCACCGTGCTGGAGGACGGGATCACCACCCGCCCGCTGTACACCGCGCACGACACCGCCACCGACGCCGGCCTCCCCGGTTTCACCCCCTTCGTCCGCGGCGACCGCGCCGAGGGGAACACCACCGGCGGGTGGGACGTACGCCAGCGCCACACCGCGGCCGACGCCGACGCGGCCCTCTCCGACCTGGAGAACGGCGTCACCTCCCTCTGGCTGGGTGTCGGCGGGACCGGCATCCCGGTGTCCTCCCTCGCCGACGTCCTCAAGGACGTCTACCTCGACCTGGCGCCCGTCGTCCTCGACGCGGGCGACGAGACGCCCGCCGCCGCCGAACGGCTCCTCGCGCTGTACGAGGAGCGGGGCGTCGCCGCGGACGCGGCGCGGGGCAACCTGGGCGCGGACCCCCTCGGCTTCGAGGCCCGCACCGGCCGCCCGGCCTACGACCTCGCGTCCGTCGCCGGACTCGCGCGCCGCTGCGCCGACGGTTACCCGGGCCTGCGGGCCCTCACCGTGGACGCGCTGCCGTACCACGAGGCCGGCGGCTCGGCCGCCCAGGAACTGGGCTGTTCGCTGGCGACCGGCGTGGCCTACCTGCGCGGGCTCACCGACGCCGGGCTGAGCGTCACGGAAGCCTGCGGACAGCTGGAGTTCCGCTACGCGGCCACCGCCGACCAGTTCCTCACGATCGCCAAGCTCCGCGCCGCGCGCCGCCTCTGGGCCCGGGTGGCCGAGGCGTGCGGCGCCCCGGAGGCCGGGGCGCAGCTCCAGCACGCCGTCACCTCGCCGGTGATGATGACCCGTCGCGACCCCTGGGTGAACATGCTCCGCACCACGGTGGCCACCCTGGCCGCCGGCGTGGGCGGCGCCTCCAGCGTGACCGTCCTGCCCTTCGACGAGGCCCTCGGCCTGCCGGACGCCTTCGCCCGCCGCATCGCCCGCAACACCTCCACCATCCTCATCGAGGAGTCCCACCTCGCCCGGGTGATCGACCCGGCCGGCGGTTCCTGGTACGTCGAGCGACTGACCGACGAACTCGCCCACGCCGCCTGGGAGTTCTTCCGGACCATCGAGCAGAACGGCGGCCAGGAGGCCGGCCTGCGCTCCGGGGCGATCGGCGAGCGGCTCGCCGAGACCTGGTCCGCCCGCAGCGCGAAGCTCGCCACCCGCCGCGAACCGATCACCGGCGTCAGCGAGTTCCCGCACCTCGACGAGAAGCCCGTCGACCGCGCCCCCGCGCCCGAGCAGCCCGCCGGCGGTCTGCCCCGGGTCCGGCGCGACGAGGCGTTCGAGGCGCTGCGCGCCCGCTCCGACGCCCACCTCGCGGCGACCGGCGCCCGGCCCCGCGTCTACCTGGCCGCGATCGGCCCGGCGGCCGCGCACTCGGCCCGCCTCGCCTTCGCCGCCAACCTCTTCCGGACCGGCGGCATCGAGCCCGTCACCGAGGGCACGTTCGAGGAGAGCGGCGCCCCGGAGGCGTGCCTCTGCTCCAGCGACGCGCTGTACGAGGAGCGGGCGGAGGCCACGGCCGCGGAGCTGCGGGCCGCGGGCGCCGCGCACGTCCTCCTCGCCGGCCGTCCCTCGCAGTACGCGGGTGTCGACGGGTACGCCCACGCCGGGTGTGACGCCGTCGCCCTGCTCTCCACCACCCTTGACCGCATGGGAGTGTCCTGATGTCCATCCCCGATTTCTCCGGGATCGAGCTCGGGGCGCCGACCGCCGACGGCGGCCCCGAGGCGTGGCGCGCCGCCGTCAAGAAGGCGGCGGGCGGTGACGACCTGCTCTGGGAGACCCCGGAGGGCATCTCCGTCAAGCCGCTCTACACCGGGCAGGACCTGGAGGGCCTGGACTTCCTGGACACCCGCCCGGGCATGGCCCCGTACCTGCGCGGCCCGTACCCGACGATGTACGTCAACCAGCCCTGGACGATCCGCCAGTACGCCGGCTTCTCCACGGCCGAGGAGTCGAACGCCTTCTACCGGCGCAACCTGGCCGCCGGACAGAAGGGCCTGTCGGTCGCCTTCGACCTGCCGACCCACCGCGGCTACGACAGCGACCACCCGCGCGTCACCGGCGACGTCGGCATGGCGGGCGTCGCCATCGACTCGATCTACGACATGCGCCAGCTGTTCGACGGCATCCCGCTGGACAAGATGACGGTGTCGATGACGATGAACGGCGCGGTGCTGCCGGTCCTCGCGCTGTACATCGTGGCCGCCGAGGAGCAGGGCGTACCGCCCGAGAAGCTGGCCGGGACCATCCAGAACGACATCCTCAAGGAGTTCATGGTCCGCAACACCTACATCTATCCGCCCGGGCCGTCGATGCGGATCATCTCCGACATCTTCGCCTACACCTCGCAGCGGATGCCGCGCTACAACTCCATCTCCATCTCCGGGTACCACATCCAGGAGGCGGGCGCGACGGCCGACCTGGAGCTGGCGTACACGCTCGCCGACGGTGTGGAGTACATCCGCGCGGGACGCGAGGCGGGCCTCGACGTGGACGCGTTCGCACCGCGCCTGTCGTTCTTCTGGGCGATCGGCATGAACTTCTTCATGGAGATCGCCAAGCTGCGGGCGGCGCGGCTGCTGTGGGCCAAGCTGGTCAAGCAGTTCGACCCGCAGAACGCCAAGTCCCTCTCCCTGCGGACCCATTCGCAGACCTCCGGCTGGTCCCTCACCGCGCAGGACGTCTTCAACAACGTCACCCGCACCTGCGTCGAGGCGATGGCGGCCACCCAGGGCCACACCCAGTCGCTGCACACCAACGCCCTCGACGAGGCGCTCGCGCTGCCGACCGACTTCTCCGCGCGTATCGCCCGCAACACCCAGCTCCTCATCCAGCAGGAGTCGGGCACCTGCCGGACCATCGACCCGTGGGGCGGCAGCGCGTACGTCGAGAAGCTGACCTACGACCTCGCCCGCCGCGCCTGGAAGCACATCCAGGAGGTCGAGCAGGCCGGCGGCATGGCCAAGGCCATCGACGCCGGCATCCCCAAGCTGCGCGTCGAGGAGGCCGCGGCCCGCACCCAGGCCCGGATCGACTCCAGCCGGCAGCCGGTGATCGGCGTCAACAAGTACCGGGTGGCGACCGACGAGCAGATCGACGTGCTCAAGGTCGACAACTCCTCCGTACGCGCCCAGCAGATCGCCAAGCTGAAGCGGCTGCGCGAGGAGCGCGACGAGCAGGCGTGCCAGGACGCGCTCGCCGCGCTCACCCGGGCGGCCAGCGGCGAGGGCAACCTCCTCGAACTCGCGGTGAACGCGGCCCGCGCGATGGCGACCGTCGGCGAGATCTCGGACGCCCTGGAGAAGGTGTACGGACGCCACGCGGGCCAGATCCGTACGATCTCCGGTGTGTACCGCAACGAAGCCGGCGAGTCCCCGTCCGTGGACCGCACCCGGGCCCTGGTCGACGCCTTCGGCGAGGAGGAGGGGCGCCGTCCGCGCATCCTCGTCGCCAAGATGGGCCAGGACGGCCACGACCGCGGCCAGAAGGTCATCGCCACCGCCTTCGCCGACCTGGGCTTCGACGTGGACGTCGGCCCGCTGTTCCAGACCCCTGCCGAGGTGGCCCGCCAGGCCGTCGAGGCGGACGTGCACATCGTCGGGGTCTCGTCGCTGGCCGCCGGACACCTCACCCTCGTGCCCGCGCTCCGCGAGGAGCTGGCAGCGGAGGGCCGCGAGGACATCATGATCGTGGTCGGCGGGGTGATCCCGCCGCAGGACGTGGCGACGCTCCTGGAGATGGGCGCGGCCGCGGTGTTCCCGCCGGGGACGGTGATCCCGGACGCGGCCCACGACCTGGTCACCCGGCTCGCGGCCGACCTCGGGCACGCCCGGTGATCGGTCTCGACACGTACGTCGAGGGTGTACTCGGCGGGAAGCGGGCGCTCGTCGCCCGCGCGATCACTCTCGTCGAGTCCACCCGCCCCCAGCACCGGGCCCTCGCGCAGGAGCTGCTCACCGCGCTGCTGCCGCACAGCGGCAAGGCCGTGCGGATCGGGATCAGCGGGGTGCCCGGTGTCGGCAAGTCGACGTTCATCGACGCGTTCGGCACGATGCTCACCGGGCTCGGCCACCGGGTGGCGGTGCTGGCCGTCGACCCGTCGTCGACCCGGACGGGCGGCTCCATCCTCGGTGACAAGACCCGGATGGAGCGGCTCGCCGTCGACCCGGCGGCCTTCGTGCGCCCCTCCCCCAGCGCCGGCACGCTCGGCGGGGTCGCCAAGGCGACCCGCGAGTCGATGGTGGTGATGGAGGCCGCGGGCTACGACGTGGTGCTGGTGGAGACGGTGGGTGTCGGCCAGTCGGAGACCGCCGTCGCCAACATGGTCGACTCGTTCCTGCTGCTGACCCTGGCCCGCACCGGCGACCAGCTCCAGGGCATCAAGAAGGGCGTCCTGGAGCTGGCCGACGTGGTGGCCGTCAACAAGGCGGACGGCCCGCACGAACGCGACGCCCGCGCCGCCGCGCGCGAGCTGGCCGGCGCGCTGCGGCTCATGCACGGCGCCGACCCGTTCTGGACGCCGCCAGTGCTCAGCTGCAGCGCCCGCGAGTCGGCGGGCCTCGACGAGGTGTGGGGCCGGCTCACGCACCACCGCGAGCTGCTCGACTCCAGCGGGCGGCTGACCGCCAAGCGGGACGACCAGCAGGTCGACTGGACGTGGGCGATGGTCCGCGACGAACTGCTGCGCCGCCTGCACACCGACCCGTCGGTCCGGGAACTGGCCCCGGTCCTGGAGCGCGGCGTGAGGGACGGCGCGCTCACGGCGACCCTGGCCGCCGAGCGGATCCTGGCGGCCTTCGGGGAACGCCGGGACTGACCGGCCGCACGGACCCGGACGCCTGGGTGGGGGAATCCCCCTCAGGCGTCCTTTTCCATGCCCGGGCGCAGGCGCGCCAGGAGGGCGTACAGCGTCGCGCTGTCCTCCGCGCCGAGCGTGTCGAGGGCGCCGTGGGTGGCCTGCATCTCCTCGCGGACGCGCCGGATGACGTCCCGGCCCTCGTCCGTGGCCACCACGTTCTTGACCCGGCGGTCGACGGGGTCGGGCTCCCGGCGCACCAGGCCGCGGGCCTCCAGGCGGTCGACGATCCCCGTCACGTTCGACGCGTCGCAGACCAGCAGGGTGGCCAGGGCGCGCATCGGCAGCGGGCCGCCCAGCTGGGCGAGGACCTTGGCCTGGGTGGACGTGAGGCCGTGGTGGGCCGCGGCCGCGGCGAAGTCGCGCCACTGGGCCGTGCCGATGGCGGCGAGGAGCTCAAGCAGCTGGAGCTTGGTGGGCGTCTCGGGGGTCGTCGCGCTCATGCTTCGAGCGTACTCACGATGCTTGACATTATCAATTGTTTACTTGACCTCCTCAACTATCGAGGTCTACCTTCGACGAATTACTTGATGACATCAACGGTCTATGTCCTGAAGCACCGAGAAGGCCCCCACTCATGAGCAACGTGACTCCCCCGCCCGCCGGAGAGCAGCGGCGCGAGACGCTCGTCGTCTTCGCCCTCAGCCTCGCCGCCATGGTCGTGTCGATGATGCAGACCCTGCCGGTCCCGATCCTCGGTCTCATCCGCAACGACCTCGGCACCACGACCGCCGGCGTGAGCTGGGTGACCACCGCCACGCTGCTCTCCGCCGCCGTCTTCACCCCGCTGCTCGGCCGCTTCGGCGACCAGCACGGCAAGAAGCCCACCCTGGTCGCCGTCCTCGGCGTCATGGTCGTCGGCTCCGTCGTCGCGGCCCTGGCGACCTCGCTCCCCCTGCTGATCCTGGGCCGCGTCCTCCAGGGCGCCGCCACCGCGATCTTCCCGCTCGCCCTGTCCGTGCTGCGCGAGGAGGTCCGCCCGCAGAAGCTGCCCGGCGCGATGTCGCTCGTCAGCGGCACCCTCGCCTTCGGCAGCGGTCTCGCCCTCGTCGCCACCGGTCTGCTGACCTCCGGCTCCGACGCCGACTACCGCAGCGCCTTCTGGATGGCGACGGCCTTCGCCGTCCTCGCCCTGCTCGCGGTCGTCATGCTGGTCCCCGCGACCCGCCACAAGACCGGCGGCCGGACCGACTTCCTCGGCGCCCTGACCCTCGGCGTCACGCTCCTGCTGCTCCTGCTGCCCATCTCGCAGGGCCACGAGTGGGGCTGGACCTCCGGCCGCACCCTGGGCAGCTTCGCCGGCGCGGCCGTCATGACCGTCGTCTGGGTGTTCACCGAGCTGAAGGTCCGCGAACCCCTCGTCGACATGCGGATGTTCGTCCACCGGCCGGTCCTCATGGCCAACCTGGCCGGTGTCCTCGTCGGCTTCGGCATGTTCGCGAACTTCCTGGGCGTCTCCTACCTCGTCCAGATGCCCGAGGCCCTCACCGGCTACGGCTTCGACGCGTCGATCCTGCGCGCCTCCGTGGAGTTCCTGCTGCCGGGCGCGATCGTCTCCCTGCTCGCCTCGCCGATCGGCGGCCAGCTGGTCCGCCACCGCGGACCGCGCACCGCGCTGGGCCTGGCCGCCGGCCTCGGCGCCCTCGGCTTCGCCTGGCTCGCCCTCGACCACGCCCACATCGCCTCGGTGATCGGCGCCGGCGTGGTCGTCGGCGCGGCCGTCAGCTTCGGCTACGCGGCCATGCCCGCCGTCATCATGGCGAGCGTCCCGCACCACCAGAGCGGCATCGCCAACGGCATCAACTCCATCTCCCGCTCGACCGGCAGCGCGGTCGGCAGCGCCGTCGTCACCACGATCCTGGCCTCGCAGACGCTGGAGCACCTGCCCGCCGGAGTCCCCGCCCTGCCCGCCGAGTCCGGCTTCACCCTCACCTTCTGGATCGGGGCCGCGGCCTTCGCGCTCGTCGCGGTCATCGCCCGGGTCGGACTGCGGGGCGGCCACGCCCCCCGTACGGCCCCGGTGAGCGCCGCGCCCGCCCCCGAGAAGGCGGACGCACCCGCGGTCTGAGCCGGCCGCGCGCATGGGCCGGGTCCGTCGGACGACGGACCCGGCCCTCGGCGTCAGGCAACGGTCAGACGCGGTCGGCCGCGATCAGGACGTACTGGAACGAGCCGTCCTTGTACGACTCGATGAACGCCTCCTCGATCCCCGTGACCAGCGACGACGTGGCCCGCAGCTCCCAGTACGGGAGGGTGTCGGGGGTCAGGTCGATGACGGCCTGCGGCACGAGGCGGTTGTCGGCCATGGCCTTCAGGTACTCGCGGCGGGAGTGGATGTTGCACTCGAAGTGCGCGTTGATCTGCGAGACCCACTTCGAGGGCTGCCCGTACCGCGGGTTCCAGCAGCCCGTGATGGTCACGTAGCGGCCGCCGACCTTGAGGAACCGGGAGTGCTCGGCGAAGAGGTCGTCCAGGTCGACGTACATGGTCGACTCGTTGTTCCACGAGGCGGCGATGCTGCCCTTCTCGAAGGGGGTGTCGAGCATGTTGCAGACGCGGGCGCGGACGTGGTCGCCGATGCCCAGCTCCTTCGCGCGCCGGTTGCCGAAGTCGGCCTGCGTGGAGGAGAGGGTGACGCCCTCGACCTTGCACCCGAAGCGCTGGTGGGCCATGACGCTCGAACCGCCGCGGCCGCAGCCGGCGTCGACGAGCGTGTCGGCGGCGCCGATGGTGCCGAGGTGGTCCAGGAGGACCTCGGCCTGCGCCGACTCCAGCCGGTGCAGTTCGGCGATCAGCTTCTTCTCGTACTCGCTGTCCTCGGTGTCCCCGAGGGCGGCGTGGTCGACGTCGCCGATGCCGTAGTGGTGGTGGTAAAGCCCGTCGACATCGCCCAGGCGCAGGTTGACGGGCCTGGCCTCCTGGTTCCAGTAGCGGGCGATGTCGCCCTGGTAGGGGGACGCCGGGCCCGGCACGAACGCGGTGGTGTCCTGGGCGGTGGTGAGCTCGGTGCTGGTCACAGATGAATCCATTTCTTACCAGAAATCGGGCAGGCTGTAGCGGTAGGTATTGGTCTGGTGCCAGTAGTGGTTGCCGTCGACCCACGTGGCCACGCCCCGCAGGAAGCGCTGCACGCCGGGGACGGGGCAGGCGGCGGCCAGGGCGGCGGCTTCGGCCTCGAAGTCGCGCATGAGGTCGTTGTGGACCTCGACCGCCTTCAGATAGCCGTCCTGGTCGGAGAGGTCCTCCCGGTCGGCGATCACCACGGGCAGGTTCAGGTGCCGCCCGGGGGCGGCGAGTTCCTTGGTGTACGAGTACAGGTCGTTCACGATCGTGCAGGCGTTCCCGGCGAGGGCGATCACCCGCTGCATGGCCGGCTGGGCGTGCAGGTCCGCGGGCAGTTCGTAGCCGCCGACGGTGTCGGTGATCGTGGGACACGGCCGGAAGTTGTTGAACTGCCGCATCACCAGGTACTCCCACACCTCGGGGGTGTGGTCCGTCTGCGCCCAGGAGCCCTCGGCCAGGTACCCCAGGTGGAGCCGGGCCATGTCGTGCCGGAACCGGTCGGCCTGGGAGGGCGTGGCCTGCCGGCCGAAGTACTCCATGGCCGAGCGGTACGCGCGCCGCGGGGCGTCCGCGCGCAGCGACTCGGCCCACTGCGGCTGGTACTCCCGCGTGGTGTGCAGCGGGTCGAGCGCGGTGTGCGCGAGGAGGAGGCGCCCGCCGAGGCCGATGGGCGACCCCCCGTGGTCCTCGCAGTAGTAGTCGTCCACCGCGTTCTCGGCCACCATCAGGCGCGTGGCGATCATCAGGTGGTCGACGGTCGGGGCGTCCGGGTGGCAGGCCACCATGTACCGCCCGACGGAGAACCCGTCGAACTGCTTCTCCCACTCCTCGGGGTAGAGCTCGACCTCCTCGACCGCCCACTCCTTGATCCTGCGGCCGATCTCCGCCACCCGCACCGGATCGGGCTCCGGCACCGGGTGGTAGTACAGGCCGGGGATCTCCAGGACCTCCACCGGCGCCTCGGCCGCCACGGCCGCGGGCGGTTCCACGGCACGGACCAGGCTCAGGCCCGCCGTGCCCAGACCGGAGGGACCCCGCAGGACCCGCTCCAGGCCGGGCCCCGGCGTTCCCGCCGCGGCGGAAACGGCGACGACGGGAGCGGGGACCGCGGGGGCCGGACCGGCGGGAACGGCGACGGCGGGGGTGGGGACGGCGGGAGCGGCGACGCCGGGCAGGACGCCGGAGGCGCCGGGCAGGACGCCGGAGGCGCCGGGCAGAACGCCGGCGACGGCGGGCTGGGCGACGGGGGCGGCCTCGGCGCCGGCGGTCCGGGACCGGCCGAGGACATGAGCCCCGAAGTGGGACGCGGCGGTGGGCAGGGTCGACTGCAGGGGGGAAAGCCCGGGCTCGGGCATCCGTGGCTCCTTGCTGGGTGGGTGGTCTGTCCCGGATCACGGGCACGCCGGCCCGTCCCGGAGGCGTCGGGGAGGTCGGGGCGGTCGGCGCCGGTTCCGCCGTGCGTCAGTCGCGCCTGCGGGCGATCTGCACGTTCTCCAGCACGCCGAGCGCGTTGGGCACCAGGATCGCGGCGGAGTAGTACGTGGTGACGAGGTACGACATGATCGCCTGCTCGCTGATGCCCATGAAGCGCACCGAGAGGCCCGGCTCGTACTCCTCCGGCAGGCCGGTCTGGCGCAGCCCGATGACTCCCTGGTTGTCCTCGCCGAGGCGCATGGCCAGGATCGAGCTGGTGTTCTCCTTGCTGATGGGGATCTTGTTGCACGGGAGGATCGGGACGCCGCGCCAGGCCGGGACGCGCTGTCCGTCGAGCTCGACGGTGTCCGGGTAGAGCCCGGCGGCGTTCCACTCGCGGCCGATCGCCGCGATGGTGCGGGGGTGCGCGAGGAAGAGCTTGGTGCTGCGGCGGCGGCAGAGCAGCTCGTCGAGGTCGTCCGGGGTGGGCGGGCCGGAGTGGGGCTGGATCCGCTGCTTGAAGTCGGCGTTGGCCAGGAGTCCGAACTCCGGGTTGTTGATGAGCTCGTGCTCCTGGCGCTCGCGCAGCGCCTCGATCGTCAGCCGGAGCTGCTCCTCCGTCTGGTTCATCGGCCCGTTGTAGAGGTCGGCGACCCGGCTGTGGACCTTCAGGACGGTCTGGGCGACGGAGAGTTCGTACTCGCGGGGCTTGAGCTCGTAGTCCACGAAGGCGCCGGGGAGTGCGACTTCGCCGGTGTGGCCGGCCGACATCGCGATCTCGGCCTCGCCGTGCTTGTTCTGCCGCTGCTGGGGCAGCGAGCCGAACTCCTCGATGTGCGAGCGGAGTCCGGGCGCCTGGGCGACGACGGAGGCGAAGTCGGCGCGGGAGAGGGTGAGCAGGGTGCCGGCGGTCTCCGCGGTGGCGGTGTAGTCCCACGTGGCGTCGGCGTCCAGGAGGGCGTTCTCGCCGAACCGGTCGCCATCGGCGAGCACGGAGACGGCCACCTCGTCGCCGTACTTGCCGACGGAGGTCTGGCCGATCCGGCCGTGGGCGATCAGGTGGATCCGCTCGGCGGGGGTGCCGCGCTCGACCAGCACCTCGCCGGCGCGGAAGTCGCGCTGGACGCACCGGTCGGCGATCGCGCCGAGTACCGCGTCGTCCTCGAAGCCGCGCAGCAGGGCCAGTTCGCCGAGTTCCCGGGGGATCACGCGGACGCGACCGCCGTCCTGGACGAACTCGATGCGGCCGTCGCCGACGGTGTAGCTCAGCCGGCGGTTCACCCGGTAGGCGCCACCCTTGGTCTCCACCCAGGGGAGCATCCGCAGCAGCCAGCGGGAGCTGATCTCCTGCATCTGCGGGGCGGACTTGGCGGTGGTGGCGAGGTTGCGGGCGGCCGCGGTGCTCAGGCTGGACTGCCGGGGCGGCTCCACCTGGGCTTCCGGGCCGGTCTCAACGGTCATGGGTGAGGGCTCTCCTTCACAGGGGGGTGGGCCGGCGTATGCACGCCAACCGGGGAAAGAGGAATGAAAGGGGGTCAATCTCTGGGAATTCGTCCAGATCCCGGGGAACAGTAACGGCCGGTAAGCCGGGCTCACCCCCAGAGTCCGGAGCCATTACCTCGATGCAGTGATCTTGTTTCGTACGTGGTTTATCCGTGCGACCAGCGACATTCGAGCCACCTGGCCGAGCGACCCATGACAGCCGGGCGAGGAGCCGTGTCCGCTGGGCGACACGCAGGCGGGTCCCGAAGATCCGTTCGCGTGGGTTTCGCGTGGATGAGGCCGTTCCGGTGGTTTGGCCGAACTCCGCGTAGACCCGATAGGTGCCTGAGGCATGTAGTGGAGACGGCAATCCATGTCAGTGACACCGATACGCGCTTGCGAGGCCCCCATGCCGAAAGCCGTGACGTTCCCCCAGGACCGGACCTGCCCCTACCACCCGCCCGCCGCCTACCCCCGCGTCCACGAGGAGCGACCGCTGTCGCGGGTCACCCTCTGGGACGGCCGGGCGGTGTGGCTCGTCACCGGACACACCGCCGCCCGGAGCCTCCTGGCCGACCCCCGGCTGTCCACCGACTCCACCCGCGACGACTTCCCGCTGCCCACCGAGCGGGCCGCGACCCTGCGCCGCCGCCGGCGAGCGGCCCTGCTCGGCTGGGACGACCCCGAGCACCACACCCAGCGCCGGATGCTGATCCCGAGCTTCACCCTCAAGCGCGCCGAGGGCATGCGGCCCCGCATCCAGGAGACCGTGGACCGGCTCCTCGACGCGGTCGAGGCCCAGGGGCCACCGGCCGAACTCGTCGCCTCGTTCGCCCTGCCGGTGCCCTCCATCGTCATCTGCGACCTGCTCGGCGTGCCGTACGAGGACCACGACTTCTTCGAGGAACAGTCGCGCCGGCTGCTGCGCGGCCCCACGGGCGCGGACACCGAGGACGCGCTCGCCCGGCTGGAGGGCTATCTCGGCGACCTGATCGACCGCAAGCGCCGGAATCCGGGCGACGGCGTCCTCGACGACCTGGTGGCCCGGGGCGCGGGGAACGGCGGCCCGGCACGGCAGGAGCTGGTCGAACTCGCCACGATCCTGCTGGTCGCGGGGCACGAGACCACCGCCAACATGATCTCCCTCGGCACGTACACACTGCTGCGGCACCCCGAGCGGCTCGCCGAACTCCGGGCGGATCCCGGGCTCGTACCGGCCGCAGTCGAGGAGCTGCTCCGGTTCCTGTCGATCGCCGACGGGCTCCTCCGGGTCGCGCGCGAGGACGTCGACGTCGACGGGACCGTCGTCCGGGCGGGCGAAGGAGTGGTGTTCTCGACCTCCGTCATCAACCGGGACACCGCCGCCTACCCCGATCCGGACACCCTCGACTGGGTCCGCCCCGCCCGCCACCACGTCGCGTTCGGTTTCGGCGTCCACCAGTGCCTCGGGCAGAACCTCGCCCGCGCCGAACTGGAGATCGCCCTCGGGACCCTGCTGCGCCGCCTTCCGGGCCTGCGACTGGCCGTGCCCGCCGACGAGATCCCGTTCAAGCCGGGAGACACGATCCAGGGGATGCTCGAACTCCCCGTCACCTGGTGAGAGGAGCCCCGCGATGCGTGTCTCGATCGACGGCGACGTCTGCATCGGCGCCGGACAGTGCGCCCTGACCTCCCCGGACGTCTTCACCCAGGACGAGGACGGTTTCGGCACGGTACTGCCGGGCCGGGAGGAAGGCGGCGGGGCGCTGGTCCGGGTGGCCGCCCACGCCTGCCCCGTACGCGCGATCACGGTGCACGAGAGCGGCGACCAGGGGGTGTCCGGGGTCGGCCCGGCCTGACCGGCAGGACACCCCGGAGGGTGCCCTGGCCGGCCCCGTACAGGACGCGAACCGGCACCGTGCAGGGAGCACGGTGCCGGTTCGGGGGGCGTCGTCCGCGAGGACGGTGGGTCAGGAGATCTCGGGGAGCAGCCCGGTGGCCGGTGCGGCCAGGTCGGTGAGCTGGTGGATCTGGTTCAGGTCGTTGACCCGGTTGAGCCCGCCCAGCTGCTCGGCGATGCCGGGGAACCGGTCACGGGACTCCTCGGGGATACCGGTCGTCGTGAGGGCGTCGAGCTCGGTGACCGGGCTGATCGGCGGGCCGAGCGGGCCGGTGGCGGCGACGGCTTGGGTCGCGGCCCCGCCGAGGCAGGAGAAGGCGGCGGCGACGGCCAGGACGGAGGAAATGCGTCGGGTTGAGATCACACCCACACAACGGACCGACGCGCCGACGGACACGGCCCCGCCCCGCGCGCACCCTCCGAACGGGGGTCCCCGGGAAGCCCCGGCCGCGTCGGCGGCCGGGGCGGCGTGGCGGGAGCGAGCCGTTGGCGCGGGGGCGAGCCCGGTGCCAGTGGGGGCGAGCCGGTCGCGTGGGGGCGGGTCAGCCGAAGTCGGGGATGGGACGGTCCGGCGCGAGGGCGGCGGCGATGCGCTGGGCGATCAGGTGGGCGCTGTGTCCCCCCGCCGCGGCGGGCCCGTTCGTGGTCGAGACCGCGATGGACAGGCGCTCGGACGGAAGGTACGCCTGCGAGGCGGAGTAGCCGAAGAACAGCGGGTGCTGGGCGATCCAGTCACCCAGGACGAGCAGTCCCATGCCGTAGTGGGTGGCCTCGGTGTTCGCCAGGCAGACCGTGGCCGGGCACTTCTCGGTGGGGTGGCCCAGGCCGACCGTCCCCGGGTTCAGCAGCTCCCGGTAGACGGCCCGGGAGAGCAGCCTGCCCGAGCCGATGGCGGCGGCCGAGCGGGCCAGATCGCAGATGTCGGTGGTCTGCACGGCGCCGGGGGCGGTGGTCCACGAGGGGTTCCAGAAGGTGGACTCCTCGTACGTCCCCCGGTCGGCGGTGAAGGCGTGCAGGGCGGGTTCGGGGATGTCGGGGGTGAAGCTGTTGCGGGTCTCGCGCAGCCCGAGCGGCCCGAGGACCTGCTCCCTCAGCAGGACGTCGAGACGGGTCCCGGTGATCTTCTCCAGGGCCGCGCCGAGGAGGACGAAGTTGGCGTGCGAATAACTCCAGTTGGTGCCGGGCGCGTACCAGCGGTCCTTTCCGGTGGACAGGGCCACCAGCTCCTCGGCCCTCCACTGACGGAACGGGTCGGCGACGACGGCCTGCTGGAACTCGGGGAGGCGGACGTAGTCGACGAGACCGGTGGTGGAGGCGGCCAGCATGCGCAGGGTGATCCGGTCACCGTCCGCGAGGCCGGGCAGCCAGCGGCCGACGGGGTCGTCGAGTCCGACCCTGCCCTGGTCGACCAGGCGCAGCAGCGCGGTGCCCAGGTAGCTGATCGCGATGTTGCCGTTCCGGAAGTGCATGGCGGGCGTGGCCGGCACCCCGGTCATGGACTCGCCGAGCGCGGTGGTGACGACCTCGCGGCCGTCGACGGTGACCCGCACGATGACGGACTTCAGGTCCATCTCCGCCGCGGCCCGCTCGGCGATCCGCCGAATGTCCCGGGCCGGGCCGTGGGCGGGCACCTTCGAGGCGACGCAGGGTCGGTGGCCGCTCTCGCCCGCCGTCGTCCCGGCGGCCGGAACGGCGGCGCCGACGACGCCGAGGGCGAGGAGTGCGGTGAGCGCGGCGAGGCGCGTGCGGGACGGGGTACGGGCTGGGCTCATGGCCGGAGTATCGGCAGGTGCCTCGCCCGCCGGTGCTCCCCGCGCCCTCGACCCGCGCGAACATCACCCGTCAGGCCCGTCGGCGGGGCGGAGACGGCGCCGTCGCGACGAGGACGAACCCCTCGCGTCCTCGTGCCGTCACGCGTCCGCGGGTGGTGGGGGCGGCGGGATCGCCCAGCGCAGGGCGGCGGTGACGGCGCGGCCTCCCGGGCGGGCCAGGGGCAGCGTGAGCCGGGTGAGGGCGGGCGGGCCGAGGGCCGTCCTGGCCCAGGCGGGGAGGAGTTCGACCGCGGCGGCGGCCAGGAATCCGTAGGGGAGGCGGGCGAGCGGCGGCAGGGGCGGTTCCGAGAGCAGGAAGCGCGCGGCCTCGCGGGACGCGGGGGTGGCGCGCAGTTCGGGCCGGTACTCGGCCAGGCGGGCGGTCAGTTGGGCCCGGGTGGCGGGCGGGCGTTCGGCACCGAGGCGCCGGGCCACGCGGGCCATGTCGGCCACGTAGCCGTCGGCCCCGGCCGGGCCGAGCGGCGTGCGGCCGTAGCGCTGGTGGGCCCGGAGGAAGCACGCCGTCTCGGCGACGTGCACCCAGCCGAGGAGGTGGGGGTCGGAGGCGCGGTACGGCACGCCCTCGGGCGTCGTGCCCCGGACCCGCGCGTGCACCGCCCGGACGCGTGCCACCGCCTCCTCCGCGTCCCGGCCGGTCCCGAAGGTCGTGACGGCGAGGAACGTGCTGGTGCGCTGGAGGCGCCCCCAGGGGTCGCCCTGGAAGCCGGAGTGGGCCGCGACCGCCGCCATGGCGGTCGGGTGCAGCGACTGGAGCAGGAGGGCGGCGAGACCGCCGATGTACATCGACGCGTCCGCGTGCACGACCCGTACGGGACGGTCGGGGCCGAACCAGCGGGGACCGGGTGTGCGGTGGATGCGGTCGCGCTTCCGGTGCGCCTCGGGGCCCGCGACCCGGTGGAGCAGGGCGTCACCGGCTCGCTCCCGCAGGGCGCCGACGCACGGCGGTGACCGGAGCACCTCTCCAGTATGCCCCCGTGCGGACCGCGGAGGGGAGGACGGCGCCCGCGGGGCACGGCTTCCGCGCCCGGGGAACCGCTGCCCCGCCGGGGGGACCGCGTCCCGTCAAGAGGCAACCGGCACCGCTCCGTTGCCGTCCTCCGGAGGCGAGAGGGGCAACCGGACACCAGGGGGCCGGCGGAGACCGGGTCCTCGGGGGCGGGGCGACACCGCTGCCCGGTGCCCCGACGAGACCGATCGTGAGGAAGACCGCTTTGATACGTGTCACACGCGCCGTGGCCACCGCCGCGGCGTTACTCGCGCTGGCCGCGGTGTCACCCGGGCCGGCGTACGCGGCTCCGGCTCCGGCTCCGGCTCCGGCTCCGGCTCCGGCGGAACCGTCGACGACGTCCGCCGGAGACCGTCCGGGAGACTCCGGACTCCCCGACGGCTGGCGGATCACCGGGACCGGGGCGGGCCGGCAGCTGGTGTGGACGTCGCCCGAGCCCGTGCCCACGGGCGACGCCAGGGTCGAGTTCCACGCCGGCGACCGGCTGCTCGGCCGCCCGGTGGCCGCGCCGGACGGCCGCACCTTCCGGTTGCCCCTCGGCGCCGTCCGGATCACCGACGGGGCGCGGCTGCGGGTGACGGCCGCCGGCCGCCGGCTGGACGCGGCCGCTCCCGCGCGCGCGACGGGTCTGCGCCCCGGCGCCCCGTCCGCCGCGCCGGAGGCCCCGCTTCCCGTGAACGGTGTCGACCCCGGAGTGCCGGGACGCTACGCCACGGTCACCGGCACCTACGACCTCGCGCCCGTCCGGCTGCCGGGGTTCCCCGAACCCGTCGAGATGCGCGCCGTGGTGGTGGGGCCGGCCGGCGCACCGGGCAAGCGGCCCGTGGCCCTCTTCCTGCACGGCCGCCACGACACCTGCTACGCCCCCGGAACCGAGGAGATACGTCTCGCCTGGCCCTGCCCGGAGGGGATGCGGCCGATACCGAGCCACGAGGGGTACCTGCGGACCCAGCGGCTCCTCGCCTCCCAGGGGTACGTGACGCTGTCGGTGTCCGCCAACGGCGTCAACGGCCAGGACCACCTCGCCGAGGACGGCGGCGCCCAGGCCCGCTCCTCCCTGGTGCGGCTGCACCTGGCCCGCTGGGCGGCCTGGTCCGCGCAGCGGGCCACCGCCCCGGCAGCCGTCCGCGCCACCGCGCCCGCGGACCTCTCGCGCGTGCTGCTCGTCGGTCACTCCCGGGGTGGCGAGGGCGTCAACCGCGCCGCGCTCGACAGCCTCTCCCCGCCGCCCGCCGACCAGGACGGCCACCGCGGCCGGGTCCGCTGGAACATCCGCGGCACCGTCCCGATCGGGCCCACGATCTTCGGCGGCAACCCGGCTCCCGACGTACCGTCGATGACCATCCTGCCGGGGTGCGACGGCGACGTGTACGACCTCCAGGGCCAGACCTACGTGGACGGCACCCGGGGCGTCAGCCGGGGCGCCGCCCTGCACAGCGCGGTCTACATGGTCGGCGCCAACCACAACTTCTTCAACAGCGAGTGGACCCCGGGGCAGGCGCAGGCACCCGCCGTGGACGACTTCTCGTCCGAGGACGGGGCCGACCCGGTCTGCTCCCCCGGCACCCCGACCCGGCTGACCGCCGTGCAGCAGCAGGCCGCCGGCGCCACCTATGTCGCCGCGGCCGCCCGGCTGTTCGTCGGCGGTGACGACCGCGTCCGTCCGCTCCTCGACGGCACCGGCCGCCGCGCGCCCTCGGCCGGCCCGGCCCGGGTCCTGGCCCACGCCGTCGGGGCTCACCGCACGCCGGTCGTGCTGCCGGACTCCACGGTCACCGTGTACGGGGGCGGCAGGCTCTGCGCCCAGGTCGACCCGGACGCGGCCCGTTCCTGTCTGTCCCCCGAAGAGGGCGGCATGTCCCCGCACTTCGCGTACTGGGAGGCATCCCCCGAGCCGGGCCGCGACGCCGTCGCGCTGGCGTGGGCGGGCCCGGGATCCCGGGTCACGGTGCGCCCCGCGCGGCCGGTCTCCCTGGCCGGCGCCGACGCTCTGGCCCTGCGGCTGATCGTCCCGCCCCGCAGCACGGGCACCCTGCTGGACATCGCCGTGACCGACGCCTCGGGCCGTCGCGCGTCCCTGGGCCGTACCCGGATCGACGGGCTGCCCGGCAGTGAGCGGACCGCGTCCTTCTGGGCGCGCGAGGTCCGGGTGCCGCTGTCCGCCGCGGCCCGGTCCGGTCTGGACCTCCGGCGGATCAAGGCCCTGGAACTGACCCCGCGCGGCGGCGCCGGCCGTGCCTGGCTGATGGACGCCTGGGGCTGGCGCCCCGGCACACCGGCGGTGCGTCCCGTGCCACTGACGCGCGTCGACGTCGGCCGGCTGACGGTGCAGGAGGGCGACTCCGGGGTCCGGACCTACCGGGTGCCTGTCACCGTCTCCGGACGGGGCGGCGGCCAGGTCCGGCTGTTCCTCCCGAGTCCGGACACGGGCGAGGTCACGACCCGCACGGTGACCGTACGACCGGGACACCACGACATCGACGTACCGGTCGAGGTCAGGGGCAACACCCGCTACGGCTACGACGTCACCCGCGACGCGTTCGTCAAGGCGGTGCGAGGCACCGTGGTCGGCTCCCACCGCGGCGGCGTCACCGCCCTGAACGACGACGTGATGCCCACCGTGCGCCTCACGCCCGTCGCGGACGACGTGTCCGAGGGGGCCGCCCTGACCTGGCGTGTGACGCTCTCCGGCATCGCCGACGCCGACATCGCGGGCGACGTCTCCTTCCTGCCGCCGGCCGACGGCCCGGAGCTCTCCACGGCGGACGTCGACCGCGCCTGGCTGGAGGAACGCCTCGGCGAGGTGCCGGACCCGGCCGTCCCGCTGTCCGAGGCGAGCCGGCGCGGCCTGACCCTGGGCATCACCGTCCCCGCCGGGCGGACGGGCACGGAACTGACCGTCCCCACCGTCCGGGACGGCGTCGTCGAGCCGGCGGAGTTCCTGCGCGCCCGGCCGACCACGTACGACGGCTCCTGGGAGCCCGTTCCCGGTCCGGAGTTCACGGGAACGGTGCGGGAGGCGCCGTGACCGCGATCTGACGTGCCGGGGCCGTTCGGGAGCGATCCGGAGCGGCCCCGGCTCAGTTCACCGGCGTCATGTCCGCCCACAGGGCGGCGGCGTCCGGCGAGAGCGGGGCGACCTCCCGGCCCGGCGCCGAGTCGTCCTCGTCCCACCACACGCCCTGGCCGGGGACCATGAGATGCCCGTCGTTCCCCGCCCGCCACCGGCCGCGCAGCACGTGGAACACCCCGGCGTGCCCGGCGGGCGGCACGACCGGACCGGCGACCCGGTGCACCGCCGCCGTCCAACGGCCGCGCCGCGTCATGATGTTGAGCACCCGGCAGGAGCCGCCCGGCAGTTCGGCGGTCAGCGCGAGGTCACCGGAGAAGGCGGTGGGCTCGCCGACCCGGGTCAGCAGCCGGTCGAACGCCCCGGCGGAGGTCAGCCGCACGCCGTCGCCCGCCAGGAGGGTGAGCGTCCGGTCGACCCCGGGGAACGCCGAGAACGGTCCGTCCCGGTCGATGTCGGCGATGCTCGCACGCCACGCGAACTCCTCCGTGCCCGCCGGCCAGGAGACGACCTCCCTGGTGGAGCCCCCGCCGTTGCGCCACCGTCCCGCCGTCAGGGTCTCGACATCGAAGGGGTTCATGGGTGCTCCTGGGGCGGTCGCGGTAAGGGTCCGGAGTCTATGCGTCCGTCGCCCGGATCCCGGTGGCCGTGCCCGGACGGGAGGCCGTTCCCCCCGGGTACGGAAACAGCCAAGAGGAGGGGCACGCTCCGACCGAGGGACCGCGGGTCCCCGAAACGCGGGCGGGGACTGACCCGGAGCGCCGTCCGGAGGCACCGGCCCGCACCGCTGTCGCGGAAGCATCGCCCCGACATCGCGGCGCCGTCACACCGCTGTCGTCGTCCCATCACACTCCGGGACGCCAAGTTGGCCGGAAACCACGCGCCGAGGCCCCTCCGGTCCGGACCGCCGTTGATCACGCCTTTCCGGCCTCACATACTGCGCTGACCAGCGGCGGGCGACGTTGCGCCCCGCGGACTGGAATCGACCATTCGACCTCATCCCAAGCTCCTGGGGGAGACTTGCGCGCACATGTGAAGAGAGCACACGCCTTCACCATCGCGGCGGCCACATCGGTGGCCCTGATCGCAGGCATGACCGGCCCCGCGACAGCGATCGCCACGAACACGACGGCCACACCCGGCGCCCCGCGCCCCGACGGCACCCAGCGGATCCCGCTGGTCACGGGCGACCGCGTGGTGGTCGACGCCAAGGGCCGCATGGTGGCCTTCGAAGCCGCCCGGGGACGTGAGCACATACCCGTCCAGATCCAGCGCACCCCTGGCCACACCCTGGTGATACCCGCCGACGCACACCGCCTGATCGCCACGGGCAGGCTGGACCAGCGGCTCTTCGACCTCGACACGCTCACCTCGCGGCCGCTGCGCGAGAGCCACCGCGACGGGCTCAAGCTCATCGTGCAGTACGCCGGGACCGCCGGCACGGCACGGGCCGAGCTGCGCGCGGCCGGCGACACCCGGGTCCGGCGCACCATCCCCGCCCTGAACGCCGACGCCATCCGCACGCCCGAGGACGACGTGGCGAAGGTGTGGGACGCGCTGACCGACCCGCAGAAGAGCGGCGCGCGCGCCACCGCCTCCGGCGTCGGCAAGGTGTGGCTGGACGGCGTACGCACGGCGAGCCTGGACCGCAGCGTCCGGCAGATCGGCGCCGACAAGGCGTGGGAGTCCGGGTACGACGGCAAGGGCGTCACGATCGCCGTCCTCGACACCGGCGTCGACAGGACCCACGACGACCTGAGGACCCAGGTCGTCGGCGAGAAGAACTTCTCCGCCTCTCCCGACGCCGTGGACCGCGTCGGACACGGCACGCACGTCGCCTCGATCGCCGCCGGCACCGGCGCCGCGTCCGGCGGCCGGTTCAAGGGCGTCGCCCCCGGCGCCAAGGTGATCAGCGGCAAGGTCCTCGACGACGAGGGCTACGGGGACGACTCCGCCGTCATCGCGGGCATGGAATGGGCCGCCGCCGAGGGCGCGGACGTGGTCAACCTCAGCCTCGGCAGCCCCGACAGCCCCGGCGTCGACCCGGTGGAGGCGACGGTCGACCGGCTGTCCGCCGAGAAGGGCATCCTGTTCGCCGTCGCGGCGGGCAACGACGGCGAGGCCGGCGACTCGACACTGGGCTCGCCCGGCACCGCCGACGCCGCCCTGACCGTCGGCGCCGTCGACAAGGACGACAAGCCGGCGTCCTTCTCCAGCATCGGCCCGCGCCTCGGCGACGGCGCCGTCAAGCCGGACGTGACCGCGCCGGGCGTCGCCATCACCGCGGCGGCCGCGGCCGGCAGCGCGATCGACACGCGCCCCGGCACGCCCCACCCGGCCCCGGGCTATCTGCAGATCGACGGCACCTCCATGGCCACGCCCCACGCGGCGGGCGCGGCGGCGCTCCTGAAGCAGCGTCACCCCGACTGGAAGTCGACCGAGCTCAAGGGCGCGCTCATCGCGTCCGCCAAGGGCGGCGAGTACAGCGCCTTCCAGCAGGGCGCGGGCCGCATCCAGGCCGACCGGGCGCTGTCCCAGACGGTGATCGCCGAGCCGGTCTCGCTGGCCTTCGGCACGGCGCGGTGGCCCCACGCCGACGACCGGCCGGTCACGAAGAAGGTCGCCTACCGCAACCTCGGGACCGCCGACGTCACGCTCGACCTCTCGGTGGCCACCCTCGACCCGGCGGGCAAGCCGGCCCCGGCGGGCTTCTTCGGCCTGGGCGCCACCCGGGTGACCGTGCCCGCCGGCGGCACGGCCGAGGTCGACCTGACGGCCGACACGAGGATCGGCACCGCCGACGGCACCTACTCGGGCTACGTCACCGCCACCGCGGCGGGCCAGTCCGTGCGTACGGCCGCGGTGGCCGTACGGGAGGCGGAGTCGTACGACCTCACGCTCAGGGCCGTCGGCCGGGACGGCGCCGACGCGCGGAACTTCTCCAGCACCCTGACCGGTGTCGGCGGTCCCGCCGCGGGCTTCCAGGCCCGGATCGACGACCAGCCGGGTGTCCACACCCTCCGGGTGCCCAAGGGCTCGTACACGTTCAACACGGCCGTCTACCAGGACCCTTCGGACTACGCCAAGGGCACCGACTGGATCGCCCAGCCGAAGCTGGAGGTCTCCGGCGACACCACGGTCACCGCGGACGCGCGGACCACCAAGCCGGTGGACCTGACCGTGCCCGGCATCGACACGGTGGACTACGGGGGCACGTACTACGAGCGCGCCACCGACATCGGCAGCGTCGGCAACGGCTGGGTCCTCAGGGGCTTCACCGGCTTCCGCACCGCCCATCTGGGTCCGGCCGTCACCGACGGCTCGCTCCTGCAGACCTGGGACGGGCACTTCCTGAAGGACGCCACCACCCAGTACTCGGTGGCCTTCGGCGGCGCGACGAGCACGGTCGCGACCGGCTACACCAAGCACGTGAAGGCGAACGAGCTGGCCACGCTGAAGGTCGGCCTCGGGGCCTCCGCCGCCGGGAAGACCGCCTTCGTCTCCCCGTTCGCCCACCTGCCGGGCGCGCCGGAGGGCAACGGGTACTCCGCGCCGCAGGCGGCGCCGGGCACGCGCACCTTCCACGTCTCCACCGCCGACGGCGTCACGTGGCTCACCCGGTTCACCCAGGCGGGCCCGCTCGACGAGTGGGGCTACCCGGCCTTCGAGGGCAGTTACGAGATGGCCGCTCCGAAGCGGTACGAGGCCGGCCGGACGTACCGGGAGAACTTCAACACCGGCGTCTTCGGCCCGCTCCTGGGCGCGGACAAGGGTGTCTTCCGCACCGCTCCCGACCCGGTGACGGGCGAGCAGCGGATCACCGGCTCCCTCCCGCTGTTCGCCGACGGCAAGGGTCACGCGGGCATCGCCCCGTACGGCTCGGCCACGTCGACGCTGTACCGCGAGGGTGTCAAGATCGGCGAGAACGACGACCCGCTGAGCGGCGAGAAGCCCTTCACGGTCGACGGCTCCGACGCCGAGTACCGGCTGACGACCTCGGCGGAGCGCCCGGCGGCGCTCGCGGCGGCCTCCACCCGCGTCGAGACCAGCTTCACGTTCCGCTCGCAGCAGGTCGCGGCGACCACCGCGCTGCCGGTGTCCACCGTCCGCTTCGCGGCCCCGGTCGACCTCGCCTCGCGGGCCCCGGCGGGCGCGTCGGTCCCGGTCCCGGTGACGGTGCAGGGTTCGGCGGCCGGTCGGAACCTCATGTCGCTCAAGGTGTCGGTGAGTTACGACGACGGGAAGACCTGGCGGCTCGTCCGGGTCGACGGCGGCAGGATCACCGTGAAGAGCCCGGCGAAGGACAAGGGCGTGTCCCTCTTCGCCGAGGTCACGGACAAGCAGGGCAACACCTCGCGGGTGACGATCCACAACGCCTGGTACGGCAGGTGACATCGTCCCGGTGACGGCCACGGGCCGGAGAGTGTCCCCGGGACACCCTCCGGCCCGTTCGTTCACCCGGCGGGCGGGAACAGCGCCGTCGCGGAGAGCCGCGGCCGCGCGAGGCGTACGAGTTCCAGTGCCTGCTCCGGGAACCAGGCGCCGGCGGCGGGGTCGACCGTGCGGCGTTCGGGGTCCTCGGGACCGGCGGTGCCGCGCAGGCACAGGCCGTCCGACTCGCCGGGGATCTTGATCCAGAGCTTGGCGTCGTACAGCGGGTCGCCGGTGTCGGTGGTCGGCCGGTCGCCGAGACCGCGCCCGGGCGGGTTGCACCAGTCCTGCGCGTCGGTGTACTTGCCGGCCGGCGCGGTCCACGGGCCGAGGCCGTTGCGGCTCGTGTCGGTGACGAAGTGCTTGCGCCGGGAGGCGGGCGTCGTCACGTGCTCCGCGATCCACGCCTCGGCGTCGGCCCGCGGCCCGTACTGGTCGGGGCAGTCGGCGGCGGCTCCGCCGTCCTCCACGTATCCGACGCAGGCGGAGATCAGCGTGCCGTACCAGTGACTGTCGTCCTCGGTACGGTAGTTGGACGCGTTGGTGAAGACACCTGTGGCGTCGCCGACGCCGGCCCGGATCAGCCGCGGCACGATGGACCTGACGCTGTGCCAGCCCGGGTGGCCGGTGTCGAGGTAGACCTTGGTGCGGGCGAGCCGCCCGAGGGCGTCGACGGCGTAGCCGACCTCGGCGTAGCGGGCGGTGGTCCTGGTGCCCTGCGCGTCGTCCTGGCCGCAGTCGGCCGGCAGCAGCGCGAGCGAGTCGGGTTCGAGGACGACCATGGCGTCGTGGCCGCCGATGCCGCGCGCGACGGCGTCCACCCATGCCTGGTACTCGGCCGTGTTCGACGCTCCCCCGGCTGAGTAGTTCGAGCAGTCGCGACCCGGCACGTTGTAGAGGGCGAGCACGGGGACCGCACCCTTGCGGGCGGCGTCCCGGACGACCGTCCGGGCCTGGCGCTCGACCTCGGCGGGCGGCTGGTCGCCGAGCCAGACGGCTTGCGGCGTGGCGACCATGGCGAGGACGCCGGCGGCGTCCGCGTACCGGCCGTCCTTCAGGAGTCCGACGGCCTGCCGGTACGCGTCGGGGTTGGCCTTCGGGGTGTAGAGGCGGCTCCCGTGCGCACCGGCGGAGCCCACGGGCCCCTCGGCCGCGGCGGGTTGAGGCCCTGCCAGCAGGGCGGCTGCGAGAGCCAGGGGCAGCGCGAGCGCGTGGGCGGCGGTTCTGCGGCGCATGAGTGGGGGACCTCCGTCGACGGCACGATGGGGACGCTCCCTGTCCTTCACGCGGGACGGACGGGGATGGGAGCGCTCCCATGAGCCTCCCGGAGCCCGTGGCGCGCCGTCAAGAGCCGTGCACGGGCGCACCGATGACGCGAGGGGCCGCACCGCCCCGGACGGGTGGCGGGTGGCGGGTGGCGGCGGAACTCCGGCGACCGGGGCGACGGACGGGGTCGCCGACACAGGGGCGGCGGCGGACGGGGCTCCCGGCGCCGGAACGGGGGTTCCTGCCCGGACAAGCCCTCCTCGCTGCCGCCGGACGGGGTCCGTGGTCACCGGCTCGGCGGGATGTTCCGGTCGACGGCGACGCGCTCCGGTCCCCGCAGGGCATCACTTCACGGGCCGGTCCGGCAGACGGAAGCCGTCGAACAGGTCGTCCATGCCCCGCAGGGCCAGCCGGGCAGGGGTGGCGCGGAGCACGAGGTCTCGGACGGCGACGACGAGCGGATGCCGGACGGTGCCCAGGCGGCCGACCCGGCGGGCGCGGACGCGCACGGCGTCGGTGCGGTCCCGGCGGGCGGCGGTGTAGGCGGCGAGAGCCTCCGGGACGCCGTCCGGGCCGTCACCGCTCTCCCCCGCGGGCAGGAGGTGCGCGAGGATCACCGCGTCCTCGACGGCCTGGCAGCCGCCTTGGCCGAGGTTCGGGGCCATGGCGTGGGCCGCGTCGCCGAGCCAGGCGATCCGCCCGTGGTGCAGGCGCGGCAGCGGCGCGGCCAGCTCGTGGAGGTCGTGCCGCAGGACGTCGGCGACGTCCAGGCGGTCGACGCGGTCGAGCAGCGCAGGAATCGGGTCGTGCCACGCGCCGAAGCGACGGCGGAGTTCGGCACGGGGGTCCTCCGACCGCGTATCGGCCGGAACAGTGGCGGTGGCGTACAGGTAGAACCGGCCGTCGGTGAGCGGGGTCACCCCGAACCGCTCACCCCGTCCCCAGGTCTCGCTCATGTCCCGTACCGACAGGTCAGGGGCTTCCACGAGGGCCCGCCAGGCCGTCTCCCCGAGGTAGCGCAGCCCCGGGTGGGCGGGGAAGTACGCGCGGCGCAGCGGGCTGTGGATGCCGTCGGCGGCGACGACCAGATCGGCGGGCAGTTCCCCGCCCGCCGCGGTACGCACGACCGGGCGGCCCCCGGACTCCTCCACTGCGCTCACGGCGGTCCCGTAGCGGAGGGCGCCCGTCGGCAGCGCCGCGGCCAGCGCGACCGTGAGCGCCGGACGCGGGACGGCGATCGGCGCCCTCCCGTACCGCGCCGCCATGTCGGCCGTGGCGGTCCGGGTGAGCCACCGGCCGTCGGCGCGCCGCACCCCCATCGTGTCGGGCACGGCGCTCCCGGTGACCCGCGTGACATCGACGTCGACGGCCAGCAGCGCGCGCAACGCGTTGGGCGCCAGTCCGATACCCGCACCGGTGACGGGCGGTTCGGCGGCCTGCTCGCAGACCGTGACGTCCCAGCCGCGACGGTGCAGGGCCACCCCGGCCGTGAGACCCCCGATCCCGGCCCCCACCACGACCACGCGACGTCTCGCCACGGAGCTCTCCCCCCTCGCTTCGGGTACCCGCCACCTTTGGCGACGGCGGTCGCCGCCCGTTCCGCGCACCTCGCGCAACCCGACGTGCACGAGGTCGCATTGTGGCAGCCGGCCGGCCGTACCCCCTTCCGGACAACGGTCAGGGGCCGCTTCGGATTTCTCCGAGACGGCCCCTGCGCCGCGTCTCTTCCGGGTCGGGGCGACAGGATCCGCCGTCGGCGAGGGCGGCGGTCAGGCGGAGTGGCGCCTGATCCTGGCGAGGAGATGGACGATGCGCTGCTGGGCGGCCTCGTCGCCACCGCTCCGGACGCGAGCCGCGGGCTCGGCCGGGACGGCGTACGGGCGGGGCCGGGCGGCCGTCCGGTCCCGGTGCGCCCCGACCGCCGCGCCGATGATCCAGGAGCCGGCGACCGGCACCCGGACGGCCTGCGGGGGGCGGGAGTGCACGAGCTGCGGGACCGCGGGTGCGGGTGGGGGCGTGGGCGTGTGGGGGATCTGGATGACGTAGGTGAGGCCGGATCCCCGGGGGTGTTCCCGTGCGACGAGTTCTCCGCCGTGGGCGTCGATGATCCCGCGCGCGACGAGGACGTGGGCGGGGTCGTTGACGGCCCGGGGGCCGGAGATCTCGATGCGCAGGTGGTCGCCGCGCAGCGCCGCCGTGATGACGACGGTGGTGTCGGCCTGGGGCACGGCCCGGGCGTGCGGGCGGGCCGGGCCCGCGGAGGTGACTCCGGAGGCGTCGGCGATCAGATGGGCCAGGGCGGTCGACGCGCGCGCCGGATCGAGCGCGACGACGACGGGCGGGGCGTGCACCGCGAACTGCGTCCGGTGCGGGCCGGTGAGCGCGGATGCCTTGTCGATGCCGGCGGTCACGATGGTGCCCAGTGTGGTGGGGTGGCGGACGACGGTGGCCGCCACCGCTTCGCGCCGTCGGGGCCCCGGACCGCTCGCGGCGAGCGGATCGAACTCGTCCGGCCTGAACTCGGCGAGTACGGCCGTCAGTTCGGCGTGCCGGGCGGCGAGGGCGGCGTACCGCTCCGCCTGCTCCTGGCGCTCGGCCGCGTACCGCGCGATCAGCTCCTCGTACGGCCTGCGGTCGGTGAAGGTCATGACGGCGCCCACCAGCCGGTCCCCGTCGCGTACGGGTGCGGTGGTGAGGTCGACGGGTACGCGGTCACCGGCCTTGGACCACAGGACCTGGCCGCGCACACGGTGCTTCCGGCCGGACCTGAGGGTGTCCGCGAGCGGGGACTCCTCGTACGGGAACGGGGTGCCGTCCGCGCGCTCGGCGAGGATCAGCGGATGCAGCTCGGCGCCGTCGAGTTCGTCGGTGCGGTAGCCGAGGATCTCGGCGAAGGCGGGGTTCACGAGGACGACCCGGCCGTCGGTGTCCGTGCCGACGACGCCCTCGGAGGCGGTCCGCAGGATCATCTCGGTCTGCCGCCGCGACCGGGCGAGTTCGGCCTCGGTGTCGAGGGTGCCCGTGAGATCGCGGACGACGAGCATCAGCAGCTCGTGCCCGCTGTACCCGCCATACCTGCCGTCCCCGCCGTACGAGTCGGATTCCCCACGCCCGCCCTCCAGGCCGGCGCTGGCCACCTCGACCGGGAACTCGCCGCCGTCCGTACGCCGGGCGATCATCCGCGTCGGCATCGTCCGGCCCCGCTCGTCCACTTGATCCGGGCGGCGCGTCGAGCCCGTGATCAGCCGCGAGTCGAACGTCGGCAGCAGGTCCGGCAGCCCGCGCCCGACGAGCGGGGCGCCTGGGGTCTCGAACATGCCGAGGGCGATGGTGTTGGCGTGGACGACCGTGCCGTTGCGATGGACGAGCACGAGGCCGTCGGGGAGGGCGTCGAGCAGGGCTGCGAGGCGAGCGGCGCCCAGGGGGAGGGGCAGGACCATGGCGACGTTTCCTTTCCGGGCCTTGGAACCGGCAGGGGCGGTGAGGTGCCGGGCGGTCGGGACGCCCGAACCTGCGCGGTGATGAGGGTGGGAGGTCTGGCGGTGGTGCGGTGAACTGGTGGAAACCTACTGAGGTTTTCAGGGTGGGGTCGGTGGTACGAGGGTCAGACCGGTGGCGGTGAGGCAGCCGTCGATCAGGTGGGGCCGGAGCTGGATCCTG
>NZ_JBHWAQ010000017.1:0-173737 GCF_042743475.1 Streptomyces sp. NPDC059534
ACGTCCACCGGGCGCCGTCTCTCCAGGTCCACCAGGATCGTGGCGTACTAGTCACCTTTCCGCAGCGCGAAATCGTCGACACCGAGCACGCGAATCTGTCCGACGAATTCTTCCGGCGTAGCGCGGACCAGACGTAACCGGGTGTCCTTGGCGACGCACAGGCCCAGCGCCGCGGCCAGGCGGGCCCCCGCGCCGCCGGCCAGGACGAGGGCGATCGAGGTCAACTGCTCACGCACCAGTGGTGTGTAGCGGGCATGCGGGCTTGTCAGCCCCGCGATCTGCTCGGCAAACGTCACCGCCCGGCACGCGGGGTTCGGGCACTTGAACCGGCGCACCAGCAGCTCGATCACCACTCTGGCGCCACCGACCGCGGCATCCGCGAGCCGTCGTATGTACCGGCCGTGCACCCGGCCCGACGTACTACCGCAGTGCGGGCATTCCGCACCCGCCGAGCGGGCCCGCGCATGCATCGCGACCACCCCCGGCCACAGCCCGCTCGACCAACTCCACGACGACGCTGGCCAGATGAGGGAACAACACCTCGGAACTCGCGAAGAACACGCGAGCCATGATCACAGCCACCACTGACACCGCAGCGTCACAGGATTAGCGCCAGAGCCCGTTATTCCCCAGGGGTAGGTTCACGCAATTCCCCGGTCCCGGCTTGAGAGGGTCAGGTTGCGCCGGGCACCCCCAGGGCGACTATGAGGGCTGAGAAGAGCTCTTCCGCGAACAGGGCCGACCCGGTGAGGGTCTGCCGGATGGCTTCCTCGTCGGGCGTCAGTCCGGAAGCGGCCGCCCAGGCGAGTGCGCCGGCCACGGCGGGTTCGATGGGGAAGTGCTCCAGAGGTATCTCGTAGCTCTTCGCCTTCTCGCGGTTGAGCAGGCCCTCCCAGTTGTTGCCGTCCGGCGCGAGGGCCTCGATGAAGCCCACGTCGCTGTCGAGGAAGGACACCATGACGGCTGGTGTCTCAGTTCTCTGGACGAGGGCCGGTAGGCTGCGCCGTCCGGCGTCGGCGAAGTGCGTCGTCTGCCAGCCCTCCGCCAACGCCTCTGTGTCGTCAATGCCGGTGAAGCCGGCTGCCCACATGTGCTGGTGCAGGTCTCCCGCAGACCGGGTCGTCAATGATCCGCCTGAGTTTCCCATGGCCCGCAAGCTAGCGGATGCCTCTGACAAGCCAGTTTTGCGCCCCTGCGAAGCCCAACGGCAGAGGCCGCGAAGACGCTCCCTAGGACCTTCCGATGCGACGCCAGAAACCGGAGCGCTTCTCCTGGAGAGGGGCTCTCCTGGGGGGACGGACTTCCAGCGACCAGTCGCCCGCTCCTTGGACGACCGCCACGAGCAGTGGCCCCTCCGGGAGCACGCGCGCGTCCTTCGGGCTGCGGCCGTACTCGCTCGCCAGCGTGATCGGGTAGGGGGCGGGGGCACCGGGGCGGCGGGGCTTGTGCCCCTCGACACGCACGGACCCGGTTGCCTCCGTTGGACGCAGACGGGAGACCAGTTCGCCGGCGGGCCCGGTGTGAAGTAGCACTTCGGAGCCGTGGCCGGTGGCCGCCTCGCCGAGCGCGCGTACCGCGCTCACGGGCCGGATCGCGATCGTCCACTCGTCGTGGTCGCCGCAGTCGACGCGGAAGCGCAGTGGGTAGAGGCTGTCGCACCACATCACCCGCCGCTCGAAGCGGTGGGACGTGTCCGAGTTCCCGAGGGCGATGGCCTCCCTGCCGTTCCAGTCGATGGAGTCCAGGTCGAAGAAGCCCTTGCCGGTTCGGGCGAAGTCGACCAGGACGTAGCCGGGCGGCGGGGTCGTGTCCATGGCGAACTTTGCGCTGCCTCGCCCGCTGTACACGATGTCGTCGAACTCCCCACCGAGGATCCCGGCAGCGGCGACCGCCTCGGGCGACCGGGCCGGCGTGGGGACCACCGGGATCGATCCAGGCTGCCGGGACGGGGGCTGGGGCGAGCTCTCGGTCGAGCGCCGGGACTGGGACTGGGATCCTGTCTGGGCCTCGGACTCGGCCTGGCCGAAGGCATGCGGTGTGTGCGGTGTATGCGAGCCAGGGCCGTATGCCTCTGCCTCGCCCTTCGTCAGTCCCGAGCCGCTGGCGTGCCCTCGGCCCTGGGCCGAACCCGATCCTTCCCCCCACCCCGTATCAGCAGCCAGCCCGGGGGACTTGCCGACGGCCCCGCGTGGGAGCTCTACCGGCACCGGCCCGGCCGGGCCCGCAGACTTGCCCATCGCCCCGTGCGGAAGCTCCACCGGCACCGGCCCGCCCGGGGCCGGTGCCGGCACCGAGATCCCGAGGTCTTCCGCCAGCGCCCCGAGCCCCGCGTCGTAGCCCTCGCCCACCGCGCGGAACTTCCAGCCACCGTCGCGTCGGTAGTACTCACCGAGGACGAGCGCTGTCTCGGTGGTGGCGTCGTCGATCTCGTACAGGGCGAGTGGCTCCCCCGTCGCGGCGCTCGACGTCCGCACCGTCAGGCCGGGCACCTGTCCGAGCGTGCCGTTCTGGCCGACGGCGACGATCACGATGCGCTGGACGTCCGGTCCGACACGCCCGGTGTCGAGGTCCAGCCGGTCCGCGGGCCGGTCGTCCACGGCGCCGGCCCGTTCCAGGACCAGATGCCGGACGGCCTTGCCGGTGGCGTCCAGGAACAGCGCGGAGGCCGCCACCTCCGGCACCCCGTTACCGGCCGCCTGCCGGACGACCTCGATCCGCCACGCCTGCCCGGGGACCGGCAGGTTCTTCCCCTTGATGATCCACGTCACCGCGTCATGCTGGCACGCCGCCCCCGGGCAGGTCCACGGTCGGGTACGGCAGTGCGGGGACGCCCCCGTCGGTGAAGGGGGTGACGAGAAGGGCGTACTGGTCCGGGGTGAGCTTCCCGCGCCCACGGCCTCACAGCCGCCGCCGGCACCGGGCATTCGCCCCGGTCAGGACATGGCCCGGCAGCGAACGCGTCGCGTGCACGGGTCGGCTTCGCCGGAGGTGAACGGACCGCGGACAAGTCGAGGGCGGCGCCCGTGATGCGGGTGCCGCCCTCACCTTTCCTGTCCGTAGCGCCGAGGCGTCAGTAGACGTTGCCCGACTCCGCCGGGAAGTCCGGCGGCCAGGGGCCGTCGTACAGCGACTCGCGGTCGCCCATCAGCGCGTACTCGGCTTCGCGCCAGTTCGGGATGCTGCCGACGACGAAGCTGTCGCCGTCGGGGTCCAGCATCCAGGTGTAGGCCGCGCTGTCGGGCTCCAGTCCGTGCCGCTCAGCCAGCACCGCGAACTGCTCCGGATCGGCGCGCCGGATGTGGAGCCCGTTGCGGTAGTAGGGCTGCAGGAGCATCAGCTCCACGTGGCCGATGGACACCTCGATGCGGGTCGAGGTGTTGTCGACCAGCGTCGCTTCGCTCTGCAGGAAGAGGTACCGGTGGGACGGGTTGAACCCGACCACGCGGAACAGCCTCCCGGTACGGATGAAATCGGTCATGCCCGAAGCCCTCTCTTGATCACGGCACCGGCTCCCCGTTGGCCAGCTTGAAGCGCTCGGGGAAGACTTCCTTGCCGCCCATGCGCCATTCGATCGACGACCAGCCGCGATCGCCCAGCCGGACCGCGGTGCGCAGTTTTGTCATCTCCCACGCGGTGCCGTAGCCGCTGGACCTGATCATCTCCCAGTCGCCGCCACTGATCGTCTCACCCCTCTGCAGGAGGCGCTTGAGCGCGTCGTCGGCGCTGGTGGCACCGGCGACGCCGTCCAGCGAGACGGTCAGCCGCACGTTGGGGTTGGACACCGTCCTTTCGACTCCGACCGTCCAGATCGGACGCTCGCCCATGCCCATCTCGCGCGGCAGGTTCACGCCGTAGGCACCGTTGTTGAACGTCTTGGCGCCGATGCTCTTGGCCAGGTCGTCCGCGTAGGGGTTGATGCCGAGGACGACGTGGTCTCCGTCCTTCACCAGGCCCTTGAGGACCTTCTCTATGCACTCCTGAGGCGAGCTCTGGACGGCGAACGCCCGAGCGCCGGCGGTCGGTGCCGCCCTCGCAGGGGATGTCTCGCACGCTTCGTACACCGCCTGCATGATCTTGCTGGCGATGCCCGCGACGGCGACCTCGGACAACCGGAGGGTGCGCAGGGCCGCCCACGCGTCGAGGAATCCGATTCCGGTCCTGGCGGCAGCGTCCATCGCCCGGATGGCGTCCGCGATGGGGCGGATGATCTTGCCGGCGAACAGGGACGCCACATCGAAGACGGCCCAGGCGCAACCGCCCCAGCTCCCGTTCTCACCGCCGGGGGTGAGCTTCTGGGCGCATCGGATCCAGCTGCCGAAGAGGATGTCGACGGGGTCGACGCCCTGCTGGTACTCCGCGATCGTGATGGTGTGCGTGACCTCGGTGTACTGCGTCTCCGTCTTGTGCTCGCCCAGGTACAGCGTGTTCCCGGAGAAGCACGAGTTCTCCCAGACCTCCGTGCGGCACAGGTACAGGTCGAGGTCGGCCTTGTACCCGATCCTCTGGGTCATCGTGCAGTCGCCGTCGTAGAACAGCTGGTCCCACCAGCCGTCGCAGCCCTCGGTCTTCTTCAGGACCGTGGGCTTGCCGACCTGCTCGATGTGGTCGACGACGTAGAACACGCCACCGATGAGTCCGCCGGCCTCGTCAGGGACCGTCCCGGTCTCGATCTGCTTGTTGTTCCCCGCGTTCTCGGCCTGCGTCGCGGCTTCCTGGGCGGACTCGGCGTACGCCTGGGCGTCCTTGGCGGCTTCCTCCGCCGCTGTCGCCGCGGCGTCGGCCCGCTCGGCGGCGGCCCTGGCCTGGGTCGCGGACTCCTCCGCCTGCGTGGCGGCCGCGCGGGCGGCGGCGGCGTCGAGGGCGGCGGCGTCTGCGGAGGTGCGGGCGGCTTCGGCGTAGCCTTCGGCGCGGCCCGCGGCCTGGTCGGCAGCGGCCGCGTCGGCCGTGGCCTGGCGGCCGTACTCGATGGTGCGGGCCAGTGACTGCTGCGCCTTCGCCGCGGCGGTCGCCGCCGCGGCCGCGTAGGTCAGTGCCTCCTTCGAGTAGCCGCGGGCGTCCGCGGCGTGCTTGGCGGCGTTCGCCGCGTGCTGGTACGCGGCCTTGGCGTCGCCCTGTGCCTGGTCGGCGATGACCTGGGCGGCAGCCGCTTCCTCGGCCGCGTTGACGGCGTGGGCGTCCGCGACGGCCTTCTGCTGCTCGGCGATGGTCTTCGCCGCCTGGCCGGACAGGACCACCAGGGAGGCGGCCGAGTCCTTGGTGACGTACGGCGAGCCGAGCTGGATCGCGTCGTTCGCGGGAGCCGCGACCTGCGCCGCCGACTTCCCGGCGTCCACCGCGGCCTGCGCGGTGACGTAGGCGAATCCGGCCGCCTTCGCCGAGGCGGCGGTGGCCTTGTCGGCCTCGGCCTTGGCCGCGTCCGCCTCGGCCTTGGCCGTCTTCGCGTGCGCCTCGGCCGCGTTGGCCGCCTCGACCGACAACGCGGCCTCGGCCGAGGCGTGCTCGGAGGCGTCGATGGCGTCGGCGGCGGCGCTGGTCGCGGTGCGCACCGCGGCGTCCGCCCGCAGCTTCGCCGCCTGCGCCTCGTCCGCGGCCGCACGGGAGCGCTTGGCGGCTGCCTCCGCGCGGGTCGCTGCCGCGTCCGCGTCCGCTGCCGCCTGGGTGGCCGCGTCGGCCGCGGTACGGGCCCGTCCGGCCGCCGCCTCGGCGTCGTCCGCGTGCCCGTCGGCCTCGTTGGCCGCCGCCCGTGCGGCGTCCGCCGCGTCCCCCGCTTCCAGGGATTCGGCGTACGCCTTCTTGGCGTCGGCCTTGGCGCGTGCCGCGTCGGCCTTCTGCTGGGCGTCCCACGCGTCGTCGCGCAGTTCCTTGGCACGGTCCCGGGCGGTCTCGGCGTCCTTCTTCCGGGCCACCGCGGTGGCCTCTGCCGTCTCCGCCTTGCCCTTGGCGGTCTCGGCGTTGACCGCTTCGGTCTCCGCGGTCTGCCGGTGGCGGGCCGCCTCCGCCTTCTTGACGTCGGCGGTCTCCTTCTCCTTCTTCGCCGTGGCCTCTTCGGCCTCGGCCTTCAGCCGCTTGGCGTGCGCGTCGGCCGCCGCCGCCTTGGCGTCCGCCTCCGCGATCAGGGACTCGGCGAGCTTGGCCTCGGCCAGCTCCTTGTCCTTCTTGGCGTTGTCACGGTGCAGCTTGGCCGCGTCCGCGGCCGCCTTGGCCTGCAGTTCGGCCCGGTAGGCCGCCTGCTTGCGGAACTCCGCCTTGGACTGCGCGGCCTGCGCCAGCGCGCGCTGGGCGATCGTGGCGCTGTCCGCGGCGGCCGCCCGGGTGGCCGCCTCCGCGGTCTCGCCGGCCTTCACCAGCGCCGCGACCGCGGCCGCCGCTCCCTGCGTGACCTGCGCCTTCTGCTGGCCCACCAGCAGACCGCGGCCCCGCGGCGCCCCGTTGGCGTCCGCGATCGTGTACGCCGCCTGTTCGGCGGTGGCGCTGGCGGTCTGGGCGGCCGTGGCGGCCGTCGCCTGGCGCTTGAGCTCGGCCAGCTCGGCCACCGCTCCCGCGCGCGCGGCGCTCAGCCGCGCCGACGCCTTGGTGAACTCCGCCGACGACGGAACACTGCCGTTGTGCTCGGAGACCTTGAACAGCACCTTCTGCGTGGCAGCGGTGCTGCAGGCGGCGGCGAGCGCGTCCTGCCCGGCGGTGTACGTGGGGAAGTTCAGGCACTTGTTCGCCCCCACGTTCTGCAGGGTGGCGCCGGCCCGGACGCTGAACTTCCACACCTGCATGGGCGTGCCGTTACAGGTCCAGATCTGGATCTTCGTCTGGTTGGTGGCGACGTCGAGGCACTTCTGCGAGTTCACGTTCTGCAGGCTGTAGCCCTCGCCGTAGCCCCCGTTGATCCGCCACTGCTGGGCGGCCGCCGTGGAGCAGGCGACGACCTCGACAGCCGTGCCGTTCGCGGTGCCGGAACCCTGCACGCCCAGGCACTTGCCCGCCGCGCCCGGGATCTGGATGGCCATCGGGGACGTACCGATCCAGCCGACGCCGCCCGAGGACCAGTAGTCCTGCCAGCGGGTGATGTGGTCGGCGACCCACGAGTGGCCGAGCATCCTGCCCATCGACTCGGAGGCCACGGTCAGCGCCTTGACGGCGTTCTTGTTCGCGGTGAGGATGTCGTTCCGCTTGGCGGCCTGCGAGCCGAGCTCCTGCTGCCACTCCGCTCCGGCGGTCGCGGAGACCTCGCCCAGCACCTTCTCCGGATCGATCGGATCACGCCAGGCACAGGCGGCGAAACGGGACTTGAGGTCCTCGACCGCGACCCGGTGCTCGGCGGTACCGGGCACCGGTGCCTTGTTCGGGAAGCCGCCCGAGCTCAGGAAGATGCGGGCGTTGTCCGCGCCGGTCGGCTCCAGGCTCCAGTCCGTCAGGTGCTCGTAGGCGTCCCGCAGGGCGAGCTGTCGGTTCCAGTCCGGCAGGGACGGATCGGCGGCGCTGCCGTAGAGCGGCTGCCCCAGAGCCTTGACCGCCGCGACGGTCGCCGCGTCGGCCGGCGGAGTCGCGTCCTCGTAGAAGTCGCTCTCGTCCTTCCAGAACCGGTCGGCGATCCACGCCGTGAGGCCGGTCTGGGTGTGGAAGTCCTCACCGTCGTCGCCGCTGGTCCCGGGCGGCCACTCGAAGTCGGTGACGGAACGGAAGCCGCCCGGCGTCGTGAGCCCGGTGATCTTCCAGCTGTCGTGGAGCGTGTTGAGCCGGTTCAGCTCGGCAAGCGCGGCATCCCGGTCCGACTTGTACGCGGTGGCGAGCGGAGTCTTCTCCCAGTAGGCCCGGTCGGCCAGCTCCCGCAGCCGCTCCGGACTCTGGTTGAGCCCGTCCTGCGCGGTGCCGGCCATGGCCGGCCCGCCCAGCCGCAGGACGTCGCTCATCAGGCACTGGTCCTGCCGCAACTTCTCGGCGGCGGTGTCCTCGTACCAGTCGTAGTCGGCGGCCGGTTCGGTCCGCGGTGGCATGTAGTCGCTGCTCACACCCACCCCGGCCACCACGGCCATGGCGAGCAACGGCGGGAGCAGACGGTTGGTCAGGCGGGAGAGTCGACGCAGGGGTTTGGAAGACCCTGGGGGTCTGGAGCGCAATGGAGTACCACTTCTGATCAGGGAGCCGACCGAAGGACGCGGCTGAGCCGCCGACATGACTCAACGGCCTCGAGCCACCGAACCTGACGGCCCCTCAAGCAATGCGTCCGAACATGGAACAGGAGCTCGAACCTGAAGGCAGGATGCTACACAGACAGCGGCAGGCGTGGATAGTGGATGATCTTTCCCCGCGCGGGAGTTGAGCAGGTCAGAGGCGCCCTCGCGGTGCCGACGAGAGCGGTGTTCCCTACGCGGGCACCGCGGCCAGTGGCGGCTGCGAGGTCACCGTCCGCTGACCGTCGGCTCCCCCTCCACTTCCCACGCCTCTCCTACGCCGCTCCCCCGCCTCTCCCCCGCGGGCAGCCACGACGTTGGCGCGGCAGACGGGCCTGGGACATTCCTGGGAGCCCGGGGGCCGTCACCCCACCACGTAGACGGTGCTGAAGCGCCTGGGGAGGGACCTCGGCGCCACGATCCCGGGCCCTTACGGCAGGAACGTCACTGCCGGGAAGGCCGGGGACGGCCCGTCGAGCAGGTGCCGCCGGCGGTGGCGCAGGTGCTCGTCGAAGAACGCGAGCGGGTACGCCTGCTGGATCTTCACCGCCTGGTCGGGATCGAGGGTGCCGATCACATCCTGGAGCTGCTCGCTGCTCCATCCGAGCACCTTCGCCACCTGCGGGAACAGCGCCTCGTTGTCGCCGTAGGAGAAGTGGGCGGCACCCTGGGCCTGGACGTCCAGCCGCCAGCCGCGCAACTGCGACCAGAACGCGGCGGCCTGCGGATCCGTCGCCCGGGTGAAGGCGGCGGACATCATCATGAACGGCCGGTGCAGGTCCCCGGCCAGCGGCGGGTTCATCTGCATCGGACCGTCCAGGCTCAACCCGGCCCGGATGCGCTCATCGGCGAGCATGGCGCAGGCGGTGGCCGTCCCACCCTTCGACCAGCCGAACGCGCCCATGCGCCGCGGGTCGAGAGAGCCGAGCAGCCCCGCCGGCAACTCCCTGCGGTCGACATCCGGATTGCACCCGGCGGCAAGCTGCTCGACACAGTCGAGGACGAAGCGCAGGTCGGCGGCGAAGTCCCCCGGCAGCGTCGGCGCCTGCCTGTCGAAGAGCGGGACGGTGATCCGACCGTCGGGGAACTCGGTGTAGGTGTCGTATGCATGAGCCACCGTCACCACCGCGTAGCCATGGCTGGCAAGCTCCTGGACCACGACGGTGTGGTCACCCTGATGACTGCGCGCCCCATGCGAGAACACCACGACGGGCAGCCGCCGGCCCGCCCTCCGCACCGGAGCGCCCACATGGCCGGCAGTAAGCGGCGCCAGCGGGGCCAGCTCGCTCAACCCGACGTCGGCGAGGAACGCCTGAAGCACGCCTGCCGGCATCCAGGGCGCCACCGGGTATCGCCCGACGTCCCGCGCGGGGTACCAGACGGTGGCCATCAGCTCGCGGAAATGCCCGGGGCCCGCGATGACGTCCGGACGCGACCGGTCGACGAGGTGCAGCTGGGTGGTGCCCACCGGGTACGGCCCGGTGGGCGCAGGCAGTGCGAGTCGCGGCGCGGTGCCGGGGGCGGCCGCGGGCGAGTCGGCCCACGCGGGGCCGGCAACGGCGGCGAGCGGCACGGTGGCCCCGACAGCCAGCGCGGCCCCCAGTATGCGGCGGCGCGTCATGCTCTTCCCGCTGATGAACGATGTGGTGGCCATAGGCCCTCCCCTGATGACGAATCGTCAACTGTGCCGCAACGGCTCATCCGTGGGCACAGGGGGAACGCTGCCACGTGCACCCAGCGCACAGCATCAGCCCACCGTTCAATCCCTCGCACCAGGCATTCACCCACAGGCTTACTCCCCGGGTAGACACAGCCGGCGGTGGCTCCTTCCCGGAGCCAGGCCGGCGGCCGGCTCGCCGCACCACAACACCTTGAGCGTCGCCCCGGACTTGCTGCTGAGCTTCCGGCGATGCAGGTCCTACCCCCGTGGGTGGTGGCGATGGCTGAGGGCGGCCACCGCCAGGGTGGTCAGTACCAGGACGCCGGCCGTCTCGACCGCCACGGTGGGGCGTACCAGCTCCGCGTCTGCGGACTCCTGGAAGCCGAACAGGCCCGTGGTGAGGCTGAGGAAGAGCGCACCGAGGGTGCCCGCCGTGAACAGAGCGGTGGTGGCGGCGACGAGGCCGAGCCAGCGGTACGGGGTGAGGAGCAGGGCGGCGGCGAGGAGGCAGCCGAGGATGCCGTTCAGCAGGAAGAGGCCGCCGATGGTGGCCAGGTCGCGGTAGCCGTCGGTCCACAGGGAGAGGTGAATGGCGCCCATGGTCGCGGTGAGGCCCGCTGCGGCCAGCCGCAGCGCGAGCACGGCCCCACGGCGGGCCCGGTCAGTAGCCATTGCCGGGAGAGGTGGGAGTGCTGGGAGTGGCCGGGGTGGTGCCGGGGTTGTTGACGGGAGCGCCGGCCACCGTGATCTCGGTCTTCATGCCCAGGTCCTTGTGTCCGTCGACCGGGCAGTAGACCTCGTACTTTCCGTCCTTGAGGGTCACCGTGAAAGTGGTGGACTCGCCTGGGGCAACGGTGCTGGAGCGGTTCTCGCCGCTCGGTCCCTCGACTTCCAGGGCGTGGTCGTGGTGCCCGGTGTTCGTCACGGCGAAGGCGTACGTGCCGGGTGTGAAGGTCTGCTGGGACAGCGTGATCCTGAAGTCGGCCAGTTCCGCGGTCACCCGGGTCGCGCCTGCGGGTGCCGTGCTCTTCTGGGCGGGGGGCGGTGTGGTGGTGCCGCTGCTCGAGCCGCCGCCGTTGGCGCCTCCGCAGCCGGCGAGGAGGCCGGCCAGCGCGGCGGCCGACAGGGCGAGCAGCGCGCGGGTGCGTGGTTCCGTCATCGTTCTGTCCTCCGGATCGGTCCCTACAGGAGGTACGGCACCGGGCCGCGCCGGGATTGCGGTGCCGGGCGGACAATGGGCGAGAACGATCCCTTGGGGGACGTCGGACGTATCCACGGGTGTGGGACGCATGGGCCTTCCGCTGGAGCGGGTTCCCGACGAGGCACTGCTCTCCGGCCTCGCCACGGGCGATCCGGAGATCGCGGTGGCGTTCGTGCGCCGTTTCCAGCGCTCGGTCTATGGGGTGGCGGTCGCCGTGGTGGGCGATCCCCGGCTTGCGGAGGACGTGGCCCAGCAGACTTTCGAGCGGGCGTGGCGGCACGCCCAGGTGTACGACGGCCGGCGCGGCTCCGTACGGACCTGGCTGACGGCCATCGCGCACAACCTGGCGATCGACGCGGTGCGGGCGCGGCGCGCGACCCCGGTGGCCCCGGAGGACCTGGAGACGCTGGTCGGGATCGTGTCGGAGACACCGGAGCGGCGCGCGCTCGCGGACGACGCGGCCGAGCGCGTACGGCAGGCAGTGGCGACGCTGCCCCGGAAGCAGGCGCGGGCGCTGGTCATGGCCGGGATCTACGGGATGACGGCGCGGGAGGTCGCCGCCTTCGAGGGTGTGCCGCTGGGCACGGCGAAGACCAGGATCCGGGCGGGGACGATCAAGGTGCGGGCGCTCCTGGAGAGCGAGGAGACGCGGTGAGCGGCATGGACTGCGAGCGGCTGCGCGAGGAGGGTGCCGAGCTGGCGCTCGGGATCCTACCCGCGCGCGAGCGGGCCGAGGCGGTGGCCCACCTGGACCGCTGCCCGGATTGCCGGGCGTACGTGGAGCGGCTGACGGCGGTGGGGGACGGCCTGCTCGGGCTGCTGCCGGGGGCGGAGCCGCCGGTGGGTTTCGAGAGTCGCGTGGTACGGGCGATAGCCCCCGCTCCCGCGTCCGCTCCCTCGGCCCCTGTGTCTGCTGCCTCGGCCCCCACGGCCCCCACGGCGGCCCGGCGCCGGAGGCAGGGGCGCCGGTTCCGGATCGCGGCGGCGGGCGTCGCCACGGCTCTGGCCTTCGGGTTCGGCGGCTGGGCCGTCGGCACCGTGGTGGAGGGCGCACCCCGGATGGTGTCCCCGGCGCCGTCCCACATCCTGGAGGCGGCACTGGTCTCCCCCGACCGGGCCGGGAGCGACCGGGAGGTGGGCCGGATATACGCGCACCCGGCGGATGCGACCGGCGGGAACGGCTGGGTGTACATGTCGGTCGACCTCGGTGACGGAAGGGCTGCCGACGGCCCTGTGCGATGCCTCCTGGTGCGGGCCGACGGCTCCGTCGTATCGCTCGGATCGTTCCCTGTCACCGCAGGCTACGGCTACTGGGGTGCCCCGACCTCCGTGGACCCCGGCACCCTGAGCGGCGCCCGCCTCGTCGCCGCGGACGGCACGGTCCTGGCCACGGCCCGCTTCCCCGGAGCGGACGGGAACGGAGCCGGCGGGAACGGGGCGGACCGGAACGGGGCCGGGACGGGGGCGGCCACCACCCGGTGAGCCGCCGGCCGGACCCCGGTCCATGCCCGGGTCCACCGGTCGGAGGGGGCCGGGATCAGGGGGCGGGCGGGGGGACGAAGACCCGTTCCAGCAGGGTGTACAGGGAGTCGCGGTCCTGGTCGTCGAGTCGGTCCAGGCCCTCGTGTGTGGTGCGCATCTTCGCGCGGATGGCGTCGGTGACGCGTTCGCCCTCGGCGGTGAGGATGACGTTCTTGACGCGCCGGTCGGAGGCGTCGGCCTCGCGACGTACCAGGCCGCGCTTCTCCAGCCGGTCGATGATCCCGGTCATGTTGGAGGCGTCGCAGGTCATGGTCTCGGCCAGGGCGCGCATCGCGGCGGGGCCCCGGCGGAGCACGGTCAGGGCCTTGCCCTGGCTCGCCGTGAGGTTCTCACTCGCCGCCGCGACGGTGAAGTCGCCGTAGTAGACGCCGAGCGACACGGAGAGCAGCTCCATGAGCTGGGCCGTGTCGGCGCGGGGAGCTTCTGTCATGCGGGCCACTCTATCCGGAGATACTTGACTACCTCAAGCATCGACCCCTACGGTCGTCTCATTGCATGAAGTTCTCAAGCATCAAGGTTGTCAAGTAGTTGCCATGAGGAGCGTCCCTGTGACCGTCACCGCGTCCCCCACCTCCCGCGCGGCCGAGATCCTGTCCCGGCCCGTCACGCTGAACGGCCTGACCGTCCCGAACCGCATCGCGATGGCGCCGATGACGCGCATGTTCTCCCCCGGGGGCGTCCCCGGCGAGGACGTGCGGTCGTACTACGCCCGCCGTGCCGCCGCCGGCGTGGGCCTGATCGTCACCGAGGGCACCTACGTCGGCCACGATTCGGCCGGGCAGAGCGACCGGGTGCCGCGGTTCCACGGCGAGGAGCAGCTGGCGGGATGGGCGCAGGTCGCCGAGGCCGTGCACGCGGCGGGCGGCACGATCGTGCCGCAGCTGTGGCACATCGGCATGGTGCGCAAGCAGGGCCAGGCCCCCTACGCCGACGCCCCGGCGATGGGCCCCTCCGGCATCCGCCCCGACGGCACCGAGGGCACTGGCAAGGCGATGACCCAGAGCGACCTGGACGACGTCATCGGCGCCTTCGCCGAGGCCGCCGCGGCCGCCGAGCGGATCGGCTTCGACGGCGTGGAGCTCCACGGCGCCCACGGCTACCTCCTGGACCAGTTCCTGTGGGCGGGGACGAACCGCCGCACCGACGCGTACGGCGGCGACCCCGTGGCCCGTACGAGGTTCGCGGCCGAGATCGTGACCGCCGTCCGCGAGTCCGTCTCGCCCGACTTCCCGGTGATCTTCCGCTTCTCGCAGTGGAAGCAGGACGCCTACGACGCGCGGCTCGCCGAGACCCCGCAGGAGCTGGACGCGATCCTGGCCCCGCTCGCCGCGGCCGGAGTCGACGCCTTCCACGCCTCCACCCGCCGCCACTGGATACCCGAGTTCGACGGCTCGGACCTGAACCTGGCGGGCTGGACCAAGAAGCTCACCGGCAGGCCCACCATCACCGTCGGCTCGGTCGGCCTCGACGGCGACTTCATCCACGCCTTCGCGGGCGAAGGCGCTCCCGTCCAGGGCATCGACGACCTTCTCGACCGCCTGGAGCGCGACGAGTTCGACATGGTCGCCGTCGGCCGCGCGCTGCTCCAGGACCCGGAGTGGGCAGCGAAGGTCCTGGCGGGACGGACCGACGAGCTCAAGCCGTACGACGCGGCCGCGGTGAAGACGCTGAGCTAGCCTCGGACCTTCGAGGGTCGACAAGGTGCTGGTCTCCGACGGCGGGCTCGTCGCCGAGAGACACAGCACCTAGCTGGGCAACGACATCAATCCGGTCGGGAGCCCGCTGAACTCCCTCCGCACCCTCGGAGCTGCTCCGAACACACCCCCCGGTTCGCGTATGCCCCACGCCGGATCGGGCTCCGCGGACGCCTGTGCTCAACGCACCGCGCGAGAGGGGCCCTGCCCCACGCCCTGCCCGCCGTGCCGGACCGGTACGGCGGGCAGGGTGTCGGCGTCTCAGGAGCAGACCGCGCCGTTCAGGGTGAATCGCGTCGGTAGCGCGTTCGTGCCCGAGTACGTCGCCTGGAACCCGAAGGAGGCGCTCGCACCGGCCGCCAGCGCGCCGTTCCACCCGGCGTCCCGGGCGGTCGCGGCGCTGCCCGACTGGCTCACCGTGGCGTTCCAGGCGCTGGTGATCGTCTGGTCACCGACGAAACTCCACCCGAGGGTCCAGCCGGAGATCGCCGAGGTCCCGGTGTTCTTCACGGCCACCGTGGCCGTGAAGCCGTTGCCCCATGAGCTCTCCACCCGGTAGGTCACCGCGCAGGACGCCGCGGGCGGCGCGGCGTCGTCGTCGGCCTCCGTTGCCGTGAACGTCGCCGCCCCTACGCCGGCGCCGCCGACGGTGAACGTCGCGCTGCCGGCCACCGCGTCGCCGTCCTGCGCGGCGGACACCGAAACCTGCTGTGCGGTCGCCCAGTTGGCAGGCGTGAACACGAGCGTCGAGCCCGCGGTCGCGGACAGGTCCGGATCGCCCGCCGCGCGGGTCACCGTCAGCGTGACGCTCTGCGCGGGCGCGGCCGACAGCCGTACGCCGACCGAGGCCGAGCCGCCCTCCGGGACGGTCACCGCGACGGGCGTCACCTGCACCACGGGGGTCGCAGGGGCACCGCGCCGTTCCGCGGCGAAGGCCGCCAGCCACGCGAGCGAGGAGTTCCAGTTGATCGCGACCTCGTTGGTGGAGTACGAACCGATGTCGTCCACGTAACAGGCCGCCGGGGCGCAGCCGTTGAGCCGCTCCTTCGCCACCGGGTCGTCAAGCCCCGCGTTCGGGCCGCCGGCGAAGGATCCGGCCGGCGGGTGCGGCAGGGAGGCGTCGTTCTGGTGCGCCCAGAAGCGGTGGTGCTGGTTCTCGGAGGCGCGCTCGCCGTAGCCGGTGATGTACGAGTGGTCCAGGGCGTTGCGCCCCAGCAGGTAGTCCAGCGACTCCAGGGCACCCGCGCGGTAGCGCTGCGCTCCGGTGATCTCGTACGCGACGGCCAGCGTCATCGCGTTGTTGGCGACGGCGCTGTTGGATCCCCACACGTATCCCGTGGCGGGGATCGGCACCGCGTAGCCCCCGGCGGCCATGGTGGACAGATGTCCGTCGGCAGCGGCGGTCAGCAGGCCGCGTACACGGGCCAGGTCGTCGGCGGGCAGGGCCACCCCGGGGACGGTGGCGAGGGTGATCCGCCCGAGCGTGGCCGTCCCACCCCACCAGAACGCGTCAGCGGGTTTCGCGTGGTGCGGGGAGGAGGTCACGGCGTCCCGGTACTGCGCCTCGCCGGTGGTGGCGAGCAGTTCGGCCGCGGCCCAGTAGAACTCGTCCGAGACGTCGGCGTCCTCGTACGCCCCGCCGCCGGCGTTGTCGGTCGCCGGGGCGAGCGCGTTCGGGTTGGCCTTGGCCGCCGTCCAGGCCCGGCGGGCCGTGTCCAGACACCGGGCTGCGAACGCGGAGTCGTAGGGCGCGTACACCCGGGCGCACTGCGCGGCCGTGGCCGCCAGGTTCAGCGTGGCCGCCGTTGAAGGGCGATGCAACTCACGCTGCTTGTCGTCGAGTTCGGGACGCGTCGGGAGGCCGGTCCACTCGGTGTCATGCATCTTGTGGAAGGCCATGCCGGCCGACGGCTTGCCGACCGGAACCTGCATCCGCATCAGGAACTCCAGCTCCCAGCGCGCTTCGTCCAGCACGTCCGGCACCCCGTTGCCGCGCTCGGGCACCCTCAGGGTCGCGTCGCCGAGGGCGGCGTCACCGCCGGAGCGGCGGGCCCGCTCGAAGGAGTTGACGACCTGCCAGGTCGCGATCCCGCCGTTGACCACGTACTTGCCCTGGTCACCCGCGTCGTACCAGCCGCCGCGGACGTCCACCCGGTAGTCGCACACCCCGGCCTGGCAGGGCACGCTGGTGTCACCCTTGTTCGGCGCCACGCCCAGGTGTCCGGCGGGGCGGGCGTACGCACTGCCCGCAAGGCCGGCGTCGATCGCGATGCCGCTGCGCTGCTGGTAGAAGAAGGCCATGCTGTCGGCGCGCAGTCCGTCGTACAGCGCGGCGGAGATGTCGAACGGGTGGCTGACCTGGCCGCCGACCGCCAGGGTGAAGCCCGTCCCGGTGCCGGTGTAGCCGCCGAAGTCCACCAGGTGCGTCGACTGGCCGGACGCCTGGTCGGCGCCTCTCACCGTCGTCGCGCCCGACGCGACCTGCGCACCGGACGTGTCGCGCAGCTGCCAGGTGAGCGGAGCGGTGGCCGTGCTGACCAGGGTGGCCCGTTTCGGCCCGTCGGGCAGGTAGCCGAGCTGGTTGACCCGAACGGGGAAGTCGGCGGGCGCCGCGAGGACCGCGCCGATCTCGGCGCCGGCGGATTCCACCGCGAACGCGGTGGTGGTGACGGTGCCGGCGGCCAGGGCGAGACCGGTGAGGACGGCGGCCGCGCGACGGGACACGTCGCGGAAGATGACAGGAGGCAAGGGTGGGGGCCTTCCATGAAGGGGAACGATGAATGGGAGCGCTCCCATTTCTCATCAAGCCAGTGTTGCACGTGCCCCGTCAAGAGACCGGTAGGCAGAGGCTGTTGATCCGGGGCCGCTCGGCCACCGAGGAGCTTGCCCCGGTCGGGCGGTGCCGGGGTGCGGGAGACGTGCGGGACGACCGGGGGACCTGACGGACAACACTCGCATTCTTTGCCCGCGGCGCGGCGGCGCCGTAGCGTGCGCGGTTTGGTCGCTCCCAGCCTTAGGTGAGGTAAAAGGATGAGAAAAACAGCGCGCCGCTTGGCGGTGCTGTGCTCCGCTCTGTTCGCGATGATCGCCATGACACCCGCGCAGGCACACGCGGTCGAAACCCGGCCGGTGCCCGTCACGGCAAGTGACAAATACGCGCTCAAGTCCGTGGGCGCCGGCGGTCTCTACGTGTCCGTGGAGGTCTCGACCACGGGCAGCGGGGAAGCCATGCTGCGCGCCCGCAAGGCGGCGGCCACGCTCGAAGACCTGGGCGCCTGGGAGAAGTTCACGCTGCACACCGACGACAAAGGGGTCAGCACCACCCTGCGCTCGGAGGCGAACGGGAACTACGTCACGACCGAGCGCGGATACACGGGCACCTACCAGAACCTGCTCCGGGCCCGGGGTACCAACGCCGGCGACTGGGAGAAGCTCCAGCTCGAGAAGCAGACGGACGGCACCTACGCCCTGAAGGCCGCCACGAACGACGGCTACAAGTACGTGACCGCCGAGGTCCAGGACCCCGGAAACGACGCGGGACTGCTGCGGGCGCGGGGGGATTCCGTCGGCTCATGGCAGAAGTTCCAGCTCGTCTACCTCGGCGAGGAGAACGCGAGCGACGCGGGCGGCCGCCCCGCCCCCGCCTCCCCCGCTCCGGCGGCCGACTTCCGCGTGATGTCGTGGAACGTCTGCGCGAACCACAACTCCGCCTGCGGAAACTATCGGGTGGAAGGCCCCTCCCTGGGTTCCCAGATCACCGACCGGATGGGCACCACGACGGAAGCGCGCCAGTACCGGGCCGTGTTCCTCCAGGAGATGTGCGAGTCGCAGGCCAAGACCATCGAGACGTGGCTGGAGGCGAAGACGGGGACCGGATGGGACGTACGGTTCGCCCCCATCAAGTACACCGTCGACAAGTCCTCCGTGAAGGCCGCGAGGACCTGCGACAACGCCGGTTCGGCGGCATCCGGCTGGAAGGACCGCGGCTCCTACGGCATCGGCCTCGCGGTGCCGGACGCCAACGTCTGGTACCACTCGTACGACCTGCCGTCGCCGCAGAACAAGACCATCGGCACCGAGTGGGTGCGCATGGAGCAGCGCACCGCGCTCTGCGCCGTCCTGCCGGCGGAGGCCCTGCAGTTCTGCACGGCCCACTTCAGCGCCGGTCTGGACAAGGACGACCTGGACGGCTCCAAGCGCCGTGAGCAGGCCGCGGAGCTCCAGAAGATCGTGCACTCGTACACCATGCCCGGCTATCGGACCGTATACGGCGGCGACCTCAACTCCATCCCCCCGGACTCCGCCTCGCCCGACACCCCCAACGACCTCATGACGTCGGCCTACGCGGCGGACAAGGAGTGCGACGAGGGCCTGTCGAGCACCCGGCCGCGTGACGGCCGGGCCACGAAGCCCCTCACGGGCCGGAGCATCAAGATCGACTACCTGTTCGGCCCGTCCGCCGGCACCGTCGTCTCGTGCGACGTGACGGCCGACGCGGGCGAGTCGGACCACTACCCGATCAAGGCGCATTTCCGCTTCTGAGCAGGTCGATACGGACGGCCCCCGATCCGGGGCCGTCCCATGCGATGTGATCCCATGCGATGTGATCCGATGTGATCCGATGCGATGCAGGATCGTGGGTCACGACCGGGGTGGGGGCAAGGCGCCGGCGATGACGGTGGCCACCATCTTCCTGATGGCGACGGTCTGCGGTGGGGCGCCGGCCCGGTCGGCGAACAGCAGGTGCCCGGCCCCGACGAGGGTGGGGGCGAGCGTCTCGATGTCGGCGTCGTCGGCCAGGCGCCCCGACTCCCGCTCGGCGGCGAGGTAGGCGGCGACCATGACGGTGCCCTGCACGGCCAGGGGGATGCCGGTCAGACCCGCCTCGCGCAACCGGACACGGAGGCCGTCGCGGAAGGTGATGAGCGCGATGGCCGCCACGGTGACGGGCTCGAACAGGTCGTTGAGTGCGTCGGCGAGGTTGTCCACGATGTCCCCGGCGCCGGCGGCCGCGCGCAGGGTGACGGTCCGGTCCTCGATGCCGCGGATGCGGTCGTGGACCAGTTCCGCCAGGAAGCCGTCGAAGTCGGTGAAGTGCCGGTGCAGCACGCCCTTGGCGCAGTTCGCCTCGTCCGTGACCGCCCGGCTGGTCAACGCGTCGGGCCCGTCTCGCAGCAGGACCCGCTCGGCGGCTTCGAACAGCTGGCCGCGCACGTTGTGGATGTGCACTCCTGACGGCATCGTCTTCCTTCCCGCGCCGGCCCCGGCTTAACAAGTGGGCATGCGCCCACTAGTGTGGGCGCATGCCCACTTTATCGCAGGGCCGGTCCGACAGCCCGGGACCCGAGCCCCACCGCCACCGACGGACGGCCGAGTCGTTCGGCGTGGACGCCGAGCGCTACGACCGCGCCCGACCCCCATACCCGCAGGCCCTGATCGACAGGATCATCGCGGCAAGCCCCGGACGGCACGTCCTCGACGTGGGAGCCGGGACCGGTATCGAGGCCCGCCAATTCCAGGCGGCCGGCTGCACGGTGCTCGGCGTCGAGCCCGACGAGCGGATGGCCGCCTTCGCACGACGCGCCCTCATCGAGGTCGAAGTCGCCAGGTTCGAGGACTGGCAGCCTCACGGACGCCGGTTCGACGCCGTCATCGCCGGCACCGCCTGGCACTGGGTCGACCCCGTCGCCGGCGCGGCCAAAGCGGCCCGGGTACTCCGGCCCGGCGGCCGGCTCGCTCCTTTCCACCACGTTCCCCAGCTCCCGGTCGAGGTCGTCGACGCCCTCACCGAGGCACTCCGGCGCATCGCCCCCGACTTCCCGTTCGACCCCGGCCTGCTGAGAGAAACGGCCATGGATGCGTACCGGCCGCTGTTCGCGAGAATCACCGACGGGATCCGCCGGACCGGCGGGTTCACCGAGCCGGAACAGTGGGATTTCACCTGGCAGCGCACCTACACCCGCGACGAGTGGCTCGACCAGCTCCCCACCTTCGGCGGCCTCACCCGACTCCCCCCGCACGAACTGGCACAAGTCCTGGACAGCGTCGGCGCCGCGATCGACACGCTCGGCGGCCACGCCACCCTCCCCTACACGACCGTCGTGATCACCTCGACCCGCTCCCCTACGGCCTGACCACCACACGCATCACGCCCCAACGGCGACCGCCCCGCACCGGAGAGGAAGCCCGGGCGGGGCGGTCGCACAGCCGCGGGCCCGCGGCAGGGGAAACGACCGCAGACCTGGGGCACAGAGGCAGTCCCCTTGCGCTCCACCGCCCGCCTACCCCCACACCCCACACTCACACCTCCGTGGGACTTCCCGCTCACGTCACTGGTGGGTGATCCACCGCAGGAGCGCGGTATGCGTGGTGCGGTCCAGCTCGCACAGGGCCTCGATCGCGTCCAGGTCACCCGGCAGGGGCGCGACACCGGCTGTGGTGAGGGCGGCGTGCAGCTCCAGGCGGCGACGGTCGGTCGCCCGGAGAGGAGCGGAACGACGGCCGACCGGTTCCGGTAGGGGCAGGGGGCGGTCGCCGGGGCCCGTGAGGCCGCACTCCGTTGATGCCGACTCCGACTCCGACTCCGGAACGTCGTCGACCAGCGCGGCGGGGAAGCGGTACGGGTCGAGATCCCGCAGCGCCGCCGTGCCTGTCGTGAAAGCCTGAAAACCAGTCACGTAAGTGCCTCCTTGGTCGTCATGCCACTGCAGATGACGACTGCGAGGAGCCGCGGGCGGTTGCGGAGCACGACGCACCCCACCCGAATGTCCCCTACGGCATCTCGTCACAAGACCGATGAACCCACCGGTCAGGACGGTCGACCGGATCTCGTCCTCACCTGCCGACTCGACACCGGCACCGCACGATCGAGTGTGACCGCGGCGTACGGGCCACCGTTCACCGCGTTGATCGCTGTGGGCTTCCCCGGCGGAGCCGCGACAGCGTTCCCGGACGGGCCTACCCTGAAGTCATGCAGGTCATGTCGACGGTGCAGGTCAACGGGCTGGACGTCGCATACGACCGCGTCGGCGAAGGGCCACCCGTGGTCTTCCTCCACGGTGCGGCGGACGACGCCCGGACATGGCGGCCGCAACTTGACGCGCTGGCGGACGCGTTCACCCTGGTGGCCTGGGACGAGCCGGGAGCGGGTCGCTCCTCCGATCTTCCCCCGTCCTTCGGCCTCGCGGACTACGCCCATTGTCTCGCCGCGGTCGTGGCATCGCTCCGGCTCGGTCCCGCCCACATCGTCGGTCTGTCCTGGGGCGGCACTCTCGCTCTGGAGTTCTACCGCCACCACGCGGACCTCGTGAGCACACTGATCCTCGTCGACACCTACGCGGGCTGGAAGGGCTCCCTACCGGCCGAGGAGGTGCGGGCCCGTGTCGAGGGCACGCGCAGGATGCTGGCCGCGCCGCCCCATGCGTTCGATCCGACCCTGCCCGGGCTGTTCGCCGGCGCGCCGCCCGCCGCATACGCACCGCTGCTGGAGGCGATGGCTACCGGCGTACGCCCGAGGACCCTGCGGACGCAGCTGTCCCTCATGGCCGAAACAGACCAGCGGCCGCTGCTTCCCACCGTCGCTGTGCCCACCCTCCTGCTGTGGGGCGAGCAAGACGTGCGCTCGCCACTGACCGTAGCGCGACAGTTCCACGACGCCATCCCGGGCGCCGAACTGGTCGTGATTCCCGACGCGGGACACATGAGCAACCTGGAGCAGCCCGAGGAGTTCAACCGAGCCGTGCGCGACTTCTGCCAGGCGCACGCCTGAGCCGGAGCCAGGGTCCGCATCGCACTCCTCGCTCAAGCACTGATCGGACCGGCGCTCTGGGGACGGTTGCTTTCGAGGTCGGATCCACCGGATGTCAGTGGTGTGCGCTTCGCTGTCCTCCATGGAGTTCACGCATGCGATGCTCAACGACCTGATGGACCGGCTCACCGAACCGAGCGGGTTTGTGTATCTGTCGCAAGACCTTGACCCGCAGGTGCTCGTCGAGAGACTGGCCGACCGTCACGGGGCACCGCGGGTCCTGGTCCTGGACGGCTGTGCGGACACGGGTGTGGACGAGTCTCGTGGAGGGGGTCTCCTCGCCGTTCTCGACGGGCGGAGCGAGACGATACGGGCATGGGCGTACGGAGGGCAGTGGATCGGCGCGGGGACCGCGCGGGATGCCCACGGGGACGTCTTTCCGGTGCTGGCGATCGCGCCGCGGACCGTCCAGGTTCCGTCGGTGGGGGTGGCCGGCCAGGATGACGACGGGTTCGAGCGCCTTGTCGGAGTCACCGGCTGGACCTATCTCCCGGAGCGGCCGGACATCGACTGGGCGCAGGTCGAGGCGCGTGTGGGTACGGGGTTTCCCAGCGACTACAAACGCATGGTGGAGACGTTCGGGGAAGGTGCCTTCGACGGGTACCTCAGCCTGAACCAGGAGCCGTGGACACACTTCAAGGAGGACGGTCTGCTCATCTGGGCAGGCACCGAGCACGAGAACCTGTACTGCTGGCAGACCGACGAAGGCGACCCCGACCGCTGGCCCGTCGCTGTTCAGACGTTCGACGGTGAACTCGTCTCGTTCGACTGTCCGACCGCGGAGTTCGTCTGCCGCATCCTCCTGGATCCCGAGCACCCGTTCACGATGAATCGCTACTTCGACACCCACTGGTTCATGAACTACCGCGTGCGCGAGTGAAGGAGCGCCGTCGGACGGTGTGTGCCGGTCAGTCCGCCGGCCGCAGACCGAAGGTGTCGGCCAGGCCGTCGGTGCCGTCGTCGGTCACATGGACGACCCGGGGGCTGGAGCCGTAACGCAGCCAGCGCAACTCGAAGAGGCGCGCGGTGAGCGCGGCACCCACCGCGCCCGCGAGGTGGTGTCGCTGTTCGCTCCAGTCCACGCAGTAGCGGAGTGGGGGCCGGCGGGTTGGCAGCCGGTCCAGGTCGATGCCGAACCGGGTCAACGTGTCCCGGCCGGTGTCGGTGAGGTGGTAGTCGACGTCGTGCCCGTATCCGGACGCGCCGTCGCGCACCGACTTCCCGGGGCTGTGGCTGCCGTCGTGCCCGGCCAGTAGACCGCCTCTGATCAGGGACTCCAGAAGGCTCACGCCGAGTCGGCCGGCGAGATGGTCGTAACACGTGCGGGAGCGGCGCAGGGCGCCGGCGGTGCTGCTCTCGCGCAGTGAAGTGACCGGGAGGGGCGGCGCGATGACGGCGAGCGCCTCCAGGGCGAGGCTCACGTCGGGGTTGGCCAAGCGATAGAGGCGGCATCGGCCGGCGCTTTCCATGGTGACCAGTCGCGCCTCGACGAGCTTGCCCAGATGGACGCTCGCCGTCGCGGCGCTCACACCCGCCTCGACGGCGAGCAGGCCGGCGGCCAGGGCGCGGCCGTCGCCGAGCGCCTTCAGCATCCGGGCGCGGGAAGGATCGGCGATCAGATGCGCGGCCCGGGCGATGTCGGGCTGATGGTGCACCTGGTCCTGGTCCCGGCGTCGACCGGTCGTCGTCCTTGCCATGCGGCGAGCGTAGTCGGGCAACACTTTGACAGGCAGCGAAACGTTACGCCCTGAGACTCGATCGCATGACGTCCACGGATCCCTCGGTCTCCCCCGCACGCGGACCCGGCGCCTGCGCCGACGCGCCGCCCGACCACCCTCCGCTCTCCCTTCCGCCGCTCATCGCCCTGAGCCTCGGGTACTTCCTGGTGATGCTCGACGTCACGGTCGTGAACGTGGCCGTGCCCGCCGTCCAGGGTTCACTCGGCGCCGGTCCGTCGGACCTGCAGTGGATCGTCGACGGATACAGCGCCTTCTTCGCCGGGCTGCTGCTGCTCGGCGGCGGGCTCGGTGACCGCTTCGGGCACCGGACGCTGTTCCTCACGGGGCTGGGGGGCTTCGCCGCCGCCTCTGTGGGCTGCGCGCTGGCGCCCTCGACGGGAGTCCTGATCGCCGGCAGGTCGGCTCAGGGCGCCGGGGCCGCGCTGCTCGTTCCCGCGTCGTTCGCCCTGTTGCAGGCGGCCTACCCCGATCGGGCCCAGCGTGCTCGGGCGGTCGGCCACTGGGGGCTCGTCTCGGCGGTCGCCTTCGGTGCCGGACCCGCGGTCGGCGGGCTGCTCGTCGCGGAATTCGACTGGCGTGCGGTGTTCTGGGTGAACCTGCCCGTGGCCGCGGTGGCGGCGCTGCTGACCCTGCGCCACGTACCGGCCCCGGGGCGGACGACCCGGCCTGGCCGGATGGATCCGGCAGGTCTGCTCCTCGGCGTACTCGGGTTGCTCAGCGTGACCGGAGCGCTCAACGAGGCGGGGTCCTCGGGCTGGTTCTCGACGGAGGTGTCGGCGCTCCTCGCGGGGGGCGTGCTGTGCCTGGCCGCGTTCGTCGCCGTCGAACTGCGTCTGGAGAGAGGCGCGGCGGTACGGCCGGAGGGCAGGCGACCGCTGCTGCCGCTGTCGCTCTTCCGTGAGATCAGGCTCACGGCGACGAACCTCATCGGCCTGCTGCTCAGCTTCGGCTACTACGGGCTGCTCTTCGTCGCCACGCTGTACTTCCAGCAGGAGCGCCACCTCAGCGCGCTGAGCACCGGGGTCGCCCTGCTGCCGTCGGTCTGCATGGGCTTCCTCGCGGCACCGCTGTCGAGTCGCCTGACGGCCCGCAGCGGTCCGTACCTGCCCATGGCCGGGGCACTGCTGCTCGGGAGCGTCGGATTCCTGGGCTGGCTGGCCGCCGGTCCCGACACCCCTTATCCCGTACTGCTCTTCGCGCTCATGGCGACGGGACTCGCGACGCCGGTCACCGTGGTCGCGGCGACCGTGGCCGTCATGGAGGCGAGCCCGGCGGAGAAGGCCGGCACGGCGTCAGCGGTGTTCAACGTGTCCCGTCAGGTGGGCAGCGCGATGGGCGTGGCCCTCTTCGGCACGCTCATCGGCGCGACGGGCGGCATGATCGGCGGGCTGCACATGTCGGCGGTCATCGCCGCGGTGGCGTTCCTGCTGGCATCGGTGCTCGCCACGGTCGCCAAGAGGCGTGCCGACGCGGCCCTGGCCGGGTGACGCTGCCCCAGGGCTGATGCCGGCACCGAAGCCGGCCGCGACGGTCGGATCGGGAAACGCCAGACGGGACAGCCGGTCCGATACGCGCGGCTGCCACCGGCCCCGCCTTGACGGGCCGGGCTCACGACCCCGGAGGTCGTTCGTTCCCGTCCGTGGACGACGCGCCCCGAGAGCCTGACCGGTGGTCCATCATCCGGCTCGACAAGACCTGACTCAAGCTGGCACACATTTGCCGTCAAGACTTCACCTCAAGACTCAGCAATTATCAACTCCCTTACCGAGTAGCGGCATTGTGCGTTCAAGGTCTGAATGCTCGGAGTCTTGACGTGTCTGGTTCAGACCTTTACTTTCATCGCTCAGAAAGTCGACTGACGTTCATGTCCATGAACGCCGCTGCTTTCCCATCAGCGCTCCTCCGGCATCACGTCTCACCGACGAACCGCCCCCCACCCGAGAGGACCCCCATGCATAGAAACCGCCTGCCACTCACCCTGGCGGCCCTCGCACTCGCCGCCGGCGGTCTCACCGTCGCCACCTCACCCGCCGAGGCCGCCGCCGGCCGGATCACCGGAATCGGTGGCAAGTGCGTCGACGTGGCGGGGGCCAACCCGGCCAACGGCACCGCCGTCCAGATCTACGACTGCAACGACACCGCCGCCCAGAACTGGGACGTGGGCGCCGACGGCACGATCAAGGCCCTCGGCAAGTGTCTGGACGTCACCTCGGGCGGAACGGCCAACGGCACGACCGTTCAGCTCTGGGAGTGCAACGGCTCCGCGGCGCAGCGATGGACGGTGACCGCGGCCCGCGACATCGTCAACCCGCAGGCGGACAAGTGTCTGGACGCCACCGGGAACAGCTCGGCCAACGGCACCCGGCTGCAGATCTGGACCTGTACCGGCGCGGCGAACCAGAAGTGGACGGCGCCCCCGGCCGGCGGGACCGCGCCCGCGCCCGGCGGTTCCATGGCCGTGGCGCCCTACCTCTACAACGGCTGGGGCAGCCCGCCGAGCCCGACGACGGTCATGAACGCCACCGGGGTCAAGTGGTTCACCCTCGCCTTCGTCCTCAGCAACGGCTACTGCAACCCTCAGTGGGACGGCGGCCGTCCGCTCCTCGGCGGCGTCGATCAGCAGACGGTCAACACCGTCCGTGCGGCCGGCGGCGACGTCATCCCCTCCTTCGGAGGATGGAGCGGCAACAAGCTGGAGAGCTCCTGCTCCAGCGCCGGTGAGCTCGCCGCCGCGTACCAGAAGGTCATCAACGCGTACGGGCTGAAGGCCATCGACATCGACATCGAGGCCGCCGCGTACGACAGCCCCACCGTCCAGCAGCGCACCGTGGACGCCCTGAGGACGGTCAAGGCCGCCAACCCCGGCCTGAAGGTGTACGTCACCTTCGGCACCGGCCAGAACGGCCCCGACACCGGCCTCATCAACCGCGCCACCGCGGCGGGTCTCACGGTCGACAGCTGGACCATCATGCCGTTCAACTTCGGCGGCAACGGACAGAACATGGGGACCCTCACCGTCCGCGCGGCCGAGGGGCTCAAGACCGCCGTGAAGAACGCGTACGGCTACACCGACGACCAGGCATACCGCCACACCGGCATCTCCTCGATGAACGGCGTCACGGACGTGGGCGAGACCATCGCCCAGGCCGACTTCCGCACGATCCTCGCCTACGCGCAGCAGCGTCACCTCGCCCGGCTGACCTTCTGGTCCGTCAACCGCGACCGTCCGTGCTCCGGCGGCGGCGCCGACACCTGCTCCGGCGTCGGGCAGCAGGCATGGGAGTTCACCCGGATCCTCGCGGCCTACAACGGCTGACCTGCGGCCCCCGCGCCCCCGGCGCCCGCGTACCCGCCCCCGGAGCCCTCGCGCTCGCCGCACCAGGGCATCCCGGTACGCCCGGCGTCCCGGTACCGCCGGTATCGCCGGTACCGCTGCTACCGCCGTTGGGCAGCAGCCCCGCACGTCTCCCTCTCCCCCACCCGTCAGGAGCCCGCATGTCCGCCCCGCCCGCCGTCCACCCCGGGAGCGCCGCACCCCGGCGCCCCGCCCGCGCCCGCTCACGTCCCCGTCGCCTGGGAGCAGTCCTCGTCGCGGGCGCCGCCCTGTCGTCGGCCCTTGTCGCCCTCTCCCCCGCCTCCTCCGCCGCGCCCTCGGCGGTCGCCGCCGAGGTCCCCACCGGCACGGTCACCGTCGTCAACGCGGGCAGCGGCAAGTGCCTCGACGCCCGCGCCGCCGCGACCGCCAACGGCACGGCCGTCCAGCAGTACGCGTGCAACGGCACCACCGCGCAGCAGTGGAACGTCGCGCCGACCTCGGACGGCCATGTCAGGATCGGCAGCCGGAACGACCCGGCCCAGGTCGTCGACGTCAGCGACGTCTCCACCGCCGACAACGCCCGCGTCCACCTGTGGACGTACGGCGGTGGCCTCAACCAGCAGTGGCGGGCCGTCGACGAGGGGGACGGGAGCTTCCGCCTCGTCAACCGCAACAGCGGCAAGTGCCTCGACGTGCCCGCCGCGTCCACCGCAGACAGCGTTCAGCTCGTCCAGTACACCTGCAACGGGACGGCCGCCCAGCGCTTCCGGATCACTCCGGTCAGCACCACGCCGGGCGACGTCGACCTCGGCCCGAACGTCGTCGTCCTCGACCCTTCGATGCCCTCGGCGACCGTCCAGAGCCGCCTGAACACCATCTTCCAGCGGCAGGAGACCAATCAGTTCGGCCAGGACCGGTACGCCGTCCTCTTCAAGCCCGGCACGTACAACAACGATGTCAACGTCGGCTTCTACACCCAGGTCATCGGCCTCGGCGCGTCGCCCGACTCCGTGACGATCAACGGCGCCGTGCACGTGGAGGCCGACTGGTTCCCGCCGCAGAACGCGACCCAGAACTTCTGGCGCGGCGCCGAGAACCTCTCCGTCACCCCCACCGGCGGCACCGACCGCTGGGCCGTCTCGCAAGCCTCGGCGTACCGCCGGATGCACGTGCGCGGCAACCTGGAGCTGAGCGACGGCGGCTGGTCCAGCGGCGGCTTCATGGCCGACTCCAAGGTCGACGGCCAGGTGCGGTCCGGCACCCAGCAGCAGTGGTTGACCCGGAACTCTCAGCTCGGTTCCTGGACGGGGTCGAACTGGAACATGGTCTTCGTCGGCAGCCAGGGCGTCCCCGGGACGAGCTTCCCGAACCCGCCGTACACGACGGTGGACCGCTCCCCCGTCGTACGGGAGAAGCCCTACCTCACCGTGGACGCCAGCGGCGCGTACAAGGTCGTCGTGCCCGCCCCGCGCACCGACTCGACCGGCACGAGCTGGGCGGCCGGCGGGACCCCCGCCGGGACGCAGCTCGGCATCGAGCGCTTCTTCGTCGTGAAGCCGGGCGCGACGGCGGCCCAGATCAACGCCGCCCTCGCCGAGGGCAAGGACCTGCTCGTCACCCCCGGGGTGTACCACCTGAACCAGACCCTGCGGGTGACCCGCCCGGACACCGTGGTCCTCGGTCTCGGTCTCGCGACCTTCGTCCCCGACAACGGCATCACGGCGATGACCGTCGCCGACGTCGACGGGGTGAAGATCGCCGGCGTCCTCTTCGACGCCGGGACCCTCAACTCGCAGACCCTGCTGGAACTCGGCCCCACCGGGTCGTCCGCGTCCCACGCGGCGAACCCGACCTCGCTCCACGACGTGTACTTCCGCGTCGGCGGCGCGGGCGTGGGCAAGGCCACCACCAGCCTCGTCGTCAACAGCGACCACGTCATCGGCGACCACCTCTGGGTCTGGCGCGCGGACCACGGTTCCGGGGTGGGCTGGACCGTGAACACCGCCGACACGGGCCTGCTCGTCAACGGCGACGACGTCACCATGTACGGCCTGTTCGTCGAGCACTACCAGAAGCACCAGACGATCTGGAACGGCAACCGGGGACGGACGTACTTCTACCAGAAGTAGTGGTTCAAAGGCCCTATCTGGCCCTGACCTGGGGCGGACTCCCCTGTTGCCCCTTGACTGGGAAACAAGTGGGAGATGATCAAGACATCTCGTCGTCCTTGTCGTCCCGGCCCGCAGTGAACTTCTCCCAGCGTACTTGCAGAGCGTTCGCGATGTTCTGCTCCATGGGCACGGTGACGCTGCTGTACAGGCCCTCCACGCCCTGCACTTCATGCCCCATGCGGCGCTCGATGGCGAACCGGCTGTGGATCCCGTCCTCGTCCAGCCACGCCTTGTGCGCGTGCCGCAGGAGATACAGGCGCTTGCCCTTCCAGCCCGGCACCTCCTCTAGCTTCGGCCTCGGCCGGCGCACCCCAGGGCCGTCCCGCCCCTCGCTCCCGTCCGCAGACGGACGCCAGTAACGCCGGTTGAGACTTGCCGCGCCCAGACTCCCGCCGCCCAGCGCAGGGAACACCCAGGGGCTGTCGTGCGACTCCAGCAGATCCTCCAGCATCTCCGCGAGGAACGGCGGCACCACCAGCGACCGGTAGCTGTCGTACTTGGGAGGGAAGAACCGGAGCCCGCCCTCAGGGGATTGCACCTGCTGCTGCACACGAATCGCCGGCATGTGCGTCGGCGCCTTGCCGTAACGCTCGGCGTCCTCCTCGTACCGGTCCTCCTCGTCCGGGTCCTCGCGCGGGTCGGCCGCAGGCCAGTACGGGTAGCAGTACTCCCGCCGCAGTCCATAAAGTTCGGCCGGCCTCATGCCCGTCATCGCCATCGTCCAGACGAAGACATACCCGGACTGCCCCAGGAGCGCGCGCATGTTCTGGGCCAGCTGCTCGACGGCAGCGAGGGGTACATCGCGCTTCCGCTCCCGCGGCTTCTTCTTGTACGTGCCGCGCCGCCGGGTGCGCTCGACAGGCGACGTCTTGATCAGCCGCGGCACAGCATCGTCGAGCATCATCCCGAGAAGCATCAGCACGTTGCGGGCGGAGCTGGGGCCGAGCTTTCCGAGGATGTGCTTCTTGAAGGCCCTGTAGGTGAGGACGTCCACGTCGCCGACGGCCACATGCTTGAAGAACGGCTCGATGTGGCGGCTCGCCATGGACTTGTAGTTGCGTTCAGTGATCGGCTTCACGTCGACCGACGCCAGCCAGTCGGCCACCCACTCATTGAACATGGTGGCGCCGTCCCGGTTCGAGACGTTCGTGCCGTGCCGGATCTCGTAGAGCTTGTCCTGGCCGTGCCGGAACGCTTCGTCCTCGTCGGTGAACCCGCCCTTGGACTCGTAGCGCTTGCGGCCATTGGGCAGGAGCTCGCCACACCACCACTTCACGCGGCAGGTGCCGCCGCGCCATTCGATGTGGACGTGCTGATCGATACCAGGCATGGTGCTCCCCTCAACGTGGCCGGAGGCCGCGGCGCCCGGCCGGTTCCCCAACCTGCCGGGCCTCCGCGTTCCCATGATCTCAGTCCTGACGGCCCAACGGGCAGCCGTCGCACTGGCCACAGTTTCCTCCTAGACCCTGGACCAACTCCCGCAAGGCGTTACCGGCTTCGCTGTGGGGATGGAGTTGACGAGGGATGACGCAGACGATCCCGGTGTCGGTCTTGAGAGCCGTTCCATGGAAGACCGGCCCGTAGTCGACGATGAGCGCGTCCTGTTGCAGCATGGCTCCCCCTGTCGGGTTGTTGCGGGAGCCTTCGAGGGTGTGCGCCGAGCCTGCCATGAAAAGTGGAATTCGGTACTACTAGTGGCCGAACTTGAGTGGCCATTTTTATCAGCATCTGACCAGGCGAAATGGTTGTACGACTAAAGACTGAGTTTCAACCGCCGAGTAGCCCTTTCTCCTTGAGGTCGGCGACGACTCGCTCGCTGAGCGACCGGATCTCATCGGCGGTCAGGCCGCTAGTGGTCGCGATGGCTGCAAGTTGCACGACATCCTTGGCGGCGGCCAGCGCCTCGGGGGGGACCGGCGAGATCGAGACACTCGGGTCACCCTCCAGAGGGGCGACGGGGACCGCGGTCCTTCCCTCCAGCACTGCAGTGCAGCTGCCGGGTGCCCACTTCAGGACAGGGTCGACCTTCGCGTAGCTGAGTTCGCGGACCGGCTCGGCGATCTCGATTCGCTTCCATGTGCTGGGTGAGATGCCGGCCTGTTTGGCCGCGATCTTGTAGCCGAGGCCGAGCTCGATGCGGCGCTTCTTGACGGCCTTCGCGAGGGCGTCGAGGTCACGGGGTGCCATGTCCTCATAGTGACAGGGCCAGCTAGGGCCAGCCAGGACCAGGGTCGACTGTGGCGCAAATCTTGACCCTCCCCTAAGGCGCCGTTAAGCGGCCACGCGACCTGCCGGGGGCCAAGTTGGTGACACTCGATGTCCAACTCGGGGCGTCGAGGGTCCAACTAGTGCTGGACATGAAGGTGTAACTAGGTCTACCTTCAAGGCATGCACCAAGCCCCAACCACCATCCCGGTGGACGGGCCGGAACTGCGCAAACGGCGCATGGATGCAGGTCTCGAAATCGACGATCTCGCCACGGCCGCCCGCATAAGCCGGTCGTACCTCAGCCACCTGGAAACCGGGTCCCGCACCCGCATGCGCCCGGCCCGCCACAAGCGCCTGTTCGCAGCTCTCGAAGCAGCCGAGCAAGCCCAGCCCTTCCCGGACAGGGGAGAGAAGGACAAGGAGTGACATGCCTGGTGACAGGTACGAGCGCTACCAGAAGTACGAGACGCCGCAGGAGCCGAAGGACCTGAACGCCGAGGTCATGACCGTCCAGGAGACGGCATTCGTCCTCAGCTGCAGCGTCAAGACCGTGCGCCGCCGGCTCAAGAGCCTCGGCCTGAAGCGCAAGCCGGGCCGGACGGTGGTGACCACCAAGGCCGACAGGCAGGCCCTGCTCGAAGACAGCCTGGTCGAACCCGCCCGGAGCATCGCCCCCCGCCGGGGCCGCCAGGGCCTGGGCCGCAAGCCGCTCACGCCCCTCGCCGCTTAGTCGGCTTTGCGGGCCGCCGCCGGAGGTCAGAGCCCGACGGCCGGCCCTTCGAGATCCACCCCTCCACCGCACACAGCTGCGAGAGAGAGTGAGGACCCCGTGTCCCGAGTATCCCAGTCCCCCGACGACATCGTCGAGTTCGGTGTCGCCATCCCCTTCGAGGACGTCCTCGGCCCCAACGCGCTGATCGTCCAGATCGGCCGGAGCCGGAAGGCCATCGCGAAGGCCGCCGCCAAGGTGAGCCCCGAGGCCCTCGTGTACAGCCGGCAGCTCCCCTCCACGGTCTGGACGGAGGTGGCGGCGTGATCACCCTGCCCCTGACGCCCGTCCCGATGCCGATGAAGGTGGCGCTCCTCGTCCTCGACTCCGTGCCCGAGCCGGTTCGCCAGGCCATGACGGTCGCGGAGGGCGCCGAGCGTGAGCTGCGGGCCTATCGCCCGCTGGCCTGGGCCGAGGACCGTGCCGACCGCGAAGACATGCTCGCCCGCCTGGCCCGCGCAAACAAGGTGCTCGCTGCCTACAGCCCGCTGCTCGTCGTGGACGGTGCCCGATGACCGCCGCCGACATCGCCCGCCTGGACGTCACGCAGGCCGACCTCGAGCAGCAGATCGCCGACATCCGCGCGCACGCCCTCGCCGCCAACCCGCAGCCCGACGGCGACCACTGGGACCAGTGGCACGCGTTCCTCGACATCGACGACGACCTCCGCGGTCGCGACTACACCGGAGGCACCCGATGAGCACTTCCCGAGACGACCTCCTGCAGCTCCACGACTGGGACGAGCTCATCTTCGGCGGCTTCTACTGCCTCCACTGCACCCCCGACGACGCCTGGGACTACTCGATCGACTGGCCCTGCCAGCCGCTCCTCGACGCCGGCGTCACCCTCGACGACGCCCGACAGATCATCGCCCAGCACCGGGACGAGATCGAGGCCAAGCACCAGGCGAGGGCCGCCGAGCTCAAGGCGAAGAAGGACGAGGAGAAGCGGAAGGGCCAGCAGGCCGCCGATGACTTCAACGCCAGGTACTCCGTTGGCACCCGCGTCATCGCCTACCCGGGCGTCCGCCCCGACGACCCGATCGCCCTGAAGTTCCAGGAGCGCCGGGAGGCGGGCTGCGTCTACGGCGCGGAGACGGACCCCACCGAACGTCTCGACACGGTCACCCGCACTCCGGCTTGGACCCTCGGCCACGGCGAGCCCGTCGTCTCCGTCGAGGGCTACGCCGGCGGGATCTGCCTCAGCCACGTCGACATCATCACCGAAGGAGCGTCGGCGTGACCGACTACGACAATGTCGCCGGGCACTTCGCCAGCGACGTCCCGAACCACAAGATCACCTCTCAGCGCGAGGATGGCCCCCTTCGCTACCTGCGGTTCGCTGCCCCGAAGACCAGCATGACCGTCATCGAAGTGGTCACCTGGCCCCACAACCTGGTCGTCGCCGGCAGTCACGGCTCGTTTCACTTCGCGCACTATGCCGCCGACCGCGAGGACATGCTCGACGCGTTCCGTGGCCGGGTGAACCCGGACCACTGGGCCCGGATGCTGGTCAACGGCCGGGACTCGGTCGCCGAGTACGACCGCAGTCTCCTTGAAGCACGGATCCGGGAGTACACCCGGGAAGCGATCCGCGAGGGCTGGGCCCCGCGCGGCGTCGGCAAGGCCGTCACCGAGGACGTCCTGCAGAGCGGGTACCTCGACGACGAAGGCAACGCCACGCGGGTCGTAAGCGAGTTCGAGTACGGCGTGAAGGAGCGCTGGGAGTGCTCGTGCGGCACCACCGAGGATGACGGCACCCGCGACCGGGGTGTCATGTGGGCGATCCGCCACGAGCGAGAGAACGGCAAGACCCACAACGCCAGGTCCCGCCGCACCGAAGGCTTCGACTTCGGCGACGTCTGGTGCGACTGGAGCATCCGCTCCCTCGACTACCACTACGTCTGGCAGTGCCACGCGATCGCCTGGGCTGTCACCCAACACGACGCGGCCCGCAAGGCGACCGTCTCGTGACCCGCGCCTGGCTCCAGCTCGCCGCGACCGGCGTCGCATCCCTCGCCTTCCTGGCCCTCGGCCACCGCCTCTGGAAGGAGCGCACGTGAAGCTCATGGTTCAGATCGACGACGAGGTCCTCCCGCTCGCCCAGTGCTTCTGGGTCCGAGCCAACCCGGCCGGCTGCGTCTACAGCAGCAGCCATGGTGACACCGCCATCAGCCCGACCGAGGCCCACAAGGACTTCACCCCGCGGCAGCGTGACCGTGACCGGGAGCTGAAGGCCGGCTGGACGATCCGGCTCGTCACCCGCAAGCAGTGGGACGAGCAGGCGGCCCCCTGCATCAAGGGGACCTGCGAGCACCGGAAGCAGGCCGCAGCGTGACCGCCTACCTCCGCTGCCCGGCGCCCAACTGCCAGCACCACGTCTACGTCACCGCCAACCGGGCCGCGGTCGAGGACATGACCGACCACCTCGTCGCCAAGCACGACTTCCCCGAGGTCTCCGCCAGCTACCAGGCGCAGATGCTCCTCCCCATCACCGGCCCCCGCGCCGCCGCCTGAACTCGCCGGGCCCCGCGGTGAACCGACCCGCCGGCCCGGCGCCACAACCCAGCAGGACGCCCCGTCGAGGCGAATTCGACGGGGCGCACCCCAAGCATCCCAGAAGGAGAACCGTGAGCATCAGCATCAACGCCCACCAGCTGGGCCTCCTCATCAACAAGACCATCGGCCACATCGGCGACGAGACAATCAAGCCGCTCCACGGCATCCGCCTCGACGTCGACGGCCGCTACCTCTACGCCGTCGCCTCCGACCGGTACACGCTCGCCGCCGCCCGATACCAGCTCAGCCACGACGACACCGCCCAGGAGCCGTGGGCCTGCACCATCCCCGGCACCAGCCTGAAAGCGCTGCGCGAGTGGACAGCTGGCCACAAGGGCGGCATCGACATCACCATCCAGGTCGCCGACAACGTGGCCACCTTCAGCTCCAAGCAGGCCACCTTCAGCGTCACGGTCGACCCCAGCCTGGAGTTCCCGGACTGGCGCGGCCTCTTCCGCACCATCACCGAGCACGCCGTCGAGGAGAGGCTGTTCCCGGCCTTCGACAGCGACAAGCTTGCCCGGTTCGGTAGCGCCGAGGGCTTCCTCCGGGTCCGCGTGACAGCCGACGAGAAGGCTGCACTCCTGGTCGCTGAGGACTTCATCGGCGCCATGATGCCCGCCCGCTACTCCGGGCTGAGTCCCATCAGCATCGAGACGTTCGAGAAGGCCCGCGAACTGTGGGGCTGGTCGCTCTCCGCCGGCGGGAAGGGCATCGACATGGCCACGGCCATGCCCGAGGCGGACCAGCCCGCCACCGGCGCGGTCCGTACCGTCCCAGCGGCGGGTGAAGAGAGCCTGCGCGAAGTGCTGCGGGCCACGTGGGACCTGCACGACGTCGACTACCACGCCGACGGCGACCTGTGGTTCGCGTACATCCGTGTCGCCGTCGCCAACTGGATCGCGTTCCGCTACCTCGACGCTCTCCACCAGGTCGACCCCCGGGCCGCACGCCGGGTCGTCGAGGACACGGCCGAGCAGCTCGACTCCGGCGAGATCGGCGAGTGGGCCTGGGACACGGCCGAGCAGGCTGGCCACGACCCTCAGCAGTGGGAGAACGAGCACAGGAACGCCGTGGCTGCCCATCGGGAGAAGCAGGCACCGGAGTGGGCCGAGCGCCTTGCGACGGGCCTCAACGCGGCCAAGTGCGCAGGCGTCGGCTTCCGCGTCGACGACAACCCGCACGTCATCTACGACGAGCAGGCCGAGCAGTGGACCGCCGTGAAGCCCGAGACGGCCAAGGCGTAACCCCACCACAGACCGGCGCGTCGAGCCTCCCCCCAGCTCCGCGCCAGCCAGCCGCCCCAAGCCCCCAGCGCGGGGCGGCTGGCACCTCACACCCTCAGGAGCCCCAGATGGACAGCATCACCCCGGAAGTCGCGAACCACGTCCTCTTCCACTACGGCCGCGGCGGCTGCCAGGCCGGCAGCTTCACCGAGCAGATCATCAAGAGCATCGACATGGCCGACCCGGCCAACCGCGACAAGCTCGCCCTCGGCTTCCCCGACTACGTGGCCGCCGTCGCCGCGATCCAGTACGACCCCGACGGCGTCGCCAACCTCACGGCCATCGCGACCAGCGGCGAGGTGGCCGCGTGATCACCTGCACCCGCTGCGGCGACATCGACGGCCCGTTCGTCCGCACCGACACCGGCACGCGCTGCGAAGGCTGCGCCGAAGCCCAGGACGGCCAGCAGTGACCGCGGCGGCAGGGGCTCCCGCGCTGGGCCTGCACACCGATCTGTCCAACGACGCCTACCACGCCGACAAGACAAGCCTGTCGTCGTCCGGCGCCCGGAAGCTCCTGCCGCCGTCCTGCCCCGCCAAGTTCCGCCACGAGCAGGACCACCCCCAGCCCGCAACCAAGACCTTCGACTACGGCAACGCCGCCCACAAGGAAGTCCTCGGCAACGGCCCCGAGCTCGTCCTCGTCGACCACGACCTGTGGAACACCGACGCCATCCGCAGCGAAGTCGCCGCGATCCGGGACGCCGGCGGGATCCCGCTCAAGCGCCACGAACTCGACATGATCAAGGCGATGGGCGAGGCGCTCCGAGCCAACCCTCTCGCCGCCGCGCTCCTCGACCCGGCCCACGGGGCGCCCGAGCAGTCCGGCTTCTGGCTCGACGGCCCCACCGGGATCCGGCGCCGCGTCCGCTTCGACTGGCTGCCGTCCATCCACGCCGGCCGCCTGATCATCCCCGACTTCAAGACTTGCGAAGACGCCAGCGACGACGCCATGGCCAGGTCCATCGCCAAGTACGGCTACCACATGCAGGCCGACTGGTACGAGGACGCCGCCCGCGCCTTCGGCCTCGGCGGCGAGGACGCCGAACTGCTCCTCATCGCCCAGGAGAAGAAGCCGCCCTACCTGATCAACGTGGTCGGCATCCCGTTCGAGGACCGGCTCATCGCCCGGAACAAGAACCGTCGGGCGATCGAGCTCTGGGCCGAGTGCACCGAGACCGGCGTCTGGCCCGGCTACGGCGACGAGCCCAACTACGTCTCGCTGCCCGCCTGGTCCGCCATCCGCGACAAGGAGACCTACCTGTGAACTTCCCCGCCCAGACCCCTGCCGCTCCCAGCGCCGACCGCATCGGGCAGGGAACCGCCGTCGAGCAGTCCCGCGCCGTCGCCGAAGTCCAGGCCGCCATCTACGTCGCCCGCCAGTTCCCCCGCGAGGTCGGCCGCTCCCGCAACGCCATGCAGTCCGCCTGCGGCTCGATGGCTCTCGCCGGCAAGGCGTTCTACCGGTTCCCCCGGGCCGGCGGCGCCGTCGAGGGCTCGACCATCCACCTCGCCAAGACCCTCGCCCAGACCTGGGGCAACATCCAGTACGGCGTCAGCGAGATGCGCCGCGACGACGAGTACCGCCAGTCCGAAATGCAGGCATGGGCCTGGGACGTCGAGGCGAACACCCGGCACGTCCTCACCTTCATCGTCCCCCACGCCAAGTTCGCCAAGGGCAAGGTCGAGGCGCTCATCGACCTCCGCGACATCTACGAGAACAACGCCAACAACGGTGCCCGCCGGCTCCGCGAGGCGATCTTCGCGGTCATCCCCGACTGGTTCATCGAGGAAGCCGAGGACCTCTGCCGGGAGACCCTCCACAAGGGTGACGGCAAGCCGCTCGAGCAGCGCATCGAAGGAGCCGTCGGCGTCTTCAAGCAGCTCGGCGTCACCGAAGACCGGCTTGAGCAGAAGCTCGGCCGCAAGCGCCAGCAGTGGACCGGGGCCGACATCGCCCAGCTCCTGATCACCCACAAGTCGATCCAGCGCAGGGAGATCTCCGTCGAGGAGGAGTTCCCGCAGGCCCGGATCACCGCCGCCGAGATCAAGAGCCGCGGCACCGGCAGCACCCCGCAGTAGCCCCGCCAACCCAGAAGTCGCCAACCCGGAAGGACACCGCCATGCTCCCCATCCAGCCCGCGCTCGACGGCACCGTCCCCGAGCAGTCCGCCCGCCGCCAGCGCGCCGAGGACTACGAGACGTGGCTCGCCCAGGTCTGGCCCCAGTACATAGCGGCCGCCGCGGCTGGGCGCACCTTCACCTGCTTCGAGATCGCCGACGAGCACAAGCTGCCCGAACCACCGGACTCCGCCCACCACTGGGGCCGGCTGATGACCCTCCTCCGGGACGAGGGCTACATCCGCACCGCCGGTTGGGCCTGCAGCAGCCGCCCCACGGTGAACCACTCCGGGGTCCGCACCTGGAAGGGCACCGCCGCAGCCCGACGAGCCGCGGCATGACGTCCCGGGAGCGCCGGGAGGCGGACTGCTGGCGAAAGCTCGCCGCCCTCCGGATCCTCGCCGACCTCGACGACTGGCGGGCCACCCGGCGCATGCGCGAAGCCGTCGAATCCCTCGAACTCTGCCAGGCCCTCTGGCAAATCCCCGCTCACCAGCCCCGGAAGGAGGAAGACCGATGACCGCAGCACTCCGGCCCCTGCTGGCCACGCGAGCCGTCGGCATCAACGCCCGACCCCCTCTCCCCACCGACACGACGACTACCGGCGACATCGACTGGATCGCCATCGAACGCGCCATCACCGGCGACACCCCAAGGCCCACGCTCACCGCCGAAGAACGCCTCACCGCGGCTCTCCTCCTCGTGCGGGCCGGCTGGACCGAAGCCGCTACCGCGCAGGTGGTCGGCGTCGACAAGCGGCAGATCGCACGCTGGAAGTTCGAGCACGGCATCGGCGGATCCAGCGCATGCCGCGCAGACGAATGCGACGACATCGTGAAAGCGCGCGGCCTGTGCGACCGGCACTACCGCCAGCAGGCACGACAGCGGGAAGCAGCGCCCCGACCGCCCCGGAAGCCGCGAGAGCCCGCCCGCTGCGGAACCCGCGCCGGCTACAAGCGCCACAGCCGTAAGGGCACCCCCTTCTGCGATGCCTGCCGCGCTGCCAACACCGAGCACACCCGCGAGCTCACACGCCGACGCGCCGAGCGGCAGACCGCCGAAGCGCCCATCGACATCACCCGGAACCACCTTCAGCAGGAGCTGCTCCGCAACCCCGAGCCCCGAAAGGAAGCCGCCTGATGGCCCTCCACGACAACGACGCTCTCACCGTCATGGACTGGTTTTGCACCGACACCGAGACCGAGATCTTCACCGCTCGTGGGTGGCGCCGCTACGACCAGATCGCGGAGGGGGACCTGGTCGCCAGCCTCAGCACCGTCGACGGAGTGGCGCGCTGGGTGCCGATCCAGCGGATGAACATCTTCGACCTGGTCGACGAGAAGATGCTGAAGATCGAGGGCAAGGCTCTCTCCGCTCTGGTGACCGTCGGCCACCGCTGGCCCGTCCAGCAGCGCGTCGGGACTCTGTCCGGACGCCAGAAGCAGTGGCAGATCCGCACCTCCGACCAGCTCAACCTCGAGTCGTCGGTCGTCCGAAGCGCGCCCTTCGAGCTGCCCGAGCGCAGCCTGCACGATGACGCGCTGGTCGAGCTCGTCGGGTGGGCGTGGACCGAGGGCAGCTACCGCGCGAACGGTGGACTGCACCTGTCGCAGTCGCCGTCGGTCAACCCCGGGAAGTGCGAGCGGATCGAGAAGGCGCTGACCGCGCTCTACGGGCCGCCCATGGGCCGAGCCGGCCGCCGCGTTGGACAGCCGGCGTGGAACGTCGCGGACTATGAGGGCACCAGGTACTGGCGCCTCAATGTCGCGGCAGCCGCACCCATTCTCGCCGCTGCCCCCGACCACGTCCTCGACCCCGCCTGGCTGCTCAAGCTCACCTCCGCGCAGCTTGACCTCCTGGTGGAGTCGTCGATGCTCGCCGACGGGACGACCCGGGTCAGGAACGGTGCGCGCGACTCGTCCCTGTCGCAGAACCGGAAGGACCGTGCTGAGGCGTTCCAGTTCGCCGCCATCCTGGCCGGCCGGGCAACGTCTATCCACCGGTGGGAGATGCAGCACAAGGGCACCGGCTACCCGATGTGGCGGGTCTCGCTCCTGGAGCGGGTCACCGCCAAGCCCTTGCGGCAGGCGGTCGCCGAATGGACCACCTACACCGGAGTCGTGTGGTGCCCCACGGTGGAGCATGGAACGTGGCTGTGCCGCCGTAACGGCCTGGTCCACTGGACCGGGAACTGTGGCGCCGGCGGATCCAGCCAGGGCGTCCACGCCGTGCCCGGTGTCCGCGTCGAACGCGCCGCGAACCACTGGAAGCTCGCCATCGAGTCCCACGCCGCGAACTTCCCCACGACCAGCCACTACCAGGGGGACATCCGCAAGGCACCCGTCTGGGACTGGCCTGTGACCGACATCTTCTGGGCCTCCCCGGAGTGCACGAACTGGTCCGTCGCCAAGGGCAAGAAGCGGGACTTCGCCGGCGCCATGCAGGGCAGCCTCCTCGACCTCCTCGCCACCACCGATGAGGACGACGAGCCGTCCGCCGAGGAAGAGTCCCGGGCCCTCATGGAGGAGGTCCCGCTGTACCTGCGCGGCGTCATCGAGCGCGGCGGACTCGTCAAGGCCGGGATCGTCGAGAACGTCACCGACGTCCGCGCCTGGGACCAGTGGGACCGCTGGATCGGTGAGATCCACAAGCTCGGCTACCGAACCCGAATCATTGCCCTCAACAGCATGCACGCCGACCCGCGGTCTGTGCACCGGGCACCGCAGTCCCGCGACCGGCTGTACGTCGGCTACTGGCACGAGTCCCTCGGCCGGACCCCCGACTGGGACAAGTGGCTTCGGCCCCGGGCTTGGTGCTCGGGCTGCGACCGGCACGTACAGGCGATGCAGGTGTTCAAGGACCCGAAGCGCGACATGGGCCGCTACAAGTCCCAGTACGTGTACCGGTGCCCGAACACCTCATGCCGCAACCAGATCGTCGAGCCCGAAGCGCTGCCAGCTGCGGCCGCGATCGACTGGTCCATCCCCGGTCAGCGGATCGGCGACCGGTCCAAGCCCCTCGCCGACAAGACGATCGCCCGCATCGAGGCAGGGCTGAAGAAGTTCGCCCGTCCGGTGCCGATGATGGTGCCCGCCGGCGGCACGTGGCGAGACGCGGCCGTATCCGTGGCGGAGCCGATGCCAGCGCGCACCACGCGGGAGAACGACGCGCTGATGGTGCCGCCGCTGATGGTCCCCGTCGAGGGACGGGAGGGGAAGAACGCTGCCTCCGCGCACGGTCCGCTTCGGGCCATGACGACCCGGAACGAGACGGGCCTCGCCTGGCTGCCGTTCATTGCCGAGCTTCGCGGTGGCGGGTCAGTCGCACGGTCCGTGTCCGAGTCCCTCGCCACCGTAACCGCCTCCGGCAACCACCACGGGCTCGTCGCCCCGGCAGCCATGGTGATGCGCAACAACGGCAGCAAGGGCGACGGCGGCGAGCACTGCACCACGCCAGCGGAGCCGTTCCGGACCATGACCACGGCCGGCCACCAGTCGCTCCTCACCTGGGAGCACATGCTCGTCCCCTACTACGGCAACGGCGCACCCCGATCCGTGAACGAGCCGATCGGTGCGCTCACGACCCGCGACCGGTACGCCCTGGTCCGGGGCGAGATTCAGGTCGACGACGTTCTCTTCCGAATGCTCGAGCCCCACGAGATCGGCCGGGCCATGAGCTTCAGCGACGACTACATCGTCCTCGGGAACAAGCGCGACAAGGTCCGCCAGTACGGCAATGCCGTCACGCCGAACGCCGCCGAGATCCTCGTCTGCGCCCTCGTCGAAGCCGTCACCGGCGAGCAGATCGACAGGCACGCCGAGCCCGCCTTCGCGGCCGCCGCCTAGCCACCCACCAGCCAGAGAGAAGACGCCTCGTGAGGATCCGCCGCAGCAGGCTGACGAAGGACTTCCTTCAGGTCCCGAACGCCACCGTGCGCGACGACCGTATGAGCCACATGGCGCGCGGCATTCTTGCCGAGCTTCTCAGCCGGCCCGACGGATGGCAGGCCACGGCTGACGACATGTGGAAGGCATCCGTCGCCAAGCACGGGAAGGCGAGCCCCGGCCGACGGCAGTTCCGCGCAGCCTTCGCCGAGCTCAAGGCGTGCGGCTATCTGGAGCCGGTTCTGGAGCCGCTGAAGAGCGGTCAGGTTGGCACCGTCCTCGTCCTCACCGACGTACCACACGGTGGTACGTCGGTGCGAACAGCGGATTCACGGAAACCCGCAGGCCAGACCGACGTACCGGCGTGTGGTACGTCGGAGCGACCTGCGGAAACCGGTCTTCCCCCAGCTGGGACCGACGTGCCACACGGCGGTACGTCTAAAGAAGAAGACGGAGAGACGAAAACGGGGAAGAAAACGTCTTCTCTTCCCGCACCCACTCTCACGCCGCTTCCGGGTGCCAAGCAGACCGACCACCACCTCACCGCCTTCGGTGCCTTCTGGTCGAACTACCCCCGCAAGCGTGACCGCGAGGAAGCGAAGCAGGCATGGATCGCCGCCATCGAGCGCGGCGTGGACCCCCAGCACATGGTCGCCGCTTCCCTCTCCTACGCCCGCGAGCGTGCCGGCCAGGACCCCCAGTACACGAAGTACCCCGCCACCTGGCTCACCAAGGGCTGCTACGACGACGAGCCCGACCAGGCCCCCGGCAAGCCCAACCTCCACGCCGTCGGCAGCCAGCGCCACAAGCCCTTCGAGCCGCCAGCCGACACCTCCGTCTACGCGAACGGATTCTGACCATGCCCGAACCCGCCCCCGCGCTCGGCGGCAACATCACCGCCCGCCTCCAGCGCGCACTCGCAGCCCGCGGCCTCAACCACATCGAGCCCGGCCCCATCGACAACACCCCCGCCGAAGACGAGCCCGGCCACCCCGAGTACCACCGCCGCCGCCGAGCCGAATGGAACCTCAAGCGCTGGACGGCAGTCACCCCGTTCCGCTACCAGAACGCCACCTGCACCCACCCCGAACTCCAGGCATGGGCCGACAAGGTCGCCGCCGACCCCCGCACCGCCGGCTTCCTCCTCCTCACCGGCACGTTCGGCACCGGCAAGACCCACGAGTCCTACGGCGCCCTCCGCCGCATCGCCGAAGCCGGCCTCGACCGTTACGAAGTCATCGCGATCACCGCGCCCGACATGTACGCCCTGATGCGGCCCGGCGGCAGCGAGCGCGGCACCGAGTACGAAGTGAAACGGCTCAAGAAGATCCCGCTCCTGCTGATCGACGACCTCGGCACCGAGAAGGTCAGCGAGTTCACCGAGGAAGCCACCTACCGGCTCCTCAACGAGCGGTACAACGAGTCGCTGCCAACTCTGATCACCAGCAACCTGCCCGCCGACTCTCGTGACAGGAGCGGCAAGAAGCAGGGGCCCGACCTCATCGAGAAGCTCGGCGAGCGGATCGCCGACCGGCTCCGGGAGATCACCCGCATCGTCCCCATGGACGGCCCGAGCCGACGCCGGCGAGGCGCGGCATGAGCGACATGGAACTCGTCGACTGCGTGGTGGCCCAGTCCATGTACAAGGACGGCCGATCCGGTCTCGACGTAGCCGAGATGTGGATCTCCGCTGTTGTCAGCGCCCTGATCGAGGTCCAGAACGCTCGGGCCGTGAACCCGGCGGCCTGCCCGCAGTTCGGTCCCGAGGCTACGCCACACGTTGCGGCCCGCCGCATCATCGCCCGCCTGCTCGACGCCGGCTGGCGGCCACCGGACGGCGACTGCCTCGACCTTCCCGAGGTGCCCAGTGAGTGACCTCACCCCCGAGGACATCGCCGCCATCCGCAAGGAAGAGGGCGCTGCAGGCATCCGCGCCCTCATGCGGGCCCAGCTGGCCATCGGCAAGGCCCGCCGCGAGCAGCCCGCAGTTCCGGCCCCCAGGCGCCCCACAGGCCGCCCGCCCGGTGCCTGGCCCGCCGGCACCGCCCCCGTCGCGAGGCCCTCCCGGCATACCGCGGCCGACTGGACCCGCGCCCTCGACGAGTACCGCGAATGGCTCCGCACCGCCGACCACCCCGAGTTCATGGACGAAGGCCAGATCTGCGGATGCACCGGCTGCACCCCGCCCACACCCAAGGAGGACCAGTGACCATCCGCCCCAACGCCCCGATGCCGACCGAACTCCGCCACTTCATGCGGGCCGGCCAGCACCCCGCCCGATCCGTCGCCTGCCCCCACTGCGACGCCGCCCCCCACCGGCCCTGCCGCGTCAAGGCCACCGGCCGCACCCTCGACGAGACGCACCCCGCCCGCCGCTCCATGTGGGCCGAAGCCACCGCCTGCTGCCCCCACTGCCAGGTCGCGCCCGGCACCCCCTGCCACACGGACGGCTTCCCGCTCCCCGACCTCGTCCACGCCCGCCGGTTCCTCGAGGCGGAGGCGATGGCCGCATGAAGATCCGCCCCGACATCGCCGCCCTCGTCCGCGACGGCCACTCCGACGCCTCCATCGCCCTCCGCCTCGGGTGCGGCCGCGGCACCGCCAACGAGACCCGCAGGGCCCTCAGTTCCCTCGACCGCCTCTACGCCGAGGAAGTGCCGACCGGACAGGTCCGCGACTACCGGCCCGAACGAATGCCCACCTCCCCCGCACAACAAGCCGCCAACCGGGCAACACTCCTCGCCGCCCTCCGCACCCCCGCCGCCTGACCCGCCCACCACGAAGGAGACACACGAAATGACCGACCCGGTCCGCTCCATCAGCTACGGCGGCGGCGTCCAGTCCACCGCCCTCCTCGTCCTCGCCGCCCAGGGCCGCATCGACTTCCCTCTGTTCGTCTTCGCCAACGTCGGCAACGACAGCGAGCGGGCCGCGACCCTGCGGTACGTCGAGGAGCACGCCAAGCCCTACGCCGCCCAGCACGGCATCGAACTGGTCGAGGTTCAGCGCATCCGCCGCGACGGCGACACCGAGACCCTGTGGGGACGCCTCACCCGCCCCGGGTCCCGCTCCCTGCCGATCCCCGTCCGCATGTCCAACGGGGCCCCCGGCACCCGCAGCTGCACCGCCGACTTCAAGATCAAGGTCGTCGGCAAGGAGATGAAGCGCCGCGGCGCCAGCAAGACCAACCGCGCCACCATCGGCATCGGCATCTCCGTCGACGAGATCCACCGAGCGAACAACCGGATCACCGAACCCCACGAGCAGATCGTCTACCCGCTCCTCGACCTCGGCCTCCGACGCATCGACTGCCAGCGCATCATCCGCGAGGCCGGCCTCCCCGTCCCGCCCAAGTCGTCGTGCTTCTTCTGCCCGTTCCACCGGCCCGAGACCTGGCACGACATGCGCCGCCAGGAGCCCGAGGAGTTCGAGAAGGCGTGTCAGCTCGAAGAGCTGCTGAACAAGCGGCGCGACGAGCTCGGCAAGGACCACGTGTACCTGACCCGCTTCAACCGCCCGCTGCGCGACGCCATCCCGGACGGCGTCGACCTGCTGCCGATGTTCGATGAGTCCGGCGGGCTCTGCGACTCGGGCTGGTGCATGACCTGACCCCGCACGCAAGCCGGCCGTCCCGCGGGCAATGCGGGACGGCCACCCACAGCATCCCATCCCAAGGAGCAGCAGTGCCCATCGCCAAGGTCGACCACCCCGTCTTCAAGCTCACCTGCGACACCTGCGAACTCGACGCCGAACACGACGGCCTCACCGCCTACTTCACCAGCCGCGACAGCGCCGCCAGCTACGCCCGGGACTTCGACTGGGACGGCCCCTGGTGCCTGAACCCCGACATCCCGATCCACTGCCCCGACTGCGCCGCCCAGCAGCGCGAGCAGAAGGCCCGCGCCCAGTCCGACCAGGAGCACCACGAAGCCGAGATCGCCGCGGCCGTCCGCTACGCGCTCGACACCCCCTGACCTTCGCCGCCGGGCCTGTCCCCCGGGACAGCCCCCACCAACAGGAGCCACACGTGACCTTCGAGTACCGCGACTACTACGGCGACCACCTCACCGCCCGCCCCACCGCCATCGCCCAGCGCGCAGGCGAACCGCCCCTCCCTGCCGTGGGCATCCAGATCGAGAACGGCACCACCCTCTTCGTCCCCGCCGCCCGCGTCGAGGAGGTGATCGCCGGGATCCGAGACGCCGCCCGCCAGACCACCGCCGCCCCGGCCGCCAAGCCCGTCCCCTGCGGCCAGTGCGGCGCCCCCTGGTCCGACAGCCACGGCCAGCCCGGTGACTGGTGCACGCCGGGAGGAAGGCAGGCGGACGTCGAGGCCGCGCCGTGGACCGCCGACGGACGCCACGGACCGACGCCCGAGGAGATGGCCGACCGGCGCATCCCCACGTGTTACGTCCAGTTCATGGGCGGCGCCCACTGCGCCAAGCCGTTCGGCCACCGGCCTCCCGGTTCCGACGACCCGCACGTCCCCGCTGTCGGGCAGCCGGCCGAAGCACAACCCGCCGACGAGGCCCACGTTCGCTGGAGCGTCGAGAGTCGCTACCCGCGCGGCGGGACCGTCACCCTGCCTGCCGTCAACGACCGAGCCGTGGCCGAGGACTACCTGAAGACCTCTCGGGAGACCAGCCCCGAGGCCACCCACCGCCTTGTGCGGGTGACGACCACCTGGACCGCGGAGGAGGCCCACTAATGCCCATCGACGCTGCTCCCCTTGGTGTCCACGCCGTCGCAGGAATCCTGACCAAGTGGCCCGAACACACTGAACCGAGCCTTGACGGCTGCCTGCTCTGGACGGGCACCCTCAAAGGCCCGACGAAGGTCCCGTACTTGGAGCACGAGGGGCGTCAGCTTTCCGCTCGACGCGTCGCCTGGGAGGCCAAGTATGGGGACCTTCCCGAAGTCCCAATCACAACCTGGTGCGGAACGGAGGGTTGCGTCGAACCAAGCCACCTCTGCCTCAGGTCCGTCTCGGCGCACATGCCCGCCGCTGTTATCCGTCAGCGGCAGGAGGCCACCATCGCGCGGTTCTGGGTCAAGGTTCCCAGCCGGGCGAACGAGGAGTGCTGGCCATGGGACTCGACCATGGACCACCACGGCTACGGAAGGTTCTGGGCACCCCCGCGGAACGTCTATGCCCACCGATTTGCGTATGAGGTCACGTTCGGCCCCATACCTACAGGGATGCAACTGGACCACGTATGCCACACCCGTGACCTCTCCTGCTCAGGTGGGACGTCATGTGCGCACCGGCGTTGCGTGAACCCGGCGCATCTTGAGGCAGTCACACCCCGGGAGAACAACCGGAGGGGAAGGGGCCCAACGGCCAACTGCGCTAGGCGGACGCACTGCCCGCAGGGGCACCCGTATGACGAAGCCAACACGATCATCGACTGTGGCCAGAGAAGGTGTCGGGCTTGCCGCAGGGAGTACGAGAAGAGACGTCCTCCCCGTGAGCGCAGCTGGTCGAAGGCAGGCAAGAAGTGACCAGCGCTGCCCAGCCCCCACTCTGGGCTGACGGCTGGGAGAAGGAAGCCGACCGCAAGACCGGCCGCGACCCCGACGAGCAAGCCTTCCTCGACCTCCACGCCCCAAGGGCCGAAGGCGGCGGCCGGCTCATCGTCGAAGTCCCGATCGTCCTGGAGGTGCTGTGAGCACGCCGACCCGACTCTCACCCCGGCAGCTGGACATCGTCCGGCTCGCTGCCAACGGCCTCACCGACGCCGCCATCGCCCACCAACTCGGCCTCAGCCTCCATACCGTCCGCGACCAATGGCGCTGGGGCATCAAGCCCCGCCTCGGCGCCGTCGACCGCACCAACGCCGTCGCCCTCGCCTTCGCCTCCGGCCTCATCACCGCCGACGACCTCCACGCCCGACAGGAGCACGCAGCGTGAACCGCCACCTTGCCGAGATCATCGCCCTCGTCGACGAATCCACCACCCGGCCCCTCACCGAGGACGAAGCCCAGCGACTTCGCAACGTCCTGCACGGCTACGACCAAGCCCGCCGGCAGCTCGGCGCCATCCTCGCCAGGCCCCGCGCTCGCAAGGGGGAGGCAGCGTGAACCCCAACTCGACCCCGCCAGAGGGGCTGTGCGGGCGTGAGAGCGCCTCGGAGGGTGCGGAGGCAACGCGGGAGCCTGGCGCTGCGCCAGGCCCGCAGACGGACACACGCGGCTCCTGGATCGCCGAAGAGCACTACTGGGACGCCGAGAAGACCGCCGAAGCCGCCCTCCTCCTCGCCGAACACCCACCCCGCGACTACACCGTCACGACCAACGTCGACCAGAACGGAGACGCCCGCATGCCCCAGCCCGACATGACCCAGACCTGCAACTGCGGACACCCCGACCCCAGTAGCCCGATCGGCCACCTCCTCACCTGCCGCGTCTGGGACCGCCAGTTCGGACGCGACGACAGCGAGGCCAGCCAGTGACCAGCCACATCGACTGCCAGCAGCAGTGCGTCATCCCCGACGGCGTCGAGCTCAAGGAAGTCCCCCGTCCCCGCCACGACTGGGGCGACGTCTTCAACTGCCCCAACGACGGCTGCGGACGGTCCTTCATGACCCGCCAGAACTGCCACCCCGAGGAGACACCGTGACTCAGCCCGAGCCCGCAGAGCAGGACCTCGTCGACCGGATAGCCGCAGCCATCTACGAATGGTCCTGCCAGCCCTACAAGTGGTCGGACGCCCACCCCGACGACCTCCTCGCCTACCGCGCCGACGCACACGCCGTCATGAAAGCCGTCGTCCGACCGCTGCTCGAACGCGCCAGCAAGGCAGACACCCGAGCCCGAGCCCTCGGCGAGACCCTCGACAACGTCCTCCGCCAGTTCGTCCACAAGGGCCACCCCGGCGAACCCTGCCTCCAGACCGGATGGGTGCGGGAGAGAGACGTCCAGCAGTGGCGCGACACGCTCTACGGACCCAAGGAGACGCCGTGAAGCCCTACCGGATCTTGGTCACCGGTAGCCGGGACTGGGCCGACATGGATTGCGTCTACGCCAACATCGCCACCGCCGTCTTCCAGCACGTACCTGCCGTCATCGTCCACGGCGCATGCCCCACCGGCGCCGACGCCCAAGCAGCCTGGTGGGTCCGCATGCACGGCCGCACCCTCGGCGTCACCGAGGAGCGACACCCCGCCCAAGGCCACCCCACCAAAGACTTCGGCCCCTGGCCCGGCGCCGGCCCCCGCCGCAACCGGCGCATGGTCGACCTCGGCGCAGACCTCTGCCTCGCCTTCATCGGACCGTGCACCAGCCCGCGCTGCCGACGCCCCGACCCGCACCCCTCGCACGGCGCCAGCGGATGCGCCGACCTCGCCGAGAAGGCTGGCATCCCCACCCAGCGATTCACCGCCTGACCGTCCCGCCCGCACCAGCACTGCCGCAAGGAGACCGCCGCCGTGAACGAGCCCTACGCCTTCCCGCGCTGCACCAGTTGCCGGCGCCGCCTCTACAGCGAGGAAATCGCCGCAGGCCGGTACGCCTGCGTCATCTGCGAGAGCCGCACCTTCGAAGCACTCCGGGCCATCCCCACACTCTTCGACCAGATCAACGGCCTCAACGGACTCATCAAGGGCGGCAGCCAGGCCGTCCGAAGCAGCGGCGGCCGCGAAGCCCCCGCGCCCCTCCGGGTCCCCGTCCTCAGCGACATCTCCGACGGCGGCGTCGTCACCGAACTCCAGGCCATAGCCGACGCCTGGTTCGTCGCCCTCGCCTTCGACCCCAGCCGCAAGCTCCGCTACGACGAGATCGGCCTCGCAGTCCACCCACTGATCAACAACCTGCGCTGGGCGTGCGAGGAGTACCCCGAGATCGCAGCCGACATCAAGACCATCACCGACATCCACGGCCGCCTCGGCAACTACACCACCGGCGAACGAGGCCCCCGCAAGTTCACCGTCTACTGCTCAACCGACGACTGTGCTGGCGAAATGCGCGTCTCCCTCGCCAGCAGCGGCAGCACCTGCCCTGACTGCGAGACCGATTACCACAAGCGTGAACTCATGCAGCTCGAGTCCGAGTTCGACGCTGACCGCAAGCGAAGGGCCGCAGCGTGAGCGCCGAACTGTCAGCGCATGAGGGTACGTTGAAGCCATCGGACATGGCGCGGCCCCAGCGGTGGTGGTGCACCGGCCGGGGCCACTTCGGAGACTGTGAAGGAGTCCCCGCGTGGCAACCGTACAAAACACAGAGAGAGCGGCACGAGCCAGTGCCGCATTTCGGAGGCGCGTCGAAGAGCTCGGGGGCCAGGTGCTCGAGCCGGAATGGCTCGGCAACCACGTTCCACATCGGACGCAGTGCAGCGCCGGGCACGAATGTTCTCCCCGTCCAGCAGGCGTGCAGCAGGGTCAAGGGATTTGTCGCACATGCGCTGGTAATGATCCGACGGCAGCCGCATCAGCATTCCGAGAGCGGCTCGATCAACTCGGAGCCACCCTGCTTGAGCCTAGGTGGCTCGGCACCGGCCAGCCTCATCGGGTTCGATGCGCAGACGGGCACGAGTGTGCACCTCGCCCCACTGGTGTGTCGTCGGGTCAGGGGATCTGCCGCAGGTGTGCAGGCAAGGATCCCCGTGCCGCCTGGGAGGAATTTCAGGAGCGCGTTGCGAGCCTCGGGGGCGAGGTCTTGGAGCCGGCCTGGCTGGGTACCAAGCAGCCGCATCGAGTGCGATGTGCTGCGGGACATGAAAGCGCGCCGCGACCGAGCAACGTGCGACGATGGGGTATCTGTCTCGCTTGTGCGCGGGCACCCGAGCAAGCTCCCGAGGATCGATTTCGCAGACTCCTCATGCAGGTTGGGGCGACATCCCTCGAGCCCGTCTGGCGAGGAGTTAATGCGCCCCACCGCGTGCGGTGCGCCCTGGGCCATGAAGTTAGCCCCCGCCCTCACCATGTGATGCAAGGGCAGGGTCTCTGCTGGCGGTGCAAGGGGAGCGAACCGAACGTGTTCTACGTAGTCGTTGACGATCTCAACGAGATCGTCAAGTTCGGCATCACTTCCGGGGATCCGCGTCCGCGTCTAGCTGTCCACGCCCGCGACGGCTTCGACCACGTCATTCGGCTCGCGGAAGACTTACCGAATGATCTTGCTCCGCGTTTGGAACGGGTTGTTCTTGCAGCATTGCGCGACGCTCGAGAGGCGCCCGTGCGTGGTCGCGAGTACTTCCCTGCTCGGGTCCTGGGCCTGGTTCTCGACCTGGTTGATGGATGGACTGCAGCGACAGCTGGTCCATCTTCGTTGCCGGCCACGGATGCGGCTGCATAAGAGCGGCAAGAGGATGAAGCGCCCCCAGCCCTCGGGCTGGGGGCGCTTCGTCATGTCGGGGTCAGACGCCGCGGCGTCAGCGCCCCTCGGCCTGGTAACTCCATTGACTGCCTGTGCCGCGGTACTCCGAGACGGGGATCGGCTGGACGCCGGGCCGCATCTTCGACCGGTACAGCTGGCCGTGCAGGTGGTCGACCTCGTGGGCGACGAGCCGGGCGTGGCCGCGCTCGAAGATGGTGATGCGCTGCTGGCCGTCGATGTCCGTGTGTTCGACGCTCAGGGACATGGGGCGTGGGACCATGCCGCGGACGTCGAAGAAGGACAGGCACCCTTCGTACTGTTCGTCGAAGCCGCCACCCTCCTCGATGATGCGCGGGTTGAACAGCGTGATCGACTCGCCCTCCGGCGTGCGGATGATCGCGGCGGCACGGTTGATACCGATCTGAGGGGCGGCGATCCCCATGCCCTTGCCAAAGTTGTGCACGCCGCTCGCGCGGTCGGCGGCCGAGTTCAGCTCGGCCACGACGCGGCGAGCGTCCTCGGCCTCGTCCGGCAGGGAGAACAGGCGGGCAGGGGTCGTCAGGATCGGGTCGCCCTCCTGGACGATGCCGATCGCCTGCATGCGGCCGCTGGCCGTGTCAGCAGTCAGCTGAGTCTCCTTGATCGGTTTGGCCCTGAACTTCCATTCAAGGCGGAAACGGGCGTGAAGGGGCGGTTCGTCGGTACTCCAGGAGAACACGCGACGCCCGCCCTCGGTGGCCGAACGGACCGGATTCCGGAATGGGTTGCCGGTTGCGGTCATCGTCGTCTCCGTGCCCCAGACCGCCGGCTCCAGCTCCGCCGGGAAGTCGAGGGAGACGCTCAGCCGCTTCGTCGGCAGGCGCACCGCACGCTGGAACCAGGAACCCCACTTGGTGTCCTCGACGGTGTAGCTGTACTCCAGCCAGACCGACTCGCCGGGGTATAGCGGGTAGCGGCCGTCCTCGTTCTCGAAGAGCAGCCACAGCTCCTTGAAGGCGTCCCGGTCGTGCTGGACGCGCCAGCCGATCGACTCGCCGTCAACGCTGGCGCTGAGGTTGATTTCCTCCCAGGTCAGCGGGTTCTGCCGGTAGTGCGCGTTCGATCGCTCCGGGTCCCCCGGGTAGCGGTCCACCGAGATCCGGATCAGGTAACTGGTGATCGGCTCCGTACCGCCATTCATCAGCAGCCGGCGCTGCGTTGCCCGGTACACGCGGCCGTCGTAGTGCAGCGACGTGTCCTCGTGCTCGACGACCAAGCTCGACAGAGGATCGGGCGTCGGAGCCGGGCGGGGAACTTCGACCTTCGGCTTCGCGCCGAGCGCCTGAAAGGCCCGCCGGAGCGCACCGCCGGCAAGCAGCACGCGGTCGGCCGCCTCAGCGAAGTCGCGCGACGGGCGCTGGTGCCCGGACTCAACCTTCGAGATGTATGAGGGCGTGTACCCGACCAGCTGCGCGAGCGCCTTCTGCGACAGGCCGCGGACATCCCGCCAGCGCTTCAGCTCGGCAATGAACTCGTCCGCCGCTAACGCGCGGTCCGCCGCCATCGCATCCCCCTGTGAGTGTGAGTGACATGTGAGTGAGTGGCGATCAGCCTGCCGTCACACCTCGGAGCCGAGGTGTCCTGAGGTTGGCCGTTGGATCGACCGGAAGGAGCTACTCAACCTCGCCCTCTTCGACTGCCCGCAGCTTGGACCAAGGGCCAGCTGGTGGACGTTCGGGAAGCTTGGCTCCCGGCTGGCGCATGTACCAATCCATGAACTCCTTGATGACCCGGCTGCGTGGCGGCCGGCCAGAGGAGTGCATGGACTCGGCGGCATCGCCAAAGTCGTCCCACTTGCCTTGGACCGTTCGGATCTTTGCCCAGATCGGCTTGCTGCGGTCATCACTCATGTCGCGAGGTTAGTAGGTCGTGGCCACGACCTGCAAGATTCGGCCACTCGAATCGTGGCCACCAAAATCTTCCCGCACCCGCTTGCGTTGTGGCCACCAATGGGCCTAGCTTAGTGGCCACGAGGTCGCTTCGGAAACGAAGCAGCCCCGCTGAGGTGCGGGAACACCAAAGCGGGGCCTAGGCCGCACCCCTTCGCAACAAGGGAGTACAACCGTGAGCACCACTGTATCTGCTCGCACCTGCGAGAACAGCTCCTCCCCCCTCACCACCGCCCGCCTCCTCTCGGCCCCGCTGCCGGAGCTGCTGGCCGAGGTCGGCGCCGAGATCATCGACGCGCCGGCCCAGTACGACAGCTTCGAGGGTGTCGCCCTCCGGCCGCAGACCGGCCCGATCCAGGTGGTCCTGCCGAAGGGGCGTAGCGCCCAGTACCGCGACACGATGGCCCGCGCCCTCGTCGGCCGGCTCATCGGCACCGACCTGAAGCCGCTCCCCGCCTCGCTTGAGGTCCGCACGTTCGGCGGCTCGCGATGAGCGCCCCCGCGGTTGAGGCCGCCACGGTCGTCCCGCAGCGTCGCCGTATCGCGGTCGGCAAGAAGTTCGGCCGAGGCCCGTTCGTGGTCGAGATGTCGGAGAACGACAAGAAGGCCCACGACCTCGCCACCCACGTCCGCACCCAGCCGGCCCGGTGATTGTCGTGTCCGACATCGCCGAGCAGCAGGCCGCTGACGCTCTCGCCCAGCAGCGGGTCGAAGCCGCCATGCAGGCCGCCGCCGACGCGGAGGCCGCCCGCCTGGCCCGCCTCGCGGCCGAGGCCCAGCGCTAGATCCCCCTAAGCCGCCGGGGCCGGCGGTTCATCCCCCTGCCGACCGGCCCCGGCACTCCCTTCCCACATCCGCACCTCTGCCACGAGGAGATTCGCCATGCCCACGTTGACCCTGATCAAGATGCCGCTGGAGTCCGAGCTGGCCTGGGCCGAGCACGACGCCCGCCTCCAGATCACCACCAGCTACGTCACCGCCCGCACCGAGTCCGAGGCGACCGCCGCCCGCTGGGAGGCCGTCCGGTACGACCGGGCCAACCCCGGCGCCTCGTCGCTCGTCGCCGAGCTCGACACCCACGACCACCAGCCCGCCGCGGCCTGAAGGAGGACGCCATGGGCACCCCCACGATCGACGGATTCGAGCTCACCATCGGCGACCACCTCGGCCTCGGGATCACCCCGCACTGCTGCGCCGAGGACATGGACACGAAGCAGAAGCACGGAGACCTGCAGACGCTCCGGTGCAGCAACTGCAGGACCGCCCTGATCGTCGACGGCCGCGGCCTCGTCTGGGACATCCAGTGATCGCCCGCGACCAGGCCCTCGCCGCCGCCGACGAGATCGTCGCCGCCACCCAGGTCGGCAAAGCCGAAGCAGACCGGCACGGCGGAAGCCAGGACTGCGACGACGCCCTCGTCGCCGCCATCCGCTACCGCCAGCACGTCCTCGACACCCCCGAGGGGTCCTGATGGGAATCACCCCGTACAAGCTCGGCGCCAAGTACCAGCCCGGCTTCGCCCGAGTCGAGGCGGTCGCCGACAACTGCTCTGGGATCGTGATCCGAGAGCTCCGCGAGGGCACCGGTCACGTCGACATCCTCGTCACGGACCGCCGCCACTTCGCCGAGGCCGTCATCACTGCCGAGCAGCAGGCCATCGGCACCGGCACCCGGCCCCTCCTCAGCGACGGCTACGACAACTGGGGCTTCACCACCGTCTCCTCCCGCGGCGCAGTCATGGTCATCGACATCGAGTCCTGCCGAACCAGCCGCGAGATCGACCGCACCCTCATCCACGAGCACGTCCACGCCGCCCAGCTCCGGCGACCCGGCATCCGCGACGCCGTCCTCGCCGGCCTGCGCAACAACTACGGGATCGACCAGCTCGCCAAGCGTGAAGCGCGGCGCCTGAACCAACAGGTCGCCGCCCACGAACGCGAAGCCGCCCGCTACGAGCGGTTCGAACGGCAGCTCCGCCACTTCCACTGACCTGAAGGGAGCCCGTCATGGGCTGGAACATCTCGCACGGCGGTACGCCGGGCACCACCTACTCGTACACCACCATGGAAGAGCTCTTCGACCGGCTGGAGAAGGCCGCCAGTTGGCGTCAGCGACGCACGCTGAAGCCGCTCCTGTCCCGCCGCAAGGGCGAGGCGTTCTTCTCCATCGAGCCCCGGACGGCGGCCGACATCGGCGCCACCCTGATCGACCTGGCGCCTCTCCTGCCGCGTGACGACGACTGGAAGGGCCTCGCGACTCAGTTCGGCCAGTCCGCCCTCCGTGCCGCGTCCGCCAACCAGCCGTGGGTGTGGCGCTGATGGCCAGCGCGTGGCGTAAAGCCCAGTCGATCGGAGACCTCGGCCACAACATGGCCGACTGGCTGGAGGGCCGCATCCCTGCCCGGCCCGGCTACCTCGACAGCCGGCCCGACGCCGAGACCGCGCACCTGGTCCCCACCTTGGCCATCCTGAACCGCGCCGGATTCGTCACCGTCGACAGCCAGCCCGGCATGGAAGGTCCCGGCTACGACGGCGCTCACTGGCGGCAGAAGGCTTACGTCGAGGGCTACATCGACGACCGCGGCCCGCTCCTGAAGCAGGTCCTGCGAGCCGCCGACGCCGCCGGGATGGGCGTGATCCGCGCCAGCCGGAAGCCCGCGGCACCGGTCCCGTTCACCGACCGCGACGGCCAGCCGACCGCCGGCATCACGACCAAGTACCCGCGGAACCTGCTCGCCCGCGAATGGGACGGCATCGGCCGCCGAGCGTTCCGCGACCTCCGCGCCCACGGCGTTCACCTCGCCGTCTACGACCCGACCTGGGGCCGCGACGACCGCCTGTGGCCCGCGCTGATCGGAGCGGTCCGGTGAACGGGGTCAGCATCGACTGGCGCCAGTTCGCGAAGACGCTCAACGCGTTCGCCTTCTTCGGCTGCTTCGCCTGGATCTTCGGCCTGCAGGTCCCCGCCTGGCTGCGAGTCCTCCTCGTCGTCCTCGCGGTCGCCTCCGCCCTCGCCATCAGCGCCGAGCCCGCCACCCTCACCGCCCGCCTCATCAAGCCCGGCACCATCCCGCCGCAGCGCACCCCCGCCTAACCCCCGAAGGGAATGATCACCGTGAGCGGCACGTCGTTCACCGAGCAGTCCGCGAACGCGGACAGGACCCGGATCGAGGCCCAGAGCGCCGCGGCCGACGCCGACGCCGACCGCCGCCGGCGCGAAGCCCTCGACGCCCCCAAGCTCGCGGCCGCCAAGGCCAAGGCCGAGGAGATCGAGCGCGCCGCCCTTGCCGCCCGCGAGCAGCAGGAGAAGCAGCAGGCCGCCGCTCTCGCGGCCGAACAGTCGGAGCGCCGTCGCAGCCTCGCGGGGAAGAAGCTCGACACGCAGGCCGCCAAGGCCGTCAAGTGCTTCGCGATCGTCTGCTTCCTCGTCGCCCTGCCCCTGCAGATCCGCGCCTTCTGGGACCCGGAGCGGCCGTGGAACGCGGCCCTGCCGGTCATGCTGGAGTCCGCGGCCTGGGTGACGCTTCGCCTCGTCGAAGCCGCCATCGCGAACCGCCGGGTCGCCTGGCCCTACCTGACCGCCACCGCCGTCTTCGCGTCCATCGCAGCCGCGATCAACGTCACCGACGGCGCGACGCACCCCGAGATCGGCCTCGTGTTCGGTCTCGTCGGCGGCCTCGCCTCCCTCGCCGGCCCCGGCGTGTGGACGATCCACAAGTTCGGCGACCGCGCCAAGCACGCCAAGGCCACCCGCAACGAACGCAAGACTGCCGAGGCCGCGGCGAATCAGGCTGAGGCCGAGCGTGCCGCCAAGCAGATCGAGGCCGACTCCAAGCGGCAGATCGAGAACGACCGCCGTGCCGCCCACGAAGCGAAGGCTGTCGCCGACAAGGCGGCCGCCGACGCCGCCCTCGCCAGCCAGGACGAGCAGCGCCGCGCCCAGTACCCGGAAGCCTGGGAGCAGTACGAGCGGATCCTTGCCGCGGCCCCCCTCGGCACCATCAGTCGGGACCGCGCCTGGGACGAAGCCCGCCGCGCCGCCGCCCACCCGGACGTCTGGGACCGCTACCAGATCTTCGTCCTCAACTCGGCCGCCAACGTCAAGCCGAGCGACCTGTGGGCCGACGCCTGGAGGTCCGTGAAGGGCCTCCCGCTCGGCCAGACCATCGAGACCCTTGCGTCCGAACTCGCCGCCCGCGAGTACGTCGACCAGGTCGTCGCAGAGCACCTCGACACCGCCGGACACCTCGCAGTCGAGGGGCTCCTTGCGGACATCTTCGGAGGCGGCTCAGAGGGCGGCGGGGCCCCCGCAAAGGGCAAGCCGAAGCGGCCGTCCGGAGGCCCGGCGCAGGGCCCCGGAACCCATGGGGGAATTGAGGAGGAGGGCCCTTCGCGGTCAGGCCGCAAGGACGCCTCGGAGCCCCTGAAGGACTCGGACTTGGCGGCCGCCCGGCAGCTGCACGACGCGGATCCCGAGAAGTTCTCGACCCCCGCCGTCGCGAAGCTCATCGGCCGCTCCGACACCTACTCCAAGCGCATCCGCGACGCCGTCCAGTCCGAGCAGAGCTGAGGCCCGCCATGACCACCGCAGCCCACGCCCCGTCCGAGCGGCCCACGCTCACCGTCGTCAAGGACGACGCGCCCCAGCCCGTCGAGGGCACGGTCGTCGAGCACCAGGGCGGCGCCGTCGCCACCCGGCCCGCATGGATCCTGTCCGCGGGGGAACAGGCACGGATCGCCCGCAAGCACGCCGCCACCAACTGGCTGTACCTCGGCTGGGCCGCCCGCGGCTACGGACGTCTCGCCGCCCGCTGGATCGACGGCTACCGCGACGACTACCCGCAGATGATCCGCACCGCCCGCGCCGCCCGCAAGGCCGCCAACGGCAACGCCGAAGCCGAACAGGCCGCCACCCGCAACATCAACCGGATCCGCGCCGACTACAAGCACCACCGGCTCGTGTACGGCGCCAAGACCGGCGTCGGGATGGGCGCCACCGGCATCGCCAGCGGCATCACCATCGCCACCGGCGGCGTATGGACCAGCCTCCTCCTCGGCATCGCCACCATCGCCTACGGTGCCTGGCGCGGCCAGCCCCACATCGTCGCGGCCGAAGAGGACCCCGGCCGTATCGAGATCCTCTCCGCCGAGGGCGAGCCGTTCCCGATCGCCGACGCCACCAGCCGCACCGAAGCCGCCGAATGCGTCCGCCGAGCCCTCGTCTCCGAAGGCATCGCAGTCGCCGAAGTCGAAGCCGGCCGCCGCTACGACTGGGGCTGGGAGATCAACGTCCGCCTCAAGAAGGGCACCCCGGCCGACCTCATCGCCAAGGCCGGCGACCTGGAGACACCCCTCGACCTGCCCGTCGACGGCCTCCTGTGCCAGCCGCTCCGCACCAGCCGCGCCCGCGCCACCCTCCGCCTCGTCGAAGGCGACCCGTTCGTGCGGATGCCCGCCCTGCCCGACCGGGCGCCCAACAGCCTCCGCCTCCGCGACAAGGCCCTCCTCGCCCTCCGCATGGACGGGCAGCACACCGAGATGTCGTTCCTCGGCCTCCACTTCATCGTCATCGCCTCCTCCGGCGGCGGAAAGTCCGTCACCATGCGGTCCATCGGCGACATCCTCACCGCCTGCGACGACGTCGTCGTCATCGACCTCGACCCCGGCGGCAACGGCCTCGAACCGCTCGCCGAAGCCGTCGGCGTGCGCGTGGTCGGCGCCGACCAGATGCACCTCATCGAGGCCGTCCTTGAGAAGCTGCTGAAGGTCGCCAAGGCCCGCGCCACCCTCCTCGGCAAGCTCGGCATGGACGACAACTGGATTCCGTCCCGCGAGTACCCCGCGATCGTCGCCCTCATCGACGAGTACCCGCAGCTGTCCCAGAAGGCCAAAGCGCTCGTCGTCGCCATCCTCCGCGTCGGCCGCAAAGCCCGCGTACAGATCGGCCTCGCCGCGCAGGAGGCCACGAAGGACTCCATCGGCGCCGCCATCGCCGACAGCATCGCCCTGAAGATCGTCGGCCCCTCCCGGCACCAGGACATTGTGCAGGTACTTGGCGCTGGCGCCGGCGCCAACGGCTGGCGACCCGACCGGCTGCACCCCGCCCAGGGCGAGGACCCGGCAGACGCCGGCAAGGCGTACATCATGGGCGGCGGCTCCGCCGACCCCCTCATCCACAAGTTCATCGCCATGAGCCGCGACGAAGGCAAAGCGCGCGCAGCCGCCCGGGCCGCCGCCAGCCGCCCCTGGATCGACGCCATCTCCCTGGAGACCGCCGGCGTCTCCTTCGACGACCTCCACACCGTCAAGCCGAGCGCCGCCCTCCCGGAGGCCGTCGAGCTTGCCCGGCTCGCATTCACCGCCAATGACGACCCCGAGCGCATGACCAGCGAGGAGATCTACGACTACGTCTCCTCCGCGTCCGAGACGTGGGCCCCGCAGGAGGACGAGGAGTCGAGCAAGGCCCTCGCCCGCTTCCAGGACGCCCTCCGCAAGCAGGCCGCCCAGATCAACCCGGACGTCGACATGAAGACCAAGCAGTGGCGCGGAGGCCGCGGCTACTACCTCGCCACCTTCATCGAGCTGACCGGCGAAACCGCCCCGAACTAGACACCAACCCGCGCCAGTCGGGGCGTGACGCCGCAGGTCACAGCCGTGACGCCCCCCGTGATGGGGGCGTGACGGACCCTCCCGGCCCGTGACGCGTCACACCCCCGTCACACCCCCTCGCAAGACGCTGACCTGCAGCGTCACAGGGCGTACCAGGCTCCATCACGCCCCATATGCGAGGAACATCCCGATCCTGAAAAGAGACAGGCCGTGCCCCTCAAGACCTTCTACAAGTCCACCCGGGCCGACGCGGCAGACCTCGCCCGCGACGCCCAGCCCGGCGACCTGCTCTACGCCATCGGCGGCAGCGAGTTCGTCGTCACCAACGAGACCAGCGCCCTCAACGGCGCCCACATGGTCCGCCCCGCCGAAGCCACCACCGGCCCCGGAGTCATCACCCTCTCCCAGCTCCTGTCCCGCTGCAGCGTCATCTTCACCCAGCCCCCGACCCAGAACTGACCCGAAAGGACCACGACATGAAGTACAGCTATCGAGCCACCCGCGGCGACCAGAAGGCCCTCCTCCGCGACATCAAGCCCGGCGACAGCCTGTTCATCGTCAACCAGCACGCCGGTTGCTGGGGGCCCGCCCAGACGTACCGCGAGTACATCGTCACCGACAAGAAGACCCGCCTCACCGGCCAGCCCATGGTCCAGGCCACCTCCCACGGCGGCATCGAAAGCGTCGTCGACGTCCTCGCCCGGGAGCGCGAGATCTACACCGAGCGCCCCGTCGGCATCCCCAACGTCGCAGTCAAGAACAACCACGGCGACTGGAGGGGCTCGGCGTGGGAGGACGCCGCCGAACGCACCGCCTCCACCCTCGCCAGCCGCTACCGCAACCTCGCCCGCCGCTGACCTCACCCGACACTCGAAGGAGTCCCCGCCATGGCCGCGTCCACCGCCACCCGCTTTGCCGTGCTGACAGTCGACGCGGCCAGCCTCATCGCCGACATCGAGCGCTACCTCGCCGACCAGGCCCCCAAGACCGCCCACCCGCTCGTCACCAAGACCACCGCCGAACTCGTTGCCGAAGCCCTCGCCACGCCCACCCCGGCTGGCGGCGAGGACGCCCCGGCCCTCACTGCCCCGCGGCGACTGTGGCGGATCATCCCCGACTGGGCCCTCGCACTCACCCCCGCCCGCCGACTCCACGGCGCAGGACGGCAGATCACCGTCACCCAGCACCTTGAGCTCACCGCGCTCGTCATCCAGCAGTACGGATGGCACCGCGGCGGACTCCGGTCCCGCAGCGGAGGGCGGTGCATCCTCGGCGCGCAGGCCGTTCTGTTCCGGCTCGGATATGGGGACGAGGAGACCGCCCTGGCCGCTGGCGAGAGGCTGCAGAACGTCCTGCGGCGGCGGGGAATCGACGAGGCATTCCACGCCTGGAACGACCGCGGTGAACGCACCCTCGACGAAGTGCACACGCTCATCCGCGAAGCCATCAATGCGTAGAGCGGGGATGATGGGACTCATGGCCTCGCCACCGCACAAGTGCAGCACCTACTGCAGGTGCCCGCATCACGGAACACCGCTGCTCTACTGGCCCGCTGGCGATGATCACGCTTGCCTGGCCGTCGGCTGCGAGTATGAGCAAGGGTTCAAGCCGATCGAGCCTCCAGACCCCAGGAAGGTCTCCCTCGACAACCAGGCCGCCCTGATGCTGCGGTACCACCCCGACCTCAAGAACCTGGGCGTCGCTGAATGAACGGACGCCATTAGAGGCGCCAAAGCGTGTCAAGCAGGCCAGCCTTGACAACGACCAGCCCCGAAGCGATGATCTGCTCAAATAGAACTTCTGCGCTCTTGAGGCCGCCCTAGAGGCGGCCTTTCGCGTTTCAGGAGGTGCCATGCCCTGGCTTGTTGCTGCCGAAGACGCGGCTTACTACGCGGGCCGGCCCGTGGGCACCATCTGGCGGTGGGCCTCCGAAGGGCGGCTGCCCAAGGTCGGGTCTGGCAGGAAGGCCCTCTACGACGTCTCCTGCCTCAACAAGGCAGTTCGCGACGAATGGACGAGGGAACTCATCACCCCTGGCGAGACGCCGCCGATGCCCACAAGCGCGCAGGCCGCCTAACTCTCCCGAGAGGAGCCGACGGTGGGAAACATCGTTTTCAACACTGCACTGGGGAAGGTAGCCGCACTGGCTGCTCTCCCGGCCGCCAGCGACGCTCTGATCGCCGTACCGCTGGAGTCCGCCGGCCTGGTCGCCGACGCGACGATGCGCGACTACGACGACCTCGCCACCCTCCTCGCCGGCGCGTCCAACGAGCAGACGACGATGGGCAGGAAGACGTTGACGGGCGTCACCGTCACCGTCGACGACACCCTCGACCGGGTCGCCGTCGACTGCGCGGACATCACCTGGACCTCCGCCACCGGCAACGCGGTCGGCGCGGTCGTCATCTGCTACGACCCCGACACAACGACGGGTACGGACGCCGACCTGATCCCGCTGACCAAGCACGACGTCACGCTCACCCCCGACGGCAGCACCTTCTCGCTGACTGTCAGCGACTTCTTCCGCGCGAGCTCTACCGCGTGACGCCCGCAGGCTTACCGAGGGGAGCGGGAGGTCGCCGTGGCCAGCTTCGCTGACGACTTCAACCGGGCCGACTCCAGCAACCTGGGCGCCTCATGGGTGGAGGTGTCCGGCGACTGGTCGATCGTGTCCGGCCAGCTCTCCCCGGGCAACGACGGCGGCACGATCATCCTGCGCGCTGCCGCTGCGATGGACAGCAGCGACCACTCTGCGCAGGTCACGATCGCCGCCACCACGGCCGCCAGCCACGGCGTCTGGTGCCGGGGCAACGCGGGCTTCAGCTCCGGGTACCTGTGGCGCAACGACGGCAGCGAGTGGACCTTGTTCAGCGTCGTCAGCTCGACGTTCACGGCCATCGGCAGCTACACGGCAGCCGCGGCCCCAGGTGACGTTGCGAAGGTCCAGGCGGTCGGATCGACGATCAAGGGCTACATCAACGGCGTCGAGCGCGTCTCTGTCACGGACACGGCCGTCGCGAGCGGCACGAGCGTCGGCATCCGCACCACGTCGGCCGGGGCGATCCGCTTCGACGACTTCGCCGCCGCGGACGTGACCGCCGGCGCACCCCTCGGCGTTGCCGCGGAGATGGACGGCGCTCAGCCGCTGACCGGCGGCAAGACGACCACGCTCGGCCCCGCGGCAGCCGCAGAGGCTGCGCAGGCCCTGGCAGGCGCCAAGACGGCCCTGCTCGGCACGGCCGTTGAGGCCGACGCCACACAGCCCCTCGCCGGGGCACGGACCGCACCACTGCTAGCAGCGACGCAGGCAGAGACCGCTCAGCCCCTCACGGTCGCGATCAGCCAAGCCCTCGGCACAGCCGGCGCCAGCGAGACAGCCCGGCCGCTGACGGGAGCCAAGACCGCCGCCCTCGCTCCGGCCATAGAAGCCGACGCCGCGAGACCGCTCGCTGCTGGCTCCGGTGCCGACGGCATCGACCACGTCACCGCCGGAACGCCGCACGGGACGTGGGCGGCAGGGAGACTCCGGGCGCCCGCTTGGACCGCCGGCACGCCACGGACGTAAGGGGGCCCGGTGGACCGCAGCAGCCTCGAAGCACTCCTCACGCCCATCACCACGGCCGACGACCCCACGGGCTTCGGCGTCCGCGTTGCCGTCCTCCCCGACGGCGACCGTCCGGAAGCCGGCGACTGGCACGACGCTGGATGGGTCACTGTCGACGGCACCCCGCACGCCACCATCCTCGTTGGCCCCGGCGGCGTCGTGCAGCTCGGCCCTGGCGCTTACCGCACGTGGGTCGAGATCACCGCGCCACCCGAGAAGCCGGTGCTGACCAGCTCGCGCTTCTACGTCGACTGAGCTCCGGCTCAGTCCGCCTTGCGGCGCCAGGGTCGGTCCGGGTCGCGCTCAGGCGCGGGATCCGACTTCCCTCGGCCAGATGTGGCGACGCCCACGCACAGCAGGATGAGGCCACCGACGACCATCGGCAGCACGGCGAAGCGGGCGATCGCACCGATGACCAGCAGGGCAAGGCCGACAGCAGCCAACCCCCGTGCCCAGTCCGGCTTCTGCTGCTCGGCCATCCGCACTCCCTCGCTCGTAGAGGACGACACGCTACGCCGATGGAGGTGACCGCCGTGGCCAGACGAGCAGGATGGCGCGTGTGCTCGACGCCCGGGTGCCCCGAGTACACCGACCAGGGCGGCCGCTGCCCAGACCACCGGCAGCAGGCCGACGCCAAGCGCGGCACGGCCAGGCAGCGAGGCTATGGGCGCGGGCATGAGACGACGTTCAGGCCGGCCGTGCTGGCCCGAGACCGGACGTGCGTGCTGTGCGGCCAGGCTCCCTCGGTCCACGCCGACCACCACCCGCTCAGCCGGCGCGAGCTGGTCGAGCAGGGCCTCGACCCCAACGACCCGCGGCATGGGCGTGGGCTGTGCGGGCCATGCCATAGCCGCTCCACAGCGAGGGAGCAGCCTGGTGGGTGGAACGCGTGAGCGGCCAGTGGTCCGGCCAGGGTCTGACGGCGCGGCTGGCGAGGCCGCCGGCCGACGAGTGACGTGACCCACCGTGACGACCGGCCTGGCCGACCCAGGGGGGAGGCCCCCGCCGGCCAGGTGCGACGGACCGCCGGGGAGGTCCGCGCCCGGTTTGCCGGGTTCAGAGCTCTGAGGATGATCATGCCTGTCGTCACGCAAGGTGACGGCAACCCGCCGCGCAACGCGGCCAGTCAGAGGTGATCACTATGCCGAAGGGCGGAGCGAGAGCTCGCTCAGGGCCGGCGCCCGACCCCACCGCGCTGCGGCGGGAGCGGGATGCCGGCGAATGGACGGTTCTTCCGGCGGAAGGTCGCGAGGGCGCAACGCCCCAGTGGCCGCTGACGGATCAGACCGAGCGTGAGACCGAGCTGTGGACGGCCCTGTGGGTCAAGCCGCAGGCTCTGATGTGGGAGCGCTACGGCCAGCAGCTCGAAGTAGCCCTCTACGTCCGCCGTCTGGTGGAGGCCGAGGAGCGCGGCTCCTTCGTGAACCTGTCGACACTGGTGCGTCAGATGGCCGACTCTCTGGGCCTGACGACTCCCGGCATGAGGGCGAACCGATGGAGGATCACCGCCGAGGAGGCGGCGCCCGCTAAGCCCGTTGGCCGAGGCCGGCAGGCTCCGGCCGCCCGGTCGTCGCGGTCGCGGCTGAAGGTCGTTCCGAGCGATGGGGCCTGACGAGTTCGTCGTCGACTTCCCCACTCTGTGGGTGGCGTGCGACTGGATCGAGCGGCACTGCGTCGTCCCCGACGGCTTCCGTAAGGGCGAGCCGTTCCAGATGTACGACTGGCAGCTGTGGTGCACGGCGAACTTCTACCGGGTGAAGCCGGCGGCGACGCTGGGCCAGTTGGCGCCGGCGTTCCACTACCGGCGCTCTCAGTGCGTCGCTCCACAGAAGACCGGCAAGGGGCCGTGGACGGCATCGATCTGCGCTCTTGAGGGAGTCGGGCCGGCGGTCTTCAACGGCTGGGCCGAGGGCGGCGAAGCGTATGACTGTCGGGATCACGGCTGTGGCTGCGGTTGGGGCTACGAGTACGAGCCTGGCGAGCCGATGGGCATTCCGTGGCCGACGCCGCTGGTGCAGATCACGGCGTTCTCGGAGGAGCAGACGGACAACGTCTACCGCCCGCTTCAGTCGATGATCCGCTATGGCCTCCTTGGCGAGCTGATGCGGGTGGGCGAGCAGTTCATCCGCTTGCCGAATGACGGTCGCATCGACGTCGTCACCTCAAGCGCGCAGTCCCGTCTCGGTAACCCGGTGACGTTCGTCCTCCAGGACGAGACGCAGCTGTGGACGGTGGCGAACAAGATGGACCGGGTCGCCGATACACAGCGCCGCGGTGCCGCGGGCATGGGTGGCCGGACGATGGAGACGACGAACGCGTGGTCGCCGTCGGAGATGTCGGTGGCTCAGCGCACGGCAGAGTCCAAGGTCAAGGACATCTTTCGCTTCCACCGCACGCCGCCGGCGTCGCTGAAGTACACGAACAAGACGGACCGGCGGAAGATCCACCGCTATGTGTACTCGGGCTCCACGCACGTCGACCTGGATGCCATCGAGGCCGAGGCTGTTGAGCTGATGGAGACCGACCCGGAGCAGGCGGAGCGGTTCTTCGGGAACCGTGTCGTCTACGGCAAGGGCTCGTGGATGAACGGTGACGCCTGGGACGCTCTGGCGGCGGTTCGGGAGGTCCCGGACGGCACCCCGGTCGTGGCTGGCTTCGACGGTTCCGACGTCGACGACCACACGGCCTTGCGGCTGGAGACGCTGGACGGTTACCAGTTCACCCCGACCTACGGGCCGGACGACATGCCGACCATCTGGAACCCGGCGGACTTCGGCGGCCAGGTTCCTCGCCTGGAGGTGTCGGCGGCTGTCGACGAGGTCTTCGCCCGCTTCAACGTGGTCCGCTTCTACGGGGACCCGCCGTACTGGGAGTCCGAGATGGACGCGTGGGCGGAGAAGCACGGCGAGAAGCGCGTGGTCCGCTGGTACACGTACCGCACCGTTCAGATGCATGCGGCGGCCGAGCGGCTCCTGACGGACGTCAGCAAGGCGGGCACCGAGTTCAGGCACGACGGCTGCCCCATCACAGCGGTCCACGTGAGGAACGCCCGGAAGGCGGCCCGCACGGGCGGCCGGTACGTCCTGAGCAAGGCGAGCCCGGCCCAGAAAATCGACGCCGCGATGCCCAGCATCCTCGCCCATGAGGCTGCCGGCGACGCGATTGCTGCTGGCCAGGCCAAGCCGAAGAGGAAATCCAAGATGCTGATCATGAGGTGAGGTGAGCCGTGGAGCGCACGGAGCTGGAGTGGCTCATCCACCTGATCAAGTGCCACGACGCGGAGCTGGCCGAGCTGAAGAAGTTCAGCATGTACTACGAGGGTAAGCAGCCCCTGTCGTACATGGCTCCCGAGCTGCAGGCTGAGCTGCAGGAGACGGTGCGGCAGGTCGTCATCAACTGGCCACGCCTGGTCGTCGACAGCGTCGAAGAGCGGCTCGACGTGGAGGGGTTCCGCTACCCGGCCGAGCCCGAGTCGGATGAGGAGCTGTGGCGGATCTGGCAGGCTAACGATCTCGACGGGCAGTCACAGCAGGGCCACCTGGAGGCCCTGCTGATGGGCCGGGCCTACGTCTTCACCGGCTCCCGGAAGGACGACGCCGACACCCCGCTGGTGACGGTCGAGTCCGCGCTCGACGTGTACGGCGACCACGACCCCCAGACCCGCGAGCTGCGGGCTGTGGTGAAGCGCTGGCAGGAAGGCGACGTCGAGCATGCGGCCCTGCGCCTTCTGAACGCGAACTCGTGGTGGATGAAGGAGAAGGGCCAGTGGATCCCGAACCCTGACCGTGAGCGGGATGACCACAACATCGGCTCGACGCTCGTGGAAGTGCTCGCCAACCGGCCGCGCCTGAAGTGCCAGAACGGCGTCTCCGACCTCGCCGACGTCATCCCGATCTCGGACGCGGCCTGCAAGTCGGCGACGGACATGATGGTCTCCGAGGAGTACCACGCCACGCCCCGCCGGGTGGCCTTCGGTTTCGGCGAGGAGGACTTTGTCGACGCCAACGGCCGCAAGGTCAGCGCCTTCTCGCGGATCATCGGCCGCATGTGGGCGACGGAGAAGGACCGCAAGAACGACGGCGCCGACGTCATTCAGTTCCCCGAGGCGTCGCTGTCGAACTTCCACGAGACGATCAAGCAGCTCGCCACCCTCGTGGCCAGCCTCGCCGGACTCCCGCCGCACTTCCTCGGCTACGCCACCGACAACCCGGCCTCCGCGGACGCGATCCGCTCCGCAGAGACGAGGCTGGTCAAGCGGTCTGAGCGCAAGCAGCGTGGCTTCGGCGATACGTGGGAGCGCGTCATGAGGAACGTCCTGCGCGTCCGGGACGGCAACTGGGACGCTGACGCCCGCGCGCTGGAGACGATCTGGCGAGACGCCTCGACGCCGACGATCGCGCAGAAGGCCGACGCGGCGGTAAAGCTGTTCACGGCAAAGGTCGTGCCGCTCCGCCAGACCCGCGAGGACATGGGCTACTCGCAAGCCCAGATCAACCGCATGGAGGAGCAGGACCGCGAGGCCGCCCAGGACGCCATGGCCCGCATCCTCGCCGGCGACCTTGCCGCCCTGGACATCGGGCCGAAGGCGCCACCGGAACCGGCGCCCAAGCCGGATGAGCTGGCACTCGACTGATGGCCACGCCGACCGAGTCCCGGATGACCGCAGCGGAGCTGGCCCAGGCGTATTACGTGGCGCAGGCCCGCCAGCAGCGCCGGACCTCCGACCGCGTGCAGGCTCTCTGGAATGAGCTGGACCGCCGGGACCTGACCGGCTCGTGGGAGTCCATGGTGGGTCCGCAGATCGTGCGGGCGGTGGCGCTGGGGCAGGCGGCTGCGGCAAGCGGCTCTGACGAGTACGTGGCCGCGGTCGCCGCAGCCGACGGAGGCCGAGTAGACCCGGCTGGCCGGGTGCTGGTGTCCGGCTTCTCTGGCCGCGCGGCAGACGGACGTCCTCTGGATTCACTGCTGTACCTGCCGGTCATCACCACCAAGGAGGCGATCGGCGCCGGGCTCGATGACACGGAGGCGATGCTCCGCGGCCTGACGCAGCTGCTGAAGATGGCGGCGTCGGAGGTCGCGGACGCAGGCAGGCAGGCGACGGGCGTTTCCATCACGGCCAGCAGGACGATCAACGGGTACATCCGGGTGGTCAACCCTCCGGCCTGTGCGCGCTGCATCATCCTCGCCGGCAAGGAGTACGGCTGGAACTCTGGCTTCCAGAGGCATCCGCGCTGCGACTGCGTGCACATGCCCGCCAGGCTGATCAAGCGTGGACGGCATCACCCGGGCGCCTTCGACTCGAAGGCGTACTTCCGGAGCCTGTCGACGGCCGAGCAGAACCGGATTTTCACGATTGCCGGCGCCCAGGCGATCCGTGACGGGGCCAGTATCGGCAGCGTGGTGAACGCCCGCCGAGGCATGTACACCACGACCACCTATGGGCAGCGGGTTGCTGCGACTCGCGAGGGCACGACGCGTCGGGGCGCCTTCTACCGGTCCGAGCGGGCCGAAGCCATAGCGCGTGGACGCGTCCCCGCATCCGGTCGCGGCTTCCGTCTCCGCACCCCCCGTCTCCTTCCTGAGGAGATCTACAGGCTGTCCGCTGGCGACCGTGATGCGGCCATCCGGATGCTGCGGCGCTTCGGCTACATCGGCTGAGGCTCTTTAACTGGCTTGACGCGCAAGGCGCCGGCCTTCGTCCCGCAACGGGAGTACCCATGCAGAACACCCGAGACAGCTGGCTGTCCGCCGCCCATGGCGTGGACTGGTTCCGGCTGACCCGCCACGACGACCCGGACCCGGCTGACCCGCCGACGCCCGCCCCTGAGGCGGACCCGGCACCCGACCCGGCCGATCCGGACCCGGACGGCGCCGACCAGCTCGGAGACAAGGGCAAGCAGGCCCTCGACCGCATGAAGGCCGAGAAGGCGGAGGCCCGCCGGGCTGCCGCCGCGGAGAAGAAGCGGGCCGACGACCTCGCCCGCAGGGTGGCGGAGTTCGAGGACCGCGACAAGACCGAGCTCGACAAGGCCACCGACAAGGCGCAGCGGCTGGCGGAGCAGGCCGTAAAGGCCACCAGGCGCGCTGTCCTCGCAGAGGTGAAGGCCGCAGCGTCCGCCTTCGCCGACCCGGAGGACGCGGCCGCGTTCCTCGACCTGACGTCCTACGCCGACGACGCCGGCGACATCGACACCGAGACCATCGCGGCGGACCTCGAGGCCCTGCTGGAGCGGAAGCCGCACCTGCGGCGGGCGACTCCGGAAGCGCCGAAGCCCCCCGCCCCCAAGCCCGACCCCGGCCAGGGAGCGCGCCCGGAGGCGCCTGCGACCGACTTCCGGACGGCGTCCCGCGCCGACCTCGAAGCGGAGCTCTCGAAGGTCGTACCCGGCTTCCGGCTTCGCGCGTGATCCACGTCCGTGCCCAACTGGGCGACGGCCGCACCTCGATCGAGGTGGACGGTCACGAGGAGCACGCGGAAGACGGGCGGGTCTGCGCCGCCGTGTCGGCCATCACCCAAACCGCGCTGCTCGGCCTCGAGGAGGTCGCGCGGCACCACCCGGACCTCGTGTCCGTCGAGATCACACAGGAGTAGACATGACCACACCGACTGCGGCCAGGCCGTGGTTCAAGCTCGGCCGTCACGACGTGCGGTCGAACGTCCCCGCCGCGATCCGCGCGATGATGCAGAACGGCCTGCTCGACAGGGTCTTCCAGGAGGCTCTGCGGCCCGAGTTCATCTTCCCGGCCATCGCGGACCCCGAGCCCTGGCAGGGCGCCCTCGGTGACACCAAGACCTTCACCCGTAAGGGCCTGCTGGCGCCGGTCACCACGGCGATCACCGGCTCGGACACCTCGGCCGCGACCTACGGCATCGAGCAGTGGTCCGTGACGATGGACCAGTACGGCAATGCCTCCGACACGAACATGCTCAACAGCGCGATGGCTCTGGCGAGCAAGTTCATGGCGGATGTCGAGAACCTGGGCATCAACGCCGGCCAGTCGCTCAATCAGATCGCCCGGAACAAGCTGTACGCCGCCTACGCGGGCGGCCGGACGTGGGGCACCACGACCGCCGGCTCGGACACCTCGATGATCGTCAACTCGGTCGCCGGCTTCACTCACGTCCTCGTCAACGGCGTCCCGACCGCGGTGTCTGCTTCGACCCCGCTCACCGTCACCATCGAGGGTGTCGCCAACACGGTGACCGGCGTCAACACCGGTACCAACACGCTGACCCTCGGCACCGCCCGCGCGGACACCGCAGGCGACTACGTCGTCGCCGCCAACGCGCCGACCACCGTTCGGCCGACCGGCGACACCGCCTACGACCTGACCGGCGCGAACGTCGCCACGTTCGCGATGTTCCGGTCCGCGGTCACCCGCCTGCGCAAGATGAACGTGCCGACGGTGAACGGCTACTACGTCGCCCACATCGACCCGGACACCGAGGCCCAGCTGTTCTCTGACAGCGACTTCAAGCAGGCGCTGCAGGGCCGTGTCGACTCCCCGATCTACACCGACCTGTCCATCGGCCGGTTCGGCGGCATCGACTGGGTCCGCAACAACGAGTGCCCGACGCTCCTCGGCGGCTCCGCCGGCACGGTCACCGTGCACCGGCCGATCGTTCTCGGTGCCGGCGTTCTGGTTGCGGCCCCGTTCGAGGGCATGGGCGACCTGCTCGCGGGCACCGGCGTGGAGGACGTCCCGGACATCGCGATGGTCGACGTCGCCCCGGGCGTCCAGGTCGCGCGCATCGTCCGCCCGCCGCAGGACCGCTTGCAGCAGGTCCTGTCGACCTCGTGGTCGTGGGTCGGCGACTACGGCGTCCCGTCCGACAGCCTGGCTGGCAGCGGCGACGCTGCCCTCTTCAAGCGCGCCGTGGTCCTCGAGCACGCCTGACCGAAGCGGCCACCGGGGCGGATTGCTCCGCCCCGGCCCGTATCAAGGAGATCCCATGCGCGTGAAGGTGCTCGAGACGGGCTCCATCTACTACAACTACGGCATTGTCGCCCTGACTGCCGACGAGGAGGTCAAGGGCGGCCTCGCCCTTCATCTTCTGGAGACCGGCTCCGCCGTCGAGCCTCTGGACGAAGCCGCCAAGGCATGGCGCCCCTCCTCCGAGGAGTCTGCCGACTCGGAGGATCCGGCGGAGGAGGAAGACCCGGAGGAGGAAGGCGCCGACGGCGACGAGCTCGACATCGACGCGACGGCCCCGGACGTCCTCGGCTGGGTCGGCGACGACCCCAACCGCGCCGAGGAAGCCCTGGCGGCCGAGAACGCCAAGGACAAGCCGCGCTCGACTCTGGTCAAGCAGCTGGAGCGAATCGCCGGCGCCGGCGAGGAGTGAGAGGAGGCCGTCGTGACTCTTCCGCCTCTCGCCACGGCGGCCGACCTCGTCGCCGCTGGCGCTACCGGCACGGACGCTGCCATGGACATGGCTCTGCGGCGCGCGTCGGCCCGGGTGAGGAAGTACACCCGTCAGGACATCACTTTCGTGGCTGGCGACACCGTCGAACTCCCCGGCGGGGAACGTGTGCTGCGACTGCCGCAGTACCCGCTCGTCGTCAGCGGCAGCCACCCGCTGACGGTCGTTGAGGTCATCGACATCGGTGGCACGGAGTGGACTGCGCTCGAGGACCGCGACTACTCCCGTCTCGGCAATGAACTGACCCGCGGGTACCCGTGGCAGGCGTCGACCCGCCTGATGGGCTGGCCGTGGAACCGGGCGCAGGGCGTGTGGGCGCCGAAGGTTCGGGTGACCTACTCGCACGGATACGAGGAGGTTCCGGACGACATTGTCGATGTGGTTCTGGACCTGGCCACCATGAACCTGTCGAACCCGGGCAACCTGCGGGCCGATGAGGTCGCAATTGACGATTACCGCCACTCCCGGACCTTCGCCTCCGAGACGATCGGCGGCGCCCGGCTCAGCCGGTCCCACAAGGAAGACCTTCGCCCGTACCGGCGGGCCGCGTTCTCGGTGGCGCCGTCGTGAGCGCCCTCGAAGCTGCTCTCACCGCCGGCCGCCTGGCCGCCGAGGGGCTGCAGCGAGAGACGGTCAGGCTGTATCGGCCAGGGACCGCAGCCTTCGACTGGGACACGGGCACAGACGGCTCGTCCGCGCCGCTGGCGCTCTACTCGGGACCGGCACGCGTGAAGCCCGTCGCACGCTCTCGAGGTGAGGAGGTCGAAGCCGGCGAGGTCAACGTCACCCTCCGCGAGTACACGGTGTCCCTGCCTTGGGGCACTGACGTGAGCGAGAGGCCGGCTGTCGGCGACCTTGTCGAGGTGAGCGCGTCCCCGGACGCCCGCATGGTGGGTCTGCGGCTGTGGGTGACCGGCATCGAATTCAGTTCCACGGCCACAGCGTGGAGGATTTCTGCGGAGGACAGGTCATGACCGAGTTCAACGTCCGCGAACTCGTCCAGCTCGCGGAAGTTCTGGAGGAGAGCCTCGCCGAGGCCGAGCCGCAGATGGTGGCGATCGTGACCCGTGGAGCACTCACCGTGAAGAACGCCTGGCGTTCCAACGCGATCGCGTCGTCCGGCCGGCACGCGCGCCGCTACCCGTACAGCGTCGGCTACGACGTGACGCCGATCCCAGGCGGAGCAACAGCGGAGATCGGTCCGGACAAGGGCAAGCGGCAGGGTGCTCTCGGCAACCTACTTGAGTACGGCTCATCGAAAAACCCGCCGCACAACGACGGCGGCCGGGCGTTGACCGCCGAGGGCCCGGCATTCGAAGCCCACGTCACCGAGCTGGCCGAGCGTCTGGGGCCCGCATAGTGGCCGCCCCGGACATCAAGCCGCACCTGGATGCCGTCACGGCGGCACTGACCGCGGCTGGCCTGGCCGTCGGGGACGGCGTGGCCCCGCCCGCCGCGTCGATCCCGTCGAATGGTGTCTACGTGGTGCTGTACGCCGACCCGGGCCGGTCTATGAGCGAGTCCCTGGCGGACGAGCGCACGGACTTCCTGCTCGGCTTCCAGCTGACCTGCGTGGCCCCGACGGCGGAGAAGGCGCGCTGGGCTGCTCAGCGGGCCCGGATGGCTCTCCATGCGCCCCTGGTGGTGGCGGGCCGGACAGCGTGGCGGCCGGAGGAGCTGGGCGGGCCTCCGGTTCAGCGCGATGACGACGTCAGCCCGCCGCTCTTCTTTCTCCCTGTCCAGTACATCCTGCAGTCCACGTCCTAGGAGATCGTCATGCCTCTGCTCGCTCAGCAGGCCGTCGCTCTGAGCGGCCTCACCCCGTCGTACTCGGCCGCTGTTGCCTCCACCACGGTGACGTGCGGCGAGCGCAGCTTCCTGCACGTCAAGAACACCAACGGCTCGTCCATGACGGTCACGCTGACCTCGACGGCCCGGGTTCGTGGCCAGCTAGTCGCCGACGTGGTGGTCACCGTCCCCGCGACCACGGGAGACAAGATGATCGGCCCGATCACCAGCGACCTGTTCGCCGGAGCCTCGGACGGCACGTGCGCCGTCACCTACTCGGCTACGACGAGCGTCACCGTCGCGAACCTCGTCATCTGACCCCGCTCCAGCACCTCTCGTCCGGCCCCGTCTGGGGCTTTTTTCATGCCCCGAGGAGGGCCGCCCCATGGCTGACCTGATCAACGATGGCAAGACCCGGGTCTACTGGGTCCCGTCCATCTCCAACGTCAACGCCCCGACGACGACCGAGCTGAACGCCGGATCGGACTACACGCAGCGCATCACCCCCGACGGGCTGAAGCTCGACCCCTCCACGGCGGACGTCGACACGTCCTCGCTGGCCAGCACCTTCGACACCAAGACCGTCGGCCGCGTGGGCTTCGACGTCGAGGTGACCTTCAAGCGCGGCGACACCGGCCCCGAGGACCTGCCGTACACGACCCTGAAGTACGGCGTCTCCGGCTACCTCGTGGTGCGCCGCGGCGTCGCCTACGCCACCGCCTGGGCCGCCTCCCAGAAGGCGGAGGTCTACCCGATCACCTGCGGCGAGCCGCAGAACGTGTCGCCCGCCGCCAACGAGGTGATGAAGTTCGTCTCGCCGATGAAGGTGACGTCGGCGCCGGCGACCGCTGCGACGGTGGCCTGATGCCCGACATCTCCGAGATCCTCAAGAAGGCCAAGCGTCGCCAGAAGTCCGTTCACCTGTGCCTCGCCGGCGACCTGGTCGCGGACCTGGAGGCGCTGGAGCGGCAGCTTTCCGAGGCCGGCGACGCCTGGTCGCCGGACAGCCTGGCCGCCACGGACCCTCGCGTGGCGCTGGCGAAGAAGGTGACTGCGGCCCGCGACAAGGTCCGCAAGTCCTACACCGAGTTCCGCTTCCAGTCGCTCGGCGACAAGGAGTGGTCGGATCTCCTCGCAGCGCACCCCGGCAAGGAGAAGGGGCACGGCTGGGATCCGGAGACCTTCCCCAAGGCCCTCATCGCGGCCTGCGCCGTGGATCCGACCATGCTCCCCGAGCAGGTCAGCGAGCTCTTCGAGATCCTCAACGAGGGGCAGCGCGGCGAGCTGTTCCAGTGCGCCTTCGACGTGAACAACGAGGCTCCAGGCATCCCTTTCTCGCTGAGCGGCTCCGGGATCCTGGAAGCCCTCACCGGCGGGAAGTAGAGACCGCACGAGCCTGGGGCGTGCCGCGCAGCATCTTCATGGGGCGCGTCGTCGCCCCGGGCGAGCCCATGTGGCTCGATGAGGACCGGGCCTGGGCCCTGGCGCTGGCTCAGGTCGAGCGCGACTCATGCCCCGACTGCGGCCAGCCATGGTCCGAAGCCTCCAGCAAAGAGCACGAGTTCGCCTACGAGGCGGAGCTGCTGCGCTGCCACGCCTGCTCGACAGGCGCGACGGCACTTCATGCCCTCCAGGAGTCCGGCGGGAGCACCCGCGGCCTGCACGTCTCTGTCACGAAACGGGGGTAAGCCGTGGCTGTCCGTACTGTCCGCGTCCTCCTGACCGGCACCGCCACCCCGTACATCAGCGCGATGCGTGCCGCGGCCGCGACGACGTCGTCGACCGCGGCGTCGATGTCGTCGTCGATGCGTCAGGCTTCGGCGCGGTCGTCAGCGTCGATGTCGGCGATGGGCCGCTCTGCCACTGCGACTGCCAGCCGTGTGGGCGCGGCCATGTCGTCGATGGCGTCCCGCTCTTCGGCTGCCTTCCGGTCGTCGCTGTCGTCGATCCCGGGCCTGTCCGCCCGGGCGTCGGCGGCGTATACCCGCGTCGGCACGTTCGCGTCGGCGGCTGCTGCGCGTGCGTCGGCCCGGTGGTCGGCTGCCTCGGCACGGATCTCCGCAGCAATGTCGGCGTCTGCGGCAGCGGTGTCCAGTGCGTTCGGTGCCATGCGTCTGGCCGCCTTCGCTGCCGGCGCGGCGGTGCTCGGCGTGGCCAACAACGCGAAGAAGACCCTCAAGGGGGTGCAGACTGCGTCGCTGGGCCTGGTCGCGGTGTTCGCTCTGGCGGCTGCTGCGGCGGCCCGCTTCGAGAAGGCGATGTCGGAGGTCCGCGCCGTGACAGGCGGTTCGGCCGCCGACATGAAGCAGCTGGAGAAGGCGGCGCTGGAGGCAGGGCAGGCGACGGTGTACTCGGCCTCGCAGGCCGCGAACGCCGAAGCCGAGCTCGCCAGGGCAGGCATTTCGACAGCGGACATTGTCGGGGGCGCACTGCGCGGAGCGCTCGACCTCGCGGCGTCCGGCCAGCTGGAGCTCGGCGAGTCCGCCATCATCAGCGCCCAGGCGATGAACGCCTTCAAGCTGCGCGGCCAGGACGTCGGCCACATTGCTGATGTCATCTCGGCGGGCGCCGGCAAGTCGGCCACGAACGTCCACGACATGGGTATGGCGTTCAGGCAGGCCGCACTCTTGTCGTCGCAGACTGGCTTGTCGCTGGAGCAGACCGTCGGCACCCTCAGCCTCTTCGCGCAGAACGCTCTGACCGGCTCCGATGCCGGTACCTCGCTCAAGGTGATGCTGCAGCGGCTGGTTCCGCAGAGCAAGGAAGCCGCTGCGACGATGGAGCAGATCGGCCTCAAAGCGTATGACGCCAACGGGCAGTTCATCGGCCTGACGGCCCTGGCGGGCAACATGGCCCGCAGCTTCTCGAAGCTCACGCCGGAGGCCCGGAACGCGGCGATGGCGACGATCTTCGGATCGGACGCGGTGCGAGCTGCAACGATCCTCTACGAAGCCGGCTCCAAGGGCGTCGACCAGTGGGTCGGGGCGGTCAATGACACCGGGTACGCCACCCGCGTCGCGGCCACCATGACCGACAACCTGGCCGGTGACCTCGAGCGCCTCAAGGGCAGCCTCGAGACGGCCCTCATCCAGTCCGGATCAGGCGCGAACGCCGTACTCCGCGAGATGGCACAGGCGCTGAACGCAGTGGTTGGCTGGTACTCCCAGCTGTCGCCGAGCGCCCAGAAGTCGCTGACTGTCATGGCGGGCCTGCTCGGCGTGCTCGGCCTGGTCGGGTCGAGCCTTCTGCTGATGCTGCCCCGCATCATGGCCGTCCGCACCGAGCTGGTCGCGCTCGGCGTGACGGCGGCGCGGGTCCGGACTGCGATGCTCGCGCTGGGCCGCCTGAGCCTGGTCGTGATGGGTATCGCCGCAGTCAGCTACGGCGTCAACAAGCTCACGGAGGGACTCCGTGAAGCCCCTCCGAACGCGACCCGCCTCTCCAACGCACTGGTCGACCTGGCCCAGAAGGGCAAGGCGTCGGGCGAGCTGACGAAGGCTTTCGGCGACAACCTCGACGGCTTCGGGGAGGCCGTGGCGCGTATCGCGCACCCTGGCAACCTCGACCGCGTCAGTGACTTCTTCTCCGAGCTGGACGCCTTTGGCCCGGACGGCTTCGGTGACCTGATCGCTGCCCGCGACAAGGTCAAGGCCCTCGACGAGGCACTCGCTGGCCTGGTGCAGGGCGGCGCCACGAAGGAAGCAGCTGCGGCCTTCGCACAGATGGCGGCCGAAGCCGAAAAGCAGGGGACAAGCACGGCCAAGCTCCGCACGCTGCTGCCGCAGTACGGGGAGGCCCTGACCGCGCTGGACACCCAGAACAAGCTGTCTGCCGGCTCACAGAAGGACCTCGCCGACGCAACGGGCATGACCGCCGACCAGATGGCGGACACGCGCACCGAGGCGGAGAAACTCTCCGATGCCCTGAAGACCCTCAATGGGGTCGCGATCACCGCAGCCGAGAAGGAGATCGGCTTCCGCTCGGCACTGACCGATCTCACCGAGGCGGCGAAGGAGAACGGCCTCACCCTCGACATCACCACCGAGAAGGGCAGGCAGGTCAAGTCCGCTTTCCTCGACGCCGCGCAGGGCGCTATCAGCCACGCCGAGGCGGTCGCCCAGCAGAAGGGGTCCATCGAGGCGGGAAACGCGGTGCTCGCGGCGGACATCGCCCTGCTGCGGAAGCAGATGGAGCAGGCCCACTTCTCCAAGGAGGCGATCGACGGGCTGCTCGGCGCCTACGCCAAGCTGCCGGCTAACGCCTCTACCAACGTGTCCGCACCTGGGGCGACGACTGCCACGGGCGAAATCCAGGCGCTGTATGCGCGATTGGTGGCGTTGCCGCCAGGTAAGACGCTCACGATCAAGGCGCCGACCGGCCCGGCGATCGCCGAGCTGCAGGCCCTCGGCTACAAGGTGGAGCGTCTCCCGAAGGGCCAGGTCAAGATCACCGCGCCAACCGGCACGGCGATCTCATCCCTGGACGCCCTCAAGGCCCGGGTCGACGTCCTCGACGGCAGGGTCATCGACATCACCACCCATTACCGCGCGACCGGCAGCCCGTACCCGCCTTCGGGCGGCCGGGCGAACCGCGAGGCGGACGGCGGACGTATCCGCGGGTACGCGGGCGGCGGTGACGTGCAGTGGATGCCGTTCGGCGGGATGGTCTTCGGGCCGGGAACGCCGACGTCGGACAGTGTCCCCACGTGGCTCTCGCGCGACGAGTACGTCATCAAGGCCGCATCCGTGCGCAAGTACGGGGCCCACCTCTTCGACGCTCTGAACGCCGGCAGGTTCGCCTCCGGTGGACCGGTGTCGTACACGCCGACCCAGGCACCGATGCTCCGGACGCCGGGGGACATCAAGGGCCAGTACGACGACCTCGTGAAGCGCCTGGCCGCAGCCTGGTCGACTCTCAACAAGGCGATGGCGACCAGCAAGGACAAGGCGCGGGCTCTGCGTGACGCGGAGGCGAACCTGCAGCGCGTTCGCTCGACCAAGAAGCACACCGCGAACCAGCTGCTTGCCGCAGAGAAGAAGCTGCGGGATGCCCGGCTCGCCTCGGCGAAGGCTGCCGCTGCGGTCACCTCCGCCCGGGGCCAGGTCTTCAATCTGGACAAGGCGCTGGGCCTGGCGAAGGGAGCCGCGACCCCGAAGGGCTTCAGTCTGGGCAGCTACGGCAAGCTGCTCGGCGAATCGCTGAAGCAGACGGCCGCGTGGCGTCGCGATCTGGGTCGCATCCAGGCCCGTGGCGGCACTCAGGTCCGGGACATCCTCGAGCAGATGGGCGAGGACGGCTACGCGCTTGTCGGCAAGCTGGCCCACGCCAGCGACAAGCAGTTCAAGGACATCGTCGCCAAGCTGAAGGCGACGGCCGGCGTGGCGTCCGCCAGCCTGGCGGATTTCACCAGCCAGGTGTCCGGGGCAAACAAGGTCAACGCGCAGTTCTCTTCCGACCTGCAGACCCTCGCCGCGCGCGGGTACGGCGACCTCGCCCAGGCCCTCGCCGGCCTGGGCGGCGAGGAAGCGGCGGCCCTGGCGCGGCAGGCTGTCACCGGCGGCGCTGCTGCCGTCGTGGCGGCGAACGCCGCGGCGAAGGTGGCGGGCTCGTCTCTGTCCGGCGAGGATCTGACGGCGGCACTCACGCTGCTGTCCGTCCTCCGCGGCGGAACGAACCGCGGGTTCGCCGAGCTCATCGCGGCGGGCCTCGACGTCGGGTCCATCAAGGATCTGGCGCCCCGCATCATGGGCCAGATCAAGGGCCTGCCTGAGGCGAACCGGAAGCACTTCCTGGAGCAACTCGCTGGCCAGGGGCCCTCGAAGGCGATGGCGAGGGGAGGCATTCTCACCGCGCCGGCGACCGTCCTGGCCGCCGAGGCGGGCGACGTCGAGGCGTGGATTCCGATCAACGGCTCAGGTCGCTCGCGGTCGCTGCTGATGTCGACTGCCCGTCGCATGGGCTACGACGCCCGTCCAGCGTCCCAGTGGAGTGGCGGCGGCGGTGCGGCCGCGCCGGTTGTCCAGCACATCACGAAGCACTACGAGGTCCACCTGCACGGGGCGAAGCAGTCCTCCGCCGCGCAGGCTGCGGACATCGCCCGCCACCTGGCTTTCGTCGGCTGAGAGAGGCAGGTGGGCTGTGGGCTACACCCCGGACACGGATCTCGACGGACGCCGCGTCGACCTCGGCAGCGTCTCCCTGGGAAGGGTGGACGCTGCCGGGGTGGCCTGGCACCTGCAGGAGATGGAGGGCTGGGACGGCAGCGAGGTGCGGGCCGAGTACCAGGTCCGCGAGTACGACCACGGCGCCTGGGCCGCCCCGGTGTATCTGAGCGAGCGCCCCATCACCCTTGCCGGGAAGGTGGTGGCGCCGGACCTCATCGCCCTCGATGGGGCGATGGAGCAGCTACGGGCGGCCGCCGCCCTGTCCGCGACCACGCTCACCGTGTACGAGACGATCCCCAAGCAGGTCACAGTCCGACGGTCCGGCAAGCCGCTGATCCGGCCGCTCAGCGACAAGGTCGCCGAGTTCTCCCTGCTGGTCACGGCCGCGGACCCACGCCGGTACGCCACCGTCCTGCAGTCCCAGACGACGGGCCTTCCTGTCACGACGGGCGGCCCGTCGCCGCCTCTGACGCCACCGATCACCCTGTCGGCGTCGTCGGTGACTGGCACGATCAACGCCGAGAACGTGGGGACGATCGACTGCCCGCCCGTCTTCACGATCGCCGGCCCGGTCACGGCGCCACTGATCCTGGTGCAGCAGCCCGACGGCAGCGTCCAGAGCCTCAGCTACTCGCAGGACCTCCAGGCCGGCGAGGTGCTGGTCATCAACTGCAACACGAGGACGGTCGTCCTCGACGGCACGGCCTCGCGCCGCCGGTACCTGTCCGTGCCTCTCGGCTGGCCCCTCATTCCCTGCGGCGGCACGGCCACCATCCAGTTCCAGTCCACGGTCTACGACGCCGCAGCCATGATCACCGCGGAGTGGCGGTCCGCATGGCTCTGAACCTGAGGAGGACCGATGGCTGACCCCGTGTGGGAGGACTCCCTCACCTACACCGGCCTTGAGCTCCGCCAGTCCGACTCGCCGATCGTCATGTCCGACGGCACCGCCATGGGCTCCCGGCCCGGCGTCCGCCCCGGCGACACCGGCCTCACCACCAGCCTGGCCGGCTCCACCATCAACGTCAGCGCCGGCGTGGCCACGCTGTACCGGTCCGGGCAAGGCGTCTACCGGGCAGCGATGCCTGCCTCGACGAGCCCCGGCTCCGTGGCCGCCGCCCACGCGACCCTGGCGCGCATCGACTTGGTGTACCTGCGGGTCTGGGACACCGACGTCGACGCGTCCGGCCTGCGCAAGGCCGAGGCCGTCTACCTTGCGGGCACCGCGGCGGCCAGCCCGGTCGCCCCGACTCCGGCGGGCACGCAGATCTACATCCCGCTGGCGACAATCTCCGTCCCTGCATCGGGCGGCGGCTCGCCGTCGGTGTCGACCGCGGTCCGTCCGGTCACCGTGGCCCCGGGCGGGATCCTGCCCGACACGGCGCTCGCGTCCGGCTACTACACCGGCCAGTACCGCGACAACTCCTCTACCGGCGCCCTCGAACGCTGGGACGGCACCGCGTGGCGCCCCTGGTCGTCCGCAACCCGCGGCATCGCACCGTCCGGATACACGACCGGCACGTACACCGGCCAGTACCGCGACAACACGACCACGCTGTCCCCGGACCGATGGGACGGCTCGGCCTGGACAACAACCGAACAGCCGACCGGCAGCGTCTACAACGCGTCGGCCTCTCTGGCCTCGCACGCCTCAACGTACTTCGCGGTCACCTGGACAGGGCTCCGCTCGTCGAACCGAACGGGCATGTGGTCCGCCGGCAACCCGACCAGGCTCGTCATGCCGGTACCCGGGACCTACCTCCTCGACGGGGTCATCGTCTGGCCGGGCGCCCTCGGCTCGGCCGACGGCCGTGGCGAGGTCCGGGTCAACGGCGCAGCGGTCGTCGACGGCCGCGTGAACATCGGCCGTGGCTCCGTCGGCAACGCGTCCGCGATCATCGGCGGCCGGGTGATCGCGACTGCCGGCGGCCAGTACGTCGAGGTCTTCCTCAATCAGAACACGGGCAGCACCGTGAACGGCCTCATCTGCAACTTTGGCATCACTCGCCTCACCGCCAACACGTCATGACGATCACTTCGGACAGCATGTGCGGGAGCCCCCAGGACCCCCGCCCCTACGAGCTGGTCTGGTACGCGTGCGACGCCACCACCGGCGGCATCGTCGAAGAGCTGCCGGGCCTCACCACGCAGACCATCGGCCGGCGGCTCGGCGCGCCCACCACGTCGTCGTTCGGCCTGTTCCTTCCCAGCGCGCCCGCGGACTGGGAAGCGGCAACCCAAGAGGGCCGGTCCATGCTCCTCGCTGTCGACCCGGCTACCGATACCCCCCTATGGGCGGGATGGGTTCTGACCAGGGACGGCGGCAGCTCCCAGACCGTCGACCTGCAGGCCATCACCTTCGAGGGGTACCTCGACCGGCGCTTCGTCGGCGACCTCACCCTCATCGGCCAGGACCAGGCCACCGTCATCACCAGCCTGATGACGGCCCCGCTGAGCCAGGGCCCCCCGTTCGTCATGGACGCAGTCGCCACCGGCGTCACCATGGACTGGATCTCCCGAGACGGCGACGACCGAACCGTCCTTTCCGCAACGCAGCAGGTTATGGGCATGGACGGCGGCCCCGAATGGACCATCGACCCCATCTGGGCCGACGCCGCCCACACAGCCATCGACCTTTCGGTCCGGGTACGGTCACGGATCGGCAGCCAGAGCGGCGACCCTGAATCGGTTTTTGATTTCCCAGGCTGCATCGCCGCGTACCGCCAGAACGGGTCCTACGAGACCGGCAAGGGTGCCACCGTCGCCATCGCCCGCGGAGACGGCGAGGGCGAATCGCGTCTGACCAGCGCCCCACAGATCGCCACCGAGCTTGAGGCGGCAGGCTGGCCGCGAACTGAGTACCGCTGGACACCATCCAGCGGCATCACCGACCCCGACGAACTCACCGCGCACGCGACCCGCGCACGCAGCCTGATGGGCACGGGCGCCAGCGTGTGGACCCTCGAGGCGACCGCCTCCCGGGCTCCCCGCCTCGGTACCGACTGGTCACTCGGCGACGACATCACCATCGAGATCGCCGAGTCGCCCCGGCACCCCGCTGGCGCCGTGAGGGTCGGCCGAGCCTGGTCCTGGGACCTGGATCCCAGCGGGGACCGGATCAGCCCGATCCTCGTCGAGGAGGAGACGATCTGATGCCGACCCCTGTCGACATGCTGCCCCCAGGTCCCGACGTGCTCATGCGCGAAATCGCTGCGCTCAAGCGCCAGATGCGTGAGCTGATGGCCAGCCGGCGGGCAGAGACCACCACCTTTGGCAGCGGCCAGCTGACCGTCAAGACGCCAAGCGGGACGGGCCTGCTCACCGCTGGCCAGGACCCGGTGAGCGAGCGCTACCAGGTAGCGATGCGGCGCGACGACGGAACCGTCGGACTCGCCCTGTCCGCCCAGGGCCCCGACGAGAGCGACACGAGCGCGATCCTCACCCGCAGTGGCCAGCGCATCCTCTCAGACGACCCCTACGCCGACGACTGGCTCGGACGGCCCTGGATCCCCGTCCCCATGCACGCCAGCGTCGCCTTCACCGCCGGCGCCTGGGCGACGACCCACATGGGCCTATGGCTCGCACAGCACCGGGTCCTGCATCTACAGGCCATGCTGTCCGCCCCCGTGGCCAGCACGGCCCAGCTGCGTTTCACCGGCACGGTCGGCACGGACGGCGCTGTCTCCACCCTCGGCCCCATCGCGACTGTCAGCGGCGGCGACACGCTGATCCAGTACCGGGCGACAGCAGCCGACTTGGGCGTCGTCGAGTACGGCGACCAGATCACCATCCGCCTCGAGGCCCAACGCACCGCCGGGGCCGGCACTTGCAGCGCCGTCTGTATCGGCGTGTGGGGATCCGAGGCGTACACCGCTTCAGAGACCTGATCTCCACCACTGGAGGGCACATGGCCTGGTACCCAGGCGCCACCCGGATGGAGCTGCAGCCGGAGTCCGACTCCCAGCCAGCCATCCGTCCCACGCAGTTCATCCTGCACAGCATCGCGGCGCCGTGGACCGCGCGCCGCATGTACGAGTACTGGCGGGACTCGACCAACCTCGACAGCACGTTCGGGCTCGGCTACGCCGGCGACCTCGGCCAGTACCTCGGCACCGAGACCCGCGCAGACGCCAACTACCTGGCCAACCGACGGCCGGACGGCACGGGCGCGGTCTCCATCGAGACGGCATCGAATCTGCAGCACACGGACCCGTGGACCGACGAACAGGTCGAAGCCCTGATCAACCTCGGCGTCTGGCTGCACCGCCAACACGGCATCCCGCTGCGGATCTGCCGCACCTGGGACGACCCGGGTTACGGCTACCACGGGCTGCATCCCGAGTGGGCGGTCAGCGGCACGGCCTGCCCCGGCGCCGCCCGCGTCAAGCAGTTCAGAGAGATCGTCTTCCCGGGCATCGTCGCCCGGGCCAACGGCACGGAGGAAGACATGCCCCTGTCCGACGAGGACGTCACGAAGGTCGTCAGTGCGGTCTGGAACCGGACGGAGCCGAACCCCGTCGAGGGCGGCAGCCCCATCCGCACGGGCGCCGTGATGCGGTACATGGACTACGTCCACGGCCGGCAGAACGCGGCCATCGCCGCGCTCGCCGCGAAGGTCGACCAGCTGCCGCAGCCCACGCTCACCCCCGCCGACATCACGGCCATCGCCGCCCAGGTCGCGGCCCACCCCACCCTCGCGGAGCAGATCGCCGAGCTCGTCGCAGACAAGCTCGCTGCCCGCCTCGCCGACTGACCAGGAGAACCAAGTGAGAATATTCGGACGCGAACCGGCGCTGCTTCTGGGCTTCGCCGCTGCCGCGCTCAAGCTCGTCGCCGCCTTCGGCCTCGACGTCTCCGCCACGCAGCAGACGCTCATCAACGCCGTCCTGGCCGGGGCGGTCGGTGTGTGGATCGCGATCGTCGCCCGCGATGGTGCGCTCGGCGCGGCTCTGATGCAGCTGGCGCAGTCCGGCATGGCGCTGTTCGTCGGCTTCGGCCTGGACTGGTCTGCGGAGAAGCAGGGCATGGTGATGGCTGCGATCGCCGCGTTCCTGGCCCTGTGGGAACGCACGCAGGTCACGGCGCCGCTGTCCTCTACCCGGATCGAGCAGAGCAGCCCGGTCAAGGCGGCCGGCCCGGCTGGGGTGTAGGTGCCGCGCCGCGTAGCCCGGCGGCTGTCCCGGATCCTCGGCCGCCGCGGCGCTTTCCTCGCGTCCTTCGGCATGCTGTGGGCGCTGTACGGATTCGGGCAGCTCGTCGAGCCTCTGCCGGACACTCGCGGCATCCGGCTGCTGCTCAACGCGATGCCTCTCGACGCCTGGGCCGGCTTCTGGATTGCCTGCGGGCTGGTGGCCGTGGCGGCGTCTGTGCTGCCGGAAGGGCGGGACTGGCTTGGCTTCCCCGCCCTCCTGGTAATCGTCGTCCCGTGGATGGTCTCCTACCTCGTGTCGTGGTGGCCTCTCGGTGACACAACTAGGGGGTGGGTGACGGCGCTGATCTGGGCGGTAGCCGCAGTGCCGGTGATCGTGGTGGCGGGCTGGCGTGAGCCTCCGCGCCCCAAGAAACTGGAGTAGCCCATGAGCGCCGAGACATGGACCGCGGTGTCCAGCTGCGTTGTGGGAGTTGCCTCTGCTGGCGCTGCTGTATGGAGCGGCCGGGCGGCACGACGGACCCGACGGGATCACCGACGCGACGACTTCACCGTCGTCACGGACGCCATGCGGAAAGAGATCGACCGGCAGGGCCAGCGGATCGAGGAGCTGGAGCAGTCTTCAGACCGGCAGGACCAGCGCCTGGAAGGCGCCGGCGTCGCGATCAGCTACCTCATAGACCGGGTCCGCGGCCTGACCGCCTGGGTCCGCGCTGCAGGAATGGAGCCCCCGGTGGCCAAGCCAATTCCCGAGCGGGCCCGCGAGTTCATCAACCACGACATGTGACCTGGATTCCTATGACGGCACTTCCTGACGACCAGCCCATCCAGCCGGTAGCCGACCTGGCCGCGGCCGACGGCGAGACCCTCGTCGACATGGGCGTCCTCGAACCGCAGCCCGAGCCCGAGCCGGCGGACCCGCCTGGCGAACCACTGACCGACTGAACCTGCCCCCACCGCTTCGGCGGTGGGGGCGTTCTGCTGTGTACGGTTGGCGACCTCCGCATACAGAGTGGCCGAGAGGCTCCATACCGAAGGAGAGGTGCCATGACCTCAAGCCCCTTCCGTGAGTTCTTGAAGTACACGACGCCATACCCCGAGCACGACTGCCCGACCTGCCGCACCTGGGGCCTACGTCGGTATCAAGAGCCAGGCGGCGAAGAGCAGATCGTCTGCCTGAACCTGCGTTGTACCGACTCGGCGTTCTTCGATGAGCGAGAGCTGGGAGGCTAAGACCACGCACGCCCTGTGGGCGGGGCCGAGCCATGCCGGAAGCCGCGCGCTCACCTGTCAGCGGCTGGGCGTACCCTGCTCGCATCCCGACCGCGCCTACTGGCTGACGCGGCTACCGGACCCGCCCCGGCGTGATGCACCGGGGCGGGACGCTTTCCTGGAGAGCTCATGGAAGACTTGATCGCGTTCCTCCGCGCCCGCCTCGACGAAGACGAGCAGATCGCGCGGGCGCCTCATCCCGCTTTCCTGGCCTGGGAGTACGACGCCTCCGTGTGGCAGATCCGTGACCTGGGCAACGGCAACGAGCTGGCCAACGTGCTGCCGCGCCGCGCCTACGGCGAGCACATCGCCCGCCACGACCCGGCGCGGGTGCTGGCCGAGGTCGACGCCAAACGTGAGCTGCTGAGCTGCTACGAGGCCATGGCCGCAGACGTCTTGGTCGTCACCGGTGTGGAGTCGATCCTCTCGGAGTACCGGCGCGTCATCCTGCCGGGGCTTGCCCTGCCGTATGCCGACCACCCTGACTACCAGGACGCGTGGCGGTCGTAGCTAGGCTGCTTCCAGCGCGAGGCGGGGAGCCTGCCGCTCGACCTGCACCGCCTCGGCCCAGGCAACGACGAGCCGCGCATACTCGGCACGCGCCTCGACCGGCAGGACGCCGTCGACCCACAGCGCGCGGATCTCCGCATTGATGGCGTCGGCGCTGGGCCGGGCCGGCGACTGCTCGGGCATCGTCATGGGCGCAAGCCTACGAGGCGGGGCTGACATCGCTCCGAGTATTGCTGTGCGTAACTAAATGCGTTGTCAGGTAAACGCTCCGTGTGAATTTTGCTCGCACACCCGTTCCCGGACGTGTGACTCATGGGGCATGCTGCGTAATGTGCGTCAGGCCCTGCACTGCTGGGCACCCCCGCTGATGTGCTACTTCGTGCCGCCTAGGCGGATGAGCCATCGGTCCATAGGGAGGACGAGATCAGCGGTCTCCACAGGGCGCCCAGAGCCGTCCAGCCTCGTCCTCATGAGCCTGTATGCCGCCGCATCCACCAGCATGCCGAGAGACCTCGCCTCGGCCTCCGTGATGGGTCGGACGCCGACCTCCACGACATAGGACGCATGTGGTCGCCGTCGGCCGCGCCACCAGGACGTGACGAGCATGGCCGACCGGCCGCCAGGGTCCATGCACTCGACGATCCGTCGATGCAGGGTGACGCCGGCTGGGACGTCGAGCCGCGCGGCAAGCTCTTCCGTCGCCCGGCACGACGTGGCGTCTGTGGTCTCGGTGCCGTAGGGCCACGGGGCGTCTGGGTTCGTGAGAGTGCGCATGGCAGGAGGGTGCGCCACATACACGCCGCGGCGCTGCTCTCCGTCGAGAATTCCAGCCTGGCGGAGGAGTACATAGGCCAGCCGCACGGTCTGCTCGTGGACCTGATACTGGGCGGCCATGGCGGATCGGGACGGGAGCGGGTCTCCTGGCATCCACTCGCCGGCCTTGATGCGGGCGTGGATGTCGGCGGCGATGCGGCGATAGCGCGCGTCGGCTGACATGGCGACCCTCTGATCATGATCACTACTGAGGGTCGAAGGCTACGAGCCGTACCGCTTGCTTGATATATCAAGGGTGTGCACCCTGGGTGCCATGAGGTAACTGAAGAGCGAGCAAGAGTTCGGCGCTGCGGGTTCAGGTTCCGTGGCCGCCGACGGGACCGCCTCCAGTTCGCCTGTACCCCGCGTGCGATCGGGAGGCGGCCCCACACGGTCACCCGCCCCCGTATGGCGGGTGGCCGTACCGGCGAGTGTCCCTCAGGGCGTGATTCCTGTACGAGGCATTCGTTGGCCATAGGCCAGGGTCGGATCGCTGTGGACGCCTTCGAGGGTGTTGAGCGGTCCGGCCCTGGTCTGCGCATGGAGAGCAAGTGGGAAACAACTGGGAGACGATCTTGTCCGACGAGCGACGGTCACTGACCAACCAGTGACGCACCACTCCCCCATTCATGCAGGTCAGAGCAACATCAGTAGCTGCTGACGCAGGTGAAACGGAAGCCCCTCAGAAAGGCTCGTACTTCTACCAGAACGAGATGCCGTACGACCCTCCCAACCAGGCGGCCTGGATGAACGGCACCACCCAGGGCTACGCCGCCTACAAGGTCGCCGACTCCGTGACCAGCCACCAGGCGTACGGACTCGGCAGCTACTGCTACTTCAACGTCAATCCCGGTGTCACCGCCGAGCACGCCATCGAGGCGCCCGACCGACCCGACGTCCGCTTCCGGAACATGGTCACCGTCTCACTTGGCGGCACCGGCACGATCCGGCACGTCGTCAACGACCGTGGCGGCCCGTCGAACTCCTCCACCAACGTCGCGAACCTGGTGAGCCACCCGTGAACCGACTCCTGCTCCGGCTTCCGCTCCGGCTCCTGGGCCTGATGGCCCTCCTGCTCGGCCTCGGGGCCACCGCGCCTGCCCAAGCGGCCCCCACCGCACCGGACTTCCGCGTGATCGCGTTCTACAACGGCACCTGGGACGCGGCCCACATCGACTTCGTGAAGGAGGCCAACGACTGGTTCCCCCGGACCGCCGCGGCCCAGAACTTCTCCTACACGGCCACCACCGACTGGAACCTCCTCGCCAACGGCGGCGTCGACGCGTACGACGTCGTCCTCTTCCTCGACGACGCCCCGCAGAGCGCCGCCCAGCGCGCCGGGTTCGAACGCTACATGCGTGCCGGCGGCGGGTGGCTCGGCTTCCACGTCTCGGCCTTCACGACCAACGCCAGCGGCTGGAACTGGTACTACAACCAGTTCCTGGGCAGCGGGAACTTCCGCTCCAACACCTGGGGGCCGACCACCGCCGTCGTCCGCACGGAGAACGGCTCCCACCCGGCCGCGGCCGGACTGCCCACGACGTGGACCTCCGCCGTCAGCGAGTGGTACAGCTGGTCGAACAACCTGCGGTCCAACCCGTCGATCAAGGTGCTCGCCTCGGTCGACCCGGTCAGCTTCCCGCTCGGCACCGACCCGAACCAGTCCTGGTACAGCGGTGACTACCCGCTCGTCTGGACCAACACGCAGTACCGCATGCTGTACGCCAACTTCGGCCACAACGCCATGAACTACACCACCGACACACGGCTCTCCTCGACCTTCGCCAGCCCCACCCAGAACCGTCTCCTCCTGGACGGCCTCAGGTGGCTCGCCGGCGTCGGTACCACCCCGCCCGGCACGTTCCCCGGGGACTCCTGGTACTCCCTCGCCGCCGAGTCGAACGGCCTGTGCGTCGACGCCCGGGCAGCCGCTACGGCCAACGGCACCGCCGTCCAGCAGTACACCTGCAACGGCACCCAGGCCCAGCAGTTCCGCTTCACCCCCACCACCGACGGCTACAGCCGCATCGGGGTCCGCAACGCCCCGCAGCAGGTCGTCGACGTCACCGAACGGTCCACGGCCGACGGCGCGCCGCTCCAACTGTGGGCCTACGGGGGCGGCACCAACCAGCAGTGGCTGCCGGTGGGCGAACCGTCCGGTCGCTACCACTTCGTCGCCCGCCACAGCGGCAAGTGCCTCACCGCCGGCGCATCCTCCACGACCGGAGCACAGCTCGTCCAACGCGCCTGCGACGGCTCCCCGTCACAGAGCTTCCGCCCGACCGCGGCTCCGTAGCGGCCCGACACCGTCGGCCCCCGCGTCAGATCCCAGCGCACGCCCCGAGGGCGGAACTGGACACTGATGCGGGGGCCGACCCACGCCTGGCTCGATGTTCACCGACCCGCGCCTTTGCGTGGCCATCGTCGACCGCCTCACCTTCGGCGGCGACATCATCGAGACCGGCACCGACTCCTACCGCCTGTCCTCCACCCGCGCCGCGCCACCGAAAACGAAGCCTCCGCAGGCTGAGAAGCTGCCATTCCCGATCCCAGTTCTGGGTGGCCACACGTCCATCGATCCTGGCGGGCAGGTCCTGCACCGCCCACTGGCGGATGCGTGGGCGGTGCAGTTCGCGGACGCCACAGCGCCTCGGAAATCCGCTCGGCAGCACACAGCGGCACAAGGAACAGTGGCCCCATGAAGGAACGAGGGCTGGACCGCGACGGAACGATCGCACACGAAGGCGCACTGGACCGAGTGCCGGCAGCGTTCGTCCCCGTCGTCGATGCCGCCCGCGCTCATATCACCGAGACGTTCGGCGGAACGCGCCTGCACAGCGCCTACCTCTACGGCAGCATCCCCCGTGGCACCGCCACCCCCGGAGTCTCCGACCTCGACCCTCCAGCTCGCCCTCCACGACGAGCCCACCGAAGCCGACCGCGCTGACGCCCAAGCGATCGAGGCCGTACTCGACCGTGCATTCCCGCAGATCGATGGCGTCGGGATCCTGCTGACCAGCACGCGCGTTCTACTCAGCGACCTCGAACGTCACGATGGCGGATTCTTCATCGCCTGCCTCTGCACCCCGTTGCTGGGCCCTGACCTCGCAGAACAACTGCCCCGCTACCGCCCCACAGCCCTACTCGCGCGGGAGACCAACGGTGCCCTCGCCCGCGTGCTTCCACGCTGGCGTGCCAAAGCAGGCGAAGCCACCACGGACGCCGACCGCCGGACCCTCAGCCGTCTCGTCGGCCGTCGCATCGTCCGCACAGGATTCACCCTGATCATGCCCCGATGGGGCGGCTGGACCAGCGACCTCGACCAGTCCGCAGAGCTCTTCGGCCGCTACTACCCCGAGCGCGTCGAGCAGATGCGTGTCGCCGCGTCCATCGGCCGTGCACCGTCACCCGACCCGGCGGTGCTCGGGATACTCATCGACAACCGATGCCCGTTCCCGCCTACGCAGCCACGGAGGGCGAGCAGAACCGCCGTCGGCGTGCTGACGCGTGTCGACGGCGACCGCGCCTTACGCTGCGTCTGTCCGAGCACCCCTCCGAAAGCGCGGATGGTCTTGTCTGCCGTCACCGTCATCGCGGGCATTCTGTTCACCTGGTGCGTGCTGTCGTACCGGCTCGCACGATGGAGCGTCACCGCGCCGATCGCCATGATGCTGGCGGGCATCGCCCTCACCAGCGGTTCGGATCCGCCACTCGTCTTCGACTTCGGAGACCGGGACAGCTTCGAGCGCGCGGTGGAGGTCGTCGTCGCCCTGCTGCTCTTCGTCGACGCGACCGAGGTGCCGGCCGGCGTGATCCGCCGGGAGAGGAAAGTCGTCGCCCGCCTCGTGGGCGCCGCACTGCCGCTGACCCTGGGCGCCGCCTTCCTGACCGCACTCGCCTTCTTCCCCGAACAGCCCGGATGGGTCCTCGCGGTCCTGGCGACCGTCGTCGCCCCTCTCGATCTGGCGCCCGCCTCAGCCGTGGTGCGGGACAGACGTGTCCCGGCTCGGCTTCGGGAGGTACTCAGCGTCGAGGGCGGCCTGAACGACGGCATCACCTCACCGGTCTTCCTGCTCTGCCTCGCCGGCGCCGCCGCCGAGTCCCGCACGGCCGGCGGCGACTACGCCGATGCCCTCCTCGACGCGGTCGCCGCGGCGGGCTGGGCCGTCGCAGCGGGTTCGCTCGTCGGCTGGGTGGCCGGACAGGTACTGCGCCAGTCCTGGGCGAAGGGTTGGACGCTGCCGACCGCGACGAGGCTCGCGGTGCTGAGCGTGCCCATCGCCGCGTACACCCTGTCCACGACATGGGGCGGCAACGGCTTCGTCGCCTCGTTCGTGGCCGGTGTCTGCATCGCACCGGCGCTGCGCCATCTCCCGCAGGACTCCGTCCAGATGACCGACGACCTGTCCACCCTGCTGACCCTCGCCCTGTGGTTCCTCTTCGGCCAGATGGTCAACGACGAGTTCTGGGACGGTTTCCACCTCTCCGTCGTCCTCTACGCCGTCCTCGCCGTCACCCTGGTGCGCATGGTGCCCGTGATGCTCGCGCTGATCGGTACGGATCTGTCCCTGTCCGACAGGCTGTTCCTCGGGTGGATGGGACCCAGAGGAGTGACCACGATGGTCTTCGGCCTTCTCGCCGCGATCAATCTGCCCGCCACCGGTGGCGGTGACTTCATCGCCCGCGTGATGGTGATCACCGTCATGGTCAGCATCGTGCTGCACGGCCTGAGCACCGAACCGGTCGGCCGCCTCTACGGCCGTCGACAACGCGCGTCGCAGGAGCTCCGCGGCGTGGAATGACCGTCAACGGGGCAGACGGCCACCACGGCGACCTGGCTCGGTCGGGTATCGCCCTTATGGCGAGCAGCAGGGAATCACCGGCTGCGCCGAGTCCCCGCCCTGACACGGGCGCCACGAGTCCCTGACCTGCTCCGCACGGTGGCGAGCACGTGTCCTCGGGTCTGCTTGACCATGCCGCCGAGGGAGCCGGATCGAGCAGGCTCTGCCACGCCCTACCGTGTGCGGGAATGGCGGCCACTGACCGGCTGATCACCTGTCGAAGCGGCCGGCCCTGCGGGGCATCGGGGCGGGGGGCTTCCGTGCGGAGGCCGACGTCCAGGTGCCGGTGGTCACTCACCGGGGCTACCGCTCGCCCGTTCGACCGGGATCCACAGCTGGGAGTCGGTCTCCGTGCCGATCTCCACCGGCCGTGTCAGCAGGAGCTCCGGGGCCGGCCGGCTCGTGTACGGGTTCGAGGGGAACCACTGCGTGAACACGTCGCGCCACAGGTCCTGAAGGGCGCCCGGATAGGGCCCGTGGTTGTCGAAGACCGCCCAGGTCCCGGCCGGCACATCGAGGGCGTCGAGCTCCTCAGCGGCTGTTTCGAGACCGGTCGCCACGCCGATCCAGTAGTCCACCTCGGCGCCGTCCTCCCGGCTGTCCGTCAGGTGCACCACCGCCGACAGGATCCCCTCCGGCTCCCGGCCGGCCAACTCCTTCATCCGTACGATCGCCTGCTGGTCCAGGTTCTCCAAGTGCGCCGCGGCGGCCGCGTTGACGCCCTCGTGCACGAGCGGGACCCGGGCCTTCCTGCCGACGACCCGAAACGGCTCCTTCTCCACGATCCGGTACCGCATGGGCGTACTCCCCTCGACGACGACACGGAAGGACATGCGCGGCTGCGCCGTGAGCACCGCGCCCGTGCGACGGGCCTCGCCCGGCCCGATGCCGTGCACCGACCGGAATGCCCGGGCGAACGCCTCGCCCGATCCGTACCCGTACCGCACCGCGACATCGAGCAGTGTCAGCTCCCCGGCCAGCACCTCGGCCCCGGCGAGCGTCATCCGCCGTCGCCGCACGTAGACCGGGAGCGGCATTCCGGCGAGCGCCGAGAACAACCGCCTGAAGTGGTACTCCGACACCGCGGCGATCCCGGCCACCTCGGCCATGTCGATCTCCCGGTCGAGGCATCCCTCCAGGTGGTCCAACGCCTGATTCATCCGTTCCAGCACGCGTATCCTTCCTTCCTGTTCTCCTGCGCCTCCGTGGCGGGAACGTTCACCCTGCCAGCCAGCCGCAGCGGTCGACACCGAGCCCCAGCCACAGTCCCGCCCGACAATTCCCGCACTGGTTTTGTCGGGCGGGAGCCCGGGCGCTACCTGAGGCTTATGTGTATGACTGATATCAGGGGCTTTTGCGAGCCACGGTTTGCCGCCGTCCGTGAGGTGCTTGCGGCTTCGCTCGACAAGGACGACGTGGGCGCCTCGGCGACCGTCTATGTGGAGGGCGAGCCGGTGGTCGACATCTGGGGCGGGTATGCCGATGCGGACCGTTCCGTCCCCTGGGACCGCGACACCCTCGTCGGCGTGAACTCGACGACCAAGAACATGACCGCCTTGTGTGCGTTGATCCTCGCCGACCGGGGCCGGCTCGATCTGTCCGCGCCGGTCGCCGACTACTGGCCCGAGTTCGCCGCGGCAGGCAAGGAGCGCGTACGGGTACGGCACGTGCTCTCGCACACCGCGGGACTGCCTGACCTGTCGGGGCTGACGGCGGTCGAGGAGCTCTACGACTGGGAGAGCGTGACGGCGGGGCTGGCTGCACAGGCACCCGAATGGGAACCGGGAACGGCCGCCGGCTATCACGCGCTGACCTTCGGGTTCCTTGTTGGCGAGATCGTCCGCCGTATCACCGGCCGCAGCCTCGGCGAGTTCTTCGCCGATGAGGTGGCCCACCCGCTGGGCGCGGACTTCCACATCGGGCTCTCCGCCGCGCATGACCACCGCGTCGCACCGCTGATCCCGCCGCCGTCACTGACTGACGAGTACGCCGCCGACGCGCCGCTCGGACCGGATGGTGTTCGCCGGGAGAACGCCGGTGCCGCGATCCGGGTCAAGGACACCAACTCCGTGGCCTGGCGTCGGGCGCAGATCCCTGCCGTGAACGGCTTCGGGAACGCCCGGTCTGTCGCCCGCGTCCAGTCGGTACTGTCCAACCGGGGCTCGGTCGGCGGCGTACGGCTGCTGTCCCCCGAGGGTTGCGAGCCCGCTTGGCAGGAGGTGTTCCGCGGCGACGATCGCGTCCTGCGGACGCCGATGTCCTGGACGGTGGGCTACGGCAGGTTCGGCAACACCTTCGGCTGGGGCGGCTGGGGCGGTTCGCTGGTTGCGAGCGATCCCGACTCACGCATGACGGTGGCCTACGTCATGAACCGGATGATCGACCGGGACCGGCAGGAGGACAACCGCGGCCTGGAGATCGTGATGGCCGCCTACAGCGGACTGCGCTGACAGCGGTCATAGGCGGTCCGGGCCCGCACGGGCTGCCCCGCTCCCGCTCTCGGTTCCGCTGGCCGAGCGCCGCGCACCGTCGGGTTTCGCGCACTCCGGGAGATCGGCATTCTCGGTAGCGTGATCATCTGCGGCATGGAGTGACCATGCGCCCGGGCGGTCCGTGCGAGGCCGTCCGACGGAGAGTGACGAGGTTGCGATGAGTGAACTGACGAAGCCCGAGATCGACCGGCCGGAGGGTGACGCTCCTACCGAGCTGACTGTCCGGGACCTCGTCGTCGGCGACGGGGCCGAGGCGAAACCGGGCAACGTCGTCCGGGTTCATTACGTCGGGGTCACCTTCGAATCCGGGAGGGAGTTCGATGCTTCTTGGGACCGAGGTGAGCCGTTCAAGTTCGCCGTGGGGGGTGGCCGGGTCATCAAGGGCTGGGACCGTGGGATCAGGGGGATGAGGGTCGGTGGTCGGCGGGAGATCATCGTTCCTCCGCGACTCGGCTACGGCAATCAGTCGCCCTCGCCGGCCATCCCGGCGGGGTCGACGCTGGTCTTCGTGGTCGACCTGCTCTCCGTCGCAGCCTGAGGCGGGCATACCCCCGCCGGGTGGTGGAGTGGGGAACCAGCGGCGGATTCAGGACTGTGGCAAGTAGCATCCGGCCACAACGTCCGTCCCCCATAAGGAGCGTGGACTGTCATGGGCAACGAGCCGGTCACTACCCCTATCCAGACGAAGTACGCGGAACAGCTGGCCGCCGATCTCGCGGTCAACCGCGCCGAGCAGGCGGAGGTCGTCGCCCGTCTGGAACGGCTGAAGGCGGAGGAGAAGTGGCTCACGGCGACGCTGGAGTCCATGCCGGTGATCGCGCCGGAGAAGGACGCCGGGCCGGTGAACACCGGCGCGTCGGCGCGGGAGGCGGTGGAGGCGGCGGTGCCGCAGCCGCGTGAGGCCCGGGGATTGCTGCCCGCGAAGAAGGCGGCGGTCAGGAAGACGGCGGCCAGGCGGTCGGGGAAGACGGCCCCGGAGAAGACGGGCGGGAAGACCGCTGCGGCCGGGGTGAAGAAGACCACGGTTCAGCAGCCGGCGGGTCCGAAGACGACTGACCGGAAGACCTCGGCAGGCGGGGCGAAGAAGAGCGCGACGGGCGGGGTGGAGTCCGTGAAGCTTACGGTTCCGACGCTCGGCGAGCTCCTCGTTGGGCTTCTTGCCCGGCAGCCCGGTGAGCCGAAGAAGGTCAGCGAGATCTACGCCGAGCTGGAGGCCGCCCGTCCCGAGCGCGCCACCTCGCAGCAGGTGGTCCGCAATGCCCTGGAGAAGCTGGTGGCGAAGGACGGCCTCGAGAAGGACAGCCGGCAGGGCGTCGTCCTCTACACCTGGCCCGTCCCCGATGCCTCTGCCGCCACTGCCCCGGGGGCGGCGGCCGCAGAGCCTGTGGAAGCAGTCACGGCCGGAATCTGAGCACCGCCGGCACCGCCAACACCGCCTGCCGTCCCGGGAACAGCCCGCAACGCGTGCGGCCGGCCTTGGGGCACCCCGGGACGGGGGCGTGGTGTCACAGGCGCCGGTGACTACCCACGTGTCACGGACGGCGGTGGCGTCGCACGAGTCACAGGCGCCCGTGGCTGCACACGCGTCACGGACGCCCGTGGTCTCGCCCGCGTAACGGACGCCGGTCGGTCCGACGCGGTTGCGGGACGGCTCTCGCGGCTCAGGGGCGGGCGAGCGCGTCGACGAGGGTCAGTTCCTCCTTGTCGAAGTCGAGGTTGCGGAGGGCGGACACGCTGTCCTCGATCTGTCGTGCGCTGCTCGCCCCGACCAGGGCGGAGGTGACGCGGCCGCCGCGCAGTACCCAGGCGAGGGCGAGCTGGGCCAGGGTCTGGCCACGGGACGCGGCGAGGTCGTTCAGGGCGCGCAACCGGGTCACCAGGTCCTCGGTGACGGCGTCGCGGTTGAGGAAGGGGCTGTCGCCGGCGGCCCGGGAGTCCTCGGGGATGCCGTCGAGGTAGCGTCCGGTGAGCAGGCCCTGTTCCAGCGGGGAGTAGGCGATGGAACCGACCTGGAGGTCGTCGAGGGCGTCGAGCAGGCCCTCGTCCTCGGGGCGTCGGTCGAGCATCGAGTAGCGCGGCTGGTGGATGGTGAGCGGTGTGCCGAGCTCGCCGAGGATGCGGGCGGCCTCGCGGGTCTGCTCGGCCGAGTAGTTGGAGACGCCGACGTAGAGCGCCTTGCCCTGCTGGACCGCGGAGTGCAGGGCGCCCATGGTCTCCTCCAGGGGCGTGTCCGGGTCGAAGCGGTGCGAGTAGAAGATGTCGACGTGGTCGAGGCCCATCCGCTTCAGGGAGGCGTCGAGCGACGACAGCAGGGACTTGCGGGAGCCCCACTCGCCGTACGGCCCGGGCCACATCAGGTATCCGGCCTTGGTGGAGACGACCAGTTCGTCGCGGTAGGGCGCGAAGTCCGTCCGCAGGAAGTCGCCGAGGGCGGACTCCGCCGCGCCGGGCGGCGGGCCGTAGTTGTTCGCCAGGTCGAAGTGGGTGATTCCGAGGTCGAAGGCGCGGCGCAGGATGGCGCGCTGGGTCTCCGCGGGACGGTCCGGGCCGAAGTTGTGCCACAGCCCCAGGGAGAGGGCGGGAAGCTTCAGGCCGCTGCGCCCGGTGCGCCGGTAGGGCATGTCGGCATAACGATCGGAATGTGCGGTGTACAACGCGACTCCATGGCGTGGGGACGGCACCCGAGGGTCGGGGTGGGGCGGGGGTTGTCGTGCCGTGACCAATCTCCCCTGGCCTGTGGGCATGAATCCAACAGGAGAATCCGATGGGATTCAGCGCGTAGGGTTCTGAATCATGGAACTGCGGCATCTTCAGCACTTCGTCGCCGTCGCCGAGGACCGGCACTTCACGCGGGCCGCGGAGCGGCTGATGGTCTCCCAGTCAGGTCTCTCGGCGTCGATCCGGGCCCTGGAGCGGGATCTGCGGGCGCCGCTGTTCGTACGGAGTACCCGCCGGGTGACGCTGACGGAGGCCGGGCGGGCGCTGCTGGTGGAGGCGGAGCGCATCCTGGCGCAAGTACGGGCCGCGCACGAGGCGGTGGCGGCCGTGCAGGGCGTGGTGCGCGGCACGCTCTCCCTGGGGACCGAGCAGTGCGTCGCGGGGGTGCACGTGGCGGGGCTGCTGGCCGCGTTCAGGCGGCGGCACCCGGACGTGGAGATACGGCTCCGTCAGGAAGGTGGGCTCGCCCTGGCCGAGGACGTCGCCGCCGGGCGCCTCGACCTGGCGTTCGCCTACCGCACTCGGGCGGACTCCGACCAACTGCGCTCGGTGCCGCTGGCAGCCGAGCCGATGACGCTTCTGTGCCACCCCGGGCATCCGCTCGCCGCGGCCGGGCCGGCCCTCGCGCTTCGGGACCTCGCCGGGGAGGTGTTCGTCGACTTCCACCCCGGCTGGGGACCGCGCCGGGCGACGGACGCGACCTTCGCCTCCGCGGGCGTGCCGCGCACCGTGAGCCTGGAGGTGAACGACGTGCACAGCCTCCTGGATTTGGTGGAGGAGGACCTCGGTGTCGCCGCCGTGCCCCGGCATTTCCGGCACAAGCGGAACTCGCTGCACGCCATCCCTCTCGCGGGCACCGGCGAGGCGGTCTACGAGACGGTGGCCCTGCTGCCACCACCGCAGGCCACCAGTCCGGCGGCCCGCGCGCTGATGAACCTGCTGGAGCGCGGAACCGCCCTCTGATCCGGGCACACGGGGCCGTCCGGGTGAGGCGTACGGGAGCGGCGAGGCGGCCGACGAATCGCGTACTCGGGCGGACCATGTTGGGCTGGTCCTGGTTTGCCCGTGGGACGAAACGCCCTGAGCGAGAGGGATGCGCATGTCCGAGGAGGTTCAGGCCACAGACGCTGGGGGCCGGTACGGTCCGGAGGGCGACGACCGCGGGACTCGCGAGGGCGATCTGCGGCGCGTGGGGATCGATCCGGACTTCTGGTACCCCGTGGCCCGGTCCACGGCCGTACGCAGGGGCAAGGTCCGGGCGGCTTCCTTCGCGGGTCGGCCCATCGCGCTCTACCGGGGTGGCAGCGGGACCGTCTACGCCCTGGAGGACCGCTGCGCCCACCGGCAGGTGCCGCTCAGCCTCGGGGTGGTGGAGGGCGAGATCCTGCGTTGCTGCTACCACGCGTGGGCCTACCGGGGGAACGGGCGCATCTCGCAGATCCCGTACCTGCCCAAGGGCGCACCGCGGCCGCCCCGCGGGGTGCGCTCCTACCCCGTGCGGGAGAAGTACGGACTCGTCTTCGTCTTCCCGGGCGACCCGGCCAGAGCGGAGGACAGGCCCCTGCCCGTGCTCCCCGAGGCGGACTCGGCCCGGCACCGGACCATGATGTTCACGCGTACGGTCCGCTGCCACTACTCGTTCCTGCACGAGAACCTGCTCGACATGAACCACCAGTTCCTGCACAGGGGCGTCCTGGGCCGGATCCAGCCGGAGCTGCTGGGGTTCGACACGGGCCCGCGCTCCGTGGAGGCCAGGTATCTCTTCGTCCCCTCCGGCGGCCGGAAGGACCGGGGAGCGGGCCTGCTGTCCGCCGAGGGCGTGGGGGGCGCTTCCACTCCCGACGTCGTCACCATTCGCACCGAGTACCCGTACCAGACCCTGCAGACGGTCCCCGAGTCATCGGAGACGGCCGCCTTCTCCCTGTGGGTCGCCTATGTGCCGGAGGACATCGAGCAGCGCGTCAGCCGTGTCTTCGGGCTGCTCATGATCGCGAAGCCGCCGATCCCCGGCGCCCTCCACCTGGCCTGGCCCCTCATCCGGCGCTTCACCGAGCGCGTGTTCGCCCAGGACAGGATGGCCGTCGAGGCCGAGCAGCGGGCCTGGGACGAGCAGGGGGCGGACTGGAACCAGGAGGTGTTCCCGCTCATCCTCGACGTGCGGAAGGTGCTGCGCGCCAACGGCACCCCACTCCCCCACCCGGCCGCCTCGGCGAGCTGCCCGGACGCGGACCTGTGCGCCGACGACCGCTGACGGTGTTGCCGCAGGCGTTGACCGGGACGTGGACGGGTACCTGGATCAGGTTGCCCGAGCCGACACCGGTCCGGCTCCGCTGATGGGGACCGTGATCCGTCCGGCGGACGCGGAAGGCCGGGACACCCGCACGCGGGTGCCCCGGCCCTTGGTCTACAGCTCCGTCAGCGGCGGACCTGGTAGGCCCGCGTCACCGTCTGGTCGACGGAGTTGCCGTCGGCGTCGGTGGCGGTGACCCGCAGGGAGACGAAGCCCGCGGTCGCCGGGTTGTCGATGGCGCCGTTCAGGCGGCCGTCCAGGCGGACCTGCCTCCAGGTGGCGCCGTCGTCGTACGAGGCCCACAGCTTGACACTCGTGATCGCCGGGCCGGAGAGGCCCTTGGGGTGCCGTACGCCGAGGCCGACGGTCGTCCTGGACGTGGTCCGGGCGCTGTTGGCCAGGTCGGTACCGAGGTGGTAGTCGACCGACAGGACGGGCAGCAGCGTCCGCCCTTCGCCCTGCGCGGAGTGGAAGCGCCAGTCGGTGCGCACCTGGGTGGACGTGTTCCAGCCGGCCTCCGGCCGCTGTACGTCGGTGACCACGCGGTACTCGGCGCGCTCCGGGACCACCGGGAAGGCGACGGCGACGGCGGGCGCGGTGCCCAGCAGCACGCCGTCCCGGTAGACCGTGGTCAGCTCCTTGTCGGTGCCGTTGCGCAGGACGGCCCACTGCCCGAAGCCGCTGTCGAGCAGCCCTGCGGCGGTGACCACGCCGACGCCGCCCTCACGGATGGCCGCGCCGTCCAGGCCGCTCGGCAGCGCGGTGCGGACGACGGCCTTGTTCCAGTCGCGGCGGACCTGCTGGCCGGGGGTGAACTTCGTGGCGGCCGTCAACTGCCAGGAGCCGCCCGCCGTCCACACGGGGCCGAGCTTCATGGCCTCGTAGGTCCGCAGGCCCGGGGTGACGTACTCGGTCAGGGTCCGCTGGAGCGTCATCCGCCCGAAGGAGAAGTTCGCCACCGGCTGCATCGGCGAGTGCATCAGCCGGCTGTATCCGGCCTCGGCTCCGGCGGTCGTGCCGTGGAACCGGGAGTCGACCGTGGCCAGTTCACCGGCTCGGACGCGGTAGCGCTGGTCGGCGGGGATGCCGCCGTTGTGGTACTTGAGCAGCTCGTAGGCGTACGGGCTGACCGCCGTGCCGGTGAAGGTGATCCGGGCGCCGGGCAGGGCCAGCAGGCGCTCGCCCTCGGTGCCGGAGGCCGTCATCGCGGGGATGCGGGTCTCCTTCGGGCTCCAGTTGCCCGCCAGCCAGCCGCCGGGGGTGTCGTTGTAGACGAGTACGGCCAGCGCTCCGGCGTCGGCCGCCGCGTCGACCTGCGCGTACGTGGTGGTGCCGGAGTCCCGCTTGACCAGCGCGAGCTTGCCCCTGACGTCCTCACCGGGCTTGGCCACCCGCAGGGTCCGGGTGCCGTCGAAGCGTGCGGAGCCCGTCCAGCCCTGGAAGTAGGAGACGTCCACGGCACGGCTGCCGTGTCCGGCGAGCCGGGCCGAGAGCGCCGGGGCCCCGAGCGCCCAGGCGACGCGCGACTCGAAGAGGGCGGCGTCGGTGGTGGCCGACGGCACGGAGTAGACCGCGGTCTCCCCGCCCAGCCAGGTCTCGCGGTCGTGGACGAGGACCTGCGAGGACGGACGGGAGGCTATGCCGACCCGGAGGCGGTTCGTCTCCGACGGACGGGGCGTGGTCATGCTGACCCGGCTCGCCTTGGAGCCGTCGAAGGTGAGAGTCCGGTCGGAGTCGACGAGCGTGCCGGGCTGGGCGGCGTACGTGTACTCGTGGAGCAGGCTCCAGTCGGGGCTGTAGTGGAAGATCTCCGCGATGAAGGAGTGCTCACCGCGCGGCACCCGCACCACGACGGTCCCGTCCTCGCCGACCGGGTAGGTCTCCGGGAGCACCGCCTTGTCCAGGGTGGTGTCGGTGACCGCGGCGATGCCGCCGGTCGGCTTGCCGTCGCGGTCCAGGACCTTCAGCGTGACGTCGAAGCGCTGGACGTCCCGGCCGAAGCCGATCGCGGTCACCACCGTCGTCCCGTCGGTGGCACGCGCGGTGACGTGCGCGCCGTGCGAGCCGGTGGTGACGCTGCGGCTGTCGAGGGTGACGGCGACCTCTGCGGTGCCGTGCGCGGGGACGGTCACCGAGTCGGCGCCCAGGGCGAGCGTGCCGGCCGGCAGCGTCTCGCCCGCGTTCTCCAGCGAGAGCGCCAGGGTGACCGGGGTGTCGCCGTCGTTGACGTACTCGACCTTCTTCTCCACCGTGGCCGAGTCGTCCCAGCCACGCAGCCCGAAGTCGACCGTGCCGCCGGCCGACACCGGCTGGCGGACCGCGCGCGCCACGTCGACTCGGCCGGCGCCCTGGGCGTACACGGAGGTGTCGGCGGTGGTCTTCGCGGTGCTGATGAGCCCGCTCTTCAGGCGGGCGGGCGACCAGTCGGGGTGGCGCTGGGCGAGGATCGCCGCCGCGCCCGCCACGTGCGGCGTCGCCATGGAGGTTCCGCTCGCGGTGGTGTAGAGGTCGCCGACGGGCGTGCCCATCGTCGTGCCGGCCGCGCGGGCCGCGACGATCCGGACGCCCGGTGCGGTGATCTCCGGCTTGAGGCCGCCGTCGCCGCGCGGGCCCCGGCTGGAGAAGCTGGCGATGGTGTCGGCGGAGTCCACGGCGCCGACCGTCAGGGCGGCTGCGGCGGCGCCGGGCGAGCCGACCGTCTTGTCGCCGGGGCCGCTGTTGCCCGCGGCGATGGTGAACAGGACGCCCGTCTTCGCGGTGAGTTCGTTGACCGCGAGCGACATGGGGTCGGTGCCGTCGGCGCCCTCCTGGCCGCCCAGGCTCATGGAGACGACCTTCGCGCCGGAGTGCGCGGCCCAGTCCATGCCCTCGATGATGCCGGACTCCGAGCCGGAGCCGCCGTCGTCGAGGACCTTGCCCACGATCAGCTTGGCGCCGGGGGCCACGCCCCGGTACCTGCCGTCGGAGCCGGCGCCGCTGCCGAGGATCGTGGAGGCGACGTGGGTGCCGTGGCCGTGGCCGTCGCGCGCGGTCTCGCCGGGGACGAAGCTGCGGCTCTCGACGATGCGGTCGGCGAGGTCGGGGTGCGTGGCGTCGACGCCGGTGTCGAGCACCGCGACCTTGACGCCGGTGCCGTCGTATCCGGCGGCCCATGCCTCCGGGGCGCCGATCTGCGGGACGCTCTTCTCCAGGAGCGCCTTGACCCTGCCGTCCAGCCAGAGGCGCTGGACGCCGCCGGACAGGCGGGCCTTGGGGGTTCCGGCGCGGGCGCTGTCGTCGTCGACGGCCTCCCAGAAGGTGTCGCCCTTGGCCTTGTCGGCGGTGACGGCCGCGCCGCGTACGCCGGGGAGCTTGCGGGAGAGGCGGGCCCCGCCGGGGGCGGTGGTGCCGGCGGAGTCGTAGCGCACGATCAGCGGGGTCGTCGCGCGGTGGGCGTCGTCGAAGCCCTGGGCGACGAGCTGTGTGACGTTGAACAGGCGTTTGTCGACCTGGCCGTTGTGGATCAGCGCCTCGGCGTCCCGGGGGATCACGTACACGTCGGTGCCGACGGTGTACGTCCGCAGTCCTGCGGCGGTGCCCCGGTACGGGGTGACGTCGACGGCGAGGGTCCTGCCCGCCCGGGTGGCCACCGTCACCTTGTCGCCGGTCACCAGGGTGACCGTCGCGGTGCGGACGGCGTCCCGGGGCGAGGCCGTCACCGCGTCCTGTCCGGTGGTCGGGACGGGGGCGGCGTACGCCAGGCCGCCGGCGGTCATCGTGACTGCCAGGGCGAGGCCGAGCAGTGCGGTTCTCCGTCTGCTGCGCATGCTGAAGGCACTCCTTCCGCCGGCGGAAGGGGATCCGTGTCCGGCGGAAACAAGAGTCAACAGGAACGATCACTTTCGCTACGGGTCGCGGCTGACGAGGAAGCGACATGTCCACTCGCCGCCACCTTGCGCCTGGCACGTGCCCGAGGAGAGGGCCGCATGGTAATGCAACCCTCGTTTCCCACGGACCTGTTGTGGTTTGATCATGATCACGCCGAGGGCGGGGGCGGCACGTCAACAGGGTTGGGGTGAAGGCGTCGTGGGTGAGAGGCACATGCTGGAGGCGGCGGGGGTCGGGGCCGCGGAGGAGCGGGTGTACCGCTTCCTCGTCGGGGTGCGGGAGGCCGACGCCGCAGGAATCGCCGCGCAGTTGGGCTTCGATGTCCCCCGGGCCGAGCGGCTGCTGGCGTCCCTCCACGACAAGGGCCTGGTGGGGCGGGCCGCCGAGCCCCCTGAGGGCGGCCCCGAGCGGTATGTGCCGATGGCTCCCGACGCGGCCCTCCGCCCTCTGCTGCTGCGCGGGCACGAAGCGCTCGAATGGGCACGGCGGGGCGTGGAACAACTCGCCGAGGAGTACCGGGCGGGCGGGCGCCGGCACGACGCCGGACAGCTCGTCGAGGTGATCACCGGGGCGAGCGTGATCCGGCAGCGGCTGCGGCACATGGCGTACGCGGCCGGAGAGATGCGCTGGCTCTGCAAAGCCCGTCCGGTCGCCCTGGCGGCGGCGGAGAACGACGAGGAGTGGGAGCTGCTCGCCCGGGGGGTGCGGTACAAGACCATCTACGAGCGCGAGCTCCTGGAAGGGCCCGGGATGGTCGACAACGTTGCCCGGAGCATCCGCGCGGGCGAGCAGGCACGGGCCGTCGGAACACTGCCGGTGCGGTTGGTGATCGCCGACAACTCGACGGCCATCTGCCCCCTCGTGTACGACAGCGGAGAGGGCCGCGACGACGAGGGGAGGGCGACGGGCCCGGCCGACCGGGTGGGCGAGCCGACGGCCGCCGTGGTCCACAGCAGCAGTCTGCTCGACGCGCTGATCGCCCTCTTCGAGAGCCAGTGGGTGGCGGCGACCCCGCTGCACGTCACGGACTCCGGCGAACTGGCCGACTTCGACGGCAGCCCGCGCCCGGCGGTCCACCTCGCCGACGACGAGCGGTACCTGCTCTCCCTGATCGTCGCCGGGGTCGCCGACAAGGCCATCGCCTCCCAGCTGTGGGTGAGTCAGCGCACGGTACAGCGCCGCATCCAGGTCCTGATGCAGCGCGCCGGGGCCCTGACCAGGACCCAACTGGTGTGGCAGGCCGCGCAGCGGGGCTGGCTGGCGTAGGGACGACGCGGCCCGCCCCGGTGCCTCGCGCGCGCCGCCGGCGCGAGACGAGGTGCACGGGGCGAGGCGCGGTGACGGGGCGAGGCGCGATGCACGGGGCGAGACCGGGGTATCCGGCAAGCGGACCCGGAACCTGGCCCCGCCCCGGCCACTCCCCTCCCCCCCGGCCCTTCACGGTCCCGCCGCCCCTGCGACCGGCGGGACCGTGTCCGTCGGTCAGCCCGCCGCGCGGAAGGCCACGGTCAGCTTGGCGACGGCGCCCGCCGGATCACCGCTGAGGAGCAGGTGGTCCGCCTCGGCGAACGGCTTCGCCACCGGCTCCGAGAGGTTCTGCCCGATGCGATGCTGGACGATCAGCCGGGCTCGGCCGACGAGCTGCCGGGCCGCGGCGGTGTTCCCGAGACCGGCCGCCTGGAGGCCGCGGGCGGCGAGCCCGATGGCCCGGAGTGCCGGCTCGCCGCCCTGCGGGGTGCCGCGGAGGGTGGTGAGGCCCCAGCCGTACGGGAACTGCGGGTCGTAGCGTGTGTCGCCCACGTTCAGCGGCAGCTGGCTTTCCGACTTCGGCCAGCTCACGGGGAGTTGTCCGGTGAAGGGCCGTCGTCCGTACAGGACGTCGGCCACGCCGTCGCCCTCGGTGCCGGGCAGCCACGACGCCACGAGGGCGTCGATCGCGGGCAGCCGGTCGCCGATGAGCTGGGGACGGCCCGAGACGACGAGGACCGCGCAGGGCATCGCGGCGCAGACCCGGTCGACGGCGGCCTTGTCGGCCTCGCCGAGTTCCAGGTCGTGCCCGTTGCCGACGTCGCCGATGCCTTCGGCGTACGGCTTCTCCCCCACCACGACGACGCCGACGTCGTGTCCCGTGGTGGGCGCGGAGGCGTCCTTGGAGTAGGTGAGCGTGGTGCCGGGTTCGGCGGACTTCCGCATGGCCTCCAGGATCGTGGTGCCCGTCGTCGTCCGGCCGGATGCGCCCTGCCAGGTGACGGTCCATCCGCCGGCCTGGTTGCCGAGGTCGTCCGCGTTGGAGCCGGCCACGTACACGTTCTGCGTCGGCTTGAGGGGCAGCACCCCGCCGTCGTTCTTCAGCAGTACCTGCGAGGCGGCCGCGGCTTCCCGTGCCACCGCGCGGTGCTCCGGCGAACCGACGGACGCCAGGTGGGTGGTGTCCGCGTACGGCTTCTCGAAGAGGCCGAGGCGGAACTTCTGGGTGAGGATGCGGGCGACGGCGTCGTCGATCCGTGCGGTGGGGATGCGGCCCGCTTCCGTCTCGGCGACCAGTGTCCGTGTGAAGTCCTGGTAGTTCGTCGGCACCATGATCATGTCCAGGCCGGCGTTGACCGAGGTCCGGACGTCGCTCGGGTAGTCGCCGGGGATCTGGTCGATGGCCTGCCAGTCGCTGATGACGAAGCCTTCGAAGCCCATCCGGTCCTTCAGGACCCCGTTGATCATCTCGGCGTTCGCGTGCATCTTCACGGGTCCCTGCTCGTCGCCGAGGACGTCGAGCGAGGAGTACGAGGGCATGACCGTGCCCACCCCGTGCTTCACGGCTTCGGCGAACGGCGCGAGGTGGACGGCTTCCAGCTCCTCGCGGGTGACGCGGGTGACGCCCTGGTCGATCGTGTACGAGCCGGTCGTCGACGAGCCGAAGGCGGTGCCGCCGTCGCCCACGAAGTGCTTGGCGGTGGCGAGTACCTTGTCGTTCCGGTCGAGGTCCCGTCCGTCACGCGCGCCCTGCATCCCGTCGATCACGGTCTCCATGGCGTTGACGAGCGCCGGGTCCTCGCCGAATGCCTCGTACGAGCGGCCCCAGCGTTCGTCCCGGGTCACGCACAGGCAGGGGGCGAAGTCCCAGGGGACGCCGGTGGCCCGGACCTCCTTCGCGGTGACGGCGCCGGTCCGGGCGGCGAGGCCGGGGTCGCGTCCGGCGCCGATGCCGATGTTGTGCGGCATGATCGTCGAACCGACGACGTTGTTGTGCCCGTGGACGGCGTCCACGCCGTAGATCAGCGGGATCTGCAGCCGGGTGGCCTGGGCGCGCAGCTGGTACGCGTCGACCATGCGGGCCCACGCCTCCGGCGTGTTGGGCGTGGGGACCGAGCCGCCGCCGGAGAGCAGCGACCCCAGGCCGTACCCCGCGATGTCGCCGGGCGAGCGCAGCGCGTTGCGTTCGGCCTGGGTCATCTGACCGGCCTTCTCCTGGAGTGTCATCCGGGAGAGGAGGTCCGCGACGCGCTTCTTCACCGGCAGGCGCTTGTCGAGGTAGGGCAGTCCGTGCGCGTTGATGACGACGGCCGGTGTCTCGGCGGGCGCCTTCGCACCGTCGACGGTCAGCTTGACCGGAATCGTCTCGGCCTCCTCGCCGGCCCCGTCCTTCAGGGTCGGCACGGTGATCGAGCGGATCGTCCCGGACGGCGTCCCGGCCGGGAACTCCACGCTCCCGGACACCGGGGAGTAGTCCTTCCCCGGCTGGGCGGGGCCGCTGTCGTCCGTCGTGTACGAGACGGTGACGGGCTCACCGGTCGGCGTGGACCCGGTGGTCGTCACCGCGATGTCGATCCGGGCGGTGCCGCCCTCGGCGACGGGGTGGACCACCGCCCCGGTGACGACCCGCGTGTTCAGGGCGGGCTCGGCCTTCCCGTACAGCTCGACGCCGTCGAGGGCGAAGCGGCCGGGCGCGCCGGTCGGCAGCGTGAGCGCGTACCCCCACGTCCGGTCGAGGCCGAGGACCTGGTCGATACCGCCGACCGGCTGGTAGTCGGCGCGGTACCGGAACTCGGAGAAGGGGATCTCGACGAGGTGCCAGCCCTCCCAGTCGTCCGTGAAGGAGGTCGTCCACAGTTCGGACGCCTCGCCGTTCGCTCCGCCGTCCTTGAGCTCGAAGTTGATCCGCTTTCCGGAGCCGGGCGGCAGCGGGGCGGTGTTCTGGCCGTACCACCAGAAGCGGATGCCCTTGTGGGCGGTCCAGTCCTGGGCGGGCCGGTCGAAGGCGAAGTCGTGGGTGAATCCGCCCCAGCCGCTGATGTCGTACCGGCCTTCGAGGACCTTCGCTCCCTCAGGGGCGTCGGCGCGCTCGGCGAGGGTGAGTGCGGGGTGGTCGTCGGCGTCGCTGCCCCAGGTGAAGATGCCTTCGGCGGGCGGTCCGGTGAAAGGGACCTCCCCTTCGAAGCGGTCGACGGCCAGGGGCGCCGGGTCCCCCTCCGCACCGGGCGCGGCGACGCTCGGCACAGCTCCGGCGAGCAGTCCGGCGAGGACTGCGGTGGCGGCGAGCGCGGCGGCGCTCGCCCTCCTTCGGTGGTACGGGTGCGGCATGCGGGCTCCTCGAAGATGACGTACGGGAGGTGACTGGTTCAGAACGGCTGGTGGGTCCACTTCTGGTCGGCTGCGCCTGTACACGTCCAGGTCCGGGCGCGTGCGCCGTCGGCCGAGGAGTTGCCCGTGACGTCCAGGCACGTGTTCACGGCCGTGGTGGCGACGTCAGGCCCCCCCCCGGGGAGCAGGACCGGTGCTGGGCGGTGGTCCCGTTGCGGCGCGACACCCGGACCGGACATGACCACGCCGCTCACGAGGGGTGCGCCGCTCACGAGCGCGGCTCGGTGTGGTGCCCACCGTGCCGCGCGAACGACGCAGACCCAGACATGTAATGCACCTGACAGCCCCTTCACTGTGGAACGCCACGTTGGCACCGCGGACCGGCGAACCCGGGCCGCTCTACGTTGCCGCGAGACGGCAAGGCTTGCATCAAGGTGTGAAGTTATGAAGACAGGAGACCCCAGTCAAGCCTTTCTGCGCTCAACTCCTGAATATCGCCGACAGGTTCGAGGCTGGGAGACAGGGTTGACGGCCGCGCACGGGTGCCGGGCTCCTGTTCGCATGCGCGGTCGGGGCCGATAGGACCAGTCCGCTCCGGTCGCGGCGACGAATCAATGGGGAGAAGCACACGGGTCATCGCCTCGGCGGCTTCCTCTGCCTGCCGGCGGCCGTGGCCTGTGCGCAATCGAGGTGAGCGACATGACTGACGAAGAGTTCCTTCGACTCCTGCGGGAGGCCAAGGACAAGCAACGCCGAACCTTCCTTCGCCCTGTGTCCGACGAAGGCGACTCGCGCTATGAGCAGGCCGCCAGACACGCAGAGTTCGGTGCACCGGCGCACTGACGGGCGGCAAGGGGGCGGCGGCTGATTCCGGGGGGCGCCGAGGTTCGTATCACTGTCCCTCAGAGCCGAACGTACGCACCGGAGGACGTAACGTCCGCTCCATCCCCTCCGTACCTCAGTGTCCGATCACCCGCGGGGTGTCACCCCCGGGCGTCGCACGGACGAGGAAGACCTCGTCCTCGAAGCACCACGCCCAGTCCTCGTCCTCCGCCAGGGAGAGGACGACGGGGTGTCCGGTCTTCTCGTGGTGCGCGTAGGCATGTCGGCCACGCGAGCTGTCGCAGCACCCGACGTGCCCGCAGGTCGCGCACCAGCGCAGACGTCGCCAGCTCCCGCCGGAGATCAGGCACTCGATGCAGCCGTCGGCCGGCGCCTCCGGTTCGGCAGGCGTCGTGGCGGCGTGCGCGCACTCGCCGCCCCGCTCCGGGCGCCCGCCGTCGCGGGCCACGATCCACGGCGAGTCGGGCGAGTCGCGCGTGCCGGGCATGTCGGGCTGCTCGGCCGTTCGTTCATTTTCCTTGTCGCGTCGGTTCATCGTCCGTCGTCCGTCCGTCGTCCGTCCCTAGTCTGTCCATGCGTTCAGGCAGTGGAGAAGGGGACCAGGGCGAGAGGCTGGCTGGTGGGTTGGGGTGATCCTCCGGACGGTTCCAGAGTGATGCCCATCCCGGCCGCCTCGTCGACCGGTCCGTCGAGAAGGGTCACCGTGCTGGTGCGGTCGGGCGCGATCAGTCCGGCCGGGCGCATGGTGCCCTGGTCGTCGTACCAGAGTTGGTAGACCTTGCCGCTGGGCGGCTCCGCGAGACCGGATGCGGTGAACACCGCGCGGTCGAGGCTTCTCGACACCACCACCGTGCCCGTCGCGCCCTGCGGCAGGCCGGTCGCCGTCAGCCGGGCGTCGGGGGCGGCCCACACCGCGGCCACCATGTCCGCGGTCTGCTCGATGCGTGAGGCTTCTCGCTGTGCGGTCACCGCCGCCTGATGCTGCACGATCGCCGTACCGCCGAGCAGGACCGCCGAGGCGAGGGAGGCGGCCAGCGCCCACACCAGAGCACGGTTCCGCCGACCGGGCCGGGCGGGTACGTACGAGTCGTGCATGGGCGCCACATCCATCGCTGACCCGTCGGGGGTCAGGGGTGGCAGCTGGCGTACGTGCTCGATCTCTCGCATCACCTCCGCCTCCAGCGAGGCCGGAACCCGGGTCGATTCGGCCGCCGCAAGCCGGGCCGTGGTCTCCCTGAACCCCCGCACCTCCTCCGCACAGGACGCGCACCCGGCGAGGTGGGCCTCGAACTCCGTACGTTCCGCATCGCTCAGCGCGTCAAGGGCGTACGCCCCGGCCTGGTCGTGGAGCTCTTCCGGTCTCATGCCGTCACCCCCAGGCAGTCCCGTAGCCGAGTCAGGCCGTCCCGCATGCGGGACTTGATCGTGCCCAGCGGTTGGGCGAGGCGTTGCGCGACCTCGCGGTAGGTCAGCCCCTCGTAGTAGGCCAGGGTCACCGATTGCCGTTGCAACTCGGTCAGGCCCTCCAGACAGCGGCGTACCGCGTCCCTGTCTGCCCGCGCCTCGACCTCTTCGGCGACCTCGTCGAACTCGGCCCCCCGCTCCATGCGCGCCGCCCGCTCCTCGCGTGCCGACGCAGCCTGCTCCGCCCGCACCCGGTCCACCGCCCGGCGGTGCGCCATGGTCAGCACCCAGGAGCGGACCGACCCGCGCCCGGGGTCGTACCGGGATGCCGTACGCCACACCTCCACGAGGACCTCCTGCGCCACCTCCTCCGACATGGCACTGTCCCTCAGGACCCGCCGGATCATGCCGAAGACCGGTGCCGACAACGCTCTGAAAACCCTGGTGTACGCCTCACGGTCGCCGTGTGCCACCTTCTCCATCAGGCCGGGGAGGTCGACTTCGTAGCCCGGGGTCGCGTTCCTGCGGGCGCGCTCTGTCACAGGTGCGATTCTTCCGGACCGCGCCCGGACACCTCGTATTCGGAGCGGCAAGCCATCCGGTTTGGCGTGCGGTTTGTCGGCCGACTGCGGGTCGACGTCCCGCACGCGCCGGGAATCGCCTCCGCCGACTCCGGGGTCGGCGTCCCGCGTGGGCCGGAAATCGCATCCGCCGGCTCCCCTCCAGCCCCGCACTGGCCCCCTCCGCTTGTCCGCCCGATCATGTGTGGGGCGGGTCGCCACAGGCAGCCCGCCGACGGCCAGGACGATCAGCAGCCCACATGGTCGGGATGAGCCCGGTGCTGCGGCTGCCGCAAGCGCGGGACCCTTGGCGCCGTCGTCTGGCTCCGTACTCGATCGGCCAGAGCCAACATTTGCCCTGCATGTACCGTCAGGACATGGACGCCAGCCACCAGCCGACGCTTGATGAGATCGAAGAGCGCTTCGTTGCGCTTGTCGATGGTCGTCTGACCCGGGACGAGGCCGACCGCTGGGCCGGGCGGTGGGTGGCCGACGACCGGCTTGTCTGGGGCGACATCTCCTGGTGGGCGCTGAGCCTCCTCCACGGAATCGATCTTCCCGCAGGCGAGAGCGGCGCCTACCTGCACGACGACGAGCAGCTGCGTGCCTGGCTCGCCGAGCTGAGGAAACGCCGGACGATGTGACGTGCCCCTATCTGTCGTCCCGGCGCCGGCCCTGAACGACGACGTTGAATGGCGACTTCTCCGCCTCCGCCCCGGCCAAGGCCAGGCAGGCCAGGGAAGGATCGGATCCGAGCACTGCTCCTGCCATCCGGACCGGTGACTGATCCGAATGCAGGTCAAGAGGACGCACCGGCGTTCCGGCGGCAGAGGCGGTTGCCATGCTCACCCTGGTTCTGATCGGCCTGCTGGGCGGTCTCATCACCGCGGTCTCACCGTGCATCCTGCCCGTCCTTCCGGTCGTCTTCCTCGCCGGCGGACCGGGCAACGAGCGGCCGCAGACGGACACGGAAACAGCCCCGGGCAAGGGCACCGGCACCGGCACCGGCACCGGCACCGGCACCGGCACAACGACCACCACGCAGGCCGCGGTCGCCGTGCACGAAAGCGAAGCGGACGGTGGGGTGCTCGTCGACGCACCGCCGCGGACGGCCTCGCGGCGGCTGCGCAACCGCCGTCCCTACGCCGTGGTCACCGGTCTCGTGGTCAGTTTCGGTTTCTTCACGCTGCTCGGCGTCACGATCATCTCCGCGCTCGGGCTGCCGCAGGACATCCTGCGCTACGTCGGTCTGTCGCTCCTGGTACTCATCGGTCTGGGTCTGATCTTTCCGCCCGTGGAACGGCTGTTGGAGAAGCCCTTCGCCCGGATCCCGCAGCGGCAGGTCAACAAGGAGGGCAGCGCCTTCGTCCTCGGTCTGGGCCTCGGGCTCCTCTACGTCCCCTGTGCGGGGCCGGTCCTCGCCGCGATCACCGTGGCGGGCGCCCGTGGCGAGATCGACGCCGACATCGTGGCTCTGACGCTCGCCTTCGCCGTCGGCACGGCGATCCCCCTGCTCGTCTTCGCCCTCGCCGGGCGACGGGTCGCCGAGCGCGTCGCGGCCTTCCGGACCCGCGCCCGCAGGCTGCGGATCGTCGCGGGCGCCCTGATGATCACCCTGGCCTTCGCCCTGGCGTTCGATGTCACCACCGCGCTCCAGAGGGCACTGCCCGACTACACCGCCGCCGTGCAGAAGCAGGTCGAGGACAACGACACCGCCCGGCAGAAACTCTCCGGTCTCTACGACGACTCGAACAAGGATCTCGTCCGCTGCGAGGACGGCGTCGACGAGCTCCGCTCGTGCGGCACGGCCCCGCCGCTCGCCGGTATCTCGACGTGGCTCAACACCCCCGGCGGGCGGCCGGTCGACCTCGCCTCCCTGCGCGGCCGGGTGGTCCTCATCGAGTTCTGGACGTACTCCTGCATCAACTGCCGGCGCAGCCTGCCCCACATCGAGGCATGGGACCGGGCCTACCGCGACAAGGGGCTGACGGTCATCGGCGTCCACTCGCCGGAGTTCGCCTTCGAGAAGGACGCCGGGAACGTCGCCGACCTGCTGCGGCAGGCCGACCCCGCCGTGCAGCTGCCGCCCGCGACCGGACAGGACAACGACGAACTCGCCGCCGGCCGCACCCCCGAGACGTACCTCAGCACCCTGCGCATCCGCGGCTACACCGGCACCCCCGCACTCGTAGAGGACAAAGCCACCACGTACACGTTCCCGCCGGGCGACCTGCCGCTGGGCACCCTCTCCCTCTCCGGCACCTGGACCGCCGCCTACGAGCGGTTCACCGCGGGATCCGACGCGCGCCTCGCCTTCGCCTACCGCGCGAGGAACGCCAACCTCGTCCTCGCCGGCGAGGGCACCGTCACCGTCCTGGTCGACGGCAAGCAGACCAGGACCCTCCAGGTCCACGGCGCCCCCACCCTCTACCGGCTCACCGACGACGAGGCCCCCCGCCAGGCCCGCCTGGAACTCCGCCTGACCCCCGGCCTGCATGCCTACGCCTTCACCTTCGGGTGAGCGACCAGGCTGCCCTCACTGCGCGCCCGCGTTCGGGGCCCACCTCCGCCGGCGCGGGATCCGGGCAGGTGCCGTGTCGGGCAGCACGGGCTCCGCCCCGCCGTGCTGCGGCTCACAGGGGCGGGTCCTGCGGGGCAGCCGGTGCGCGGGCGTGCCGGCCCGGGATGGGGTGGGGTGGTGCGGTGGGTGTCGAGACGGGCGCAGCGCCGTTCACCGGCTCGGCCGATGCCGCGGGCGCTGCGTCGCCGTCGCGCGGGTCAGGACGAGGAAGGTCACTCGGGTGCGCGTGTGGCCCGGATGAAGCGGGCGCCCCATTCCTGGACGTGCGCGGCGAATTCCGGTGGGCCCAGTACCTGGAACTCGGCGCCGACGTTGCCCAGGGCCTGTGCCGGCCAGTCGAGGGAGGTGGAGGTCATGGTGAGGCGGCAGCTGTCCTGGTCGAGGGGTTCGATCGTGCCCCACTGGCCGACGACCTGCCGTACGCGCGCGAAGGGGGCGTGGACGAGGGCCTCGACGGTGTACGGGGCCGGGGCTCCGCTCGCTGCTTGGACGAAGGCCACGGCGTCCTGGGCCGGGAGGGGGCGGGGGCGGAATCGCGCCCCGGTCGCCGTCGGTTCGGTCAGCCGGTCGAGGCGGAAGCTGCGCCAGTCGTGGCGGCCGAGGTCGTAGGCGACGAGGTACCAGCGCCCGCCGAGGGCGACCACGCGGTGCGGTTCCACCTCGCGGTCGGTGGGTGCGGCGCCCCTGGATGTGTAGCCGAAGCGCAGTCGCTCCTCGTCCCGGCACGCTTGGGCGACCGCGGTGAGCACGCCCGCAGCGACGACCGGCCCGGACATGGCCGCGGAGACGGTCATCGCGCGGAGGGCGTCCACTCTGGCCCGGAGCCGGGGTGGCAGGACCCGTACCACCTTGGTGAGTGCGCGCAGGGATGCCTCCTCCATGCCCGCGATCCCGCTCTGTACGGCGTCGCCGATGCCGACGGCGAGCGCCACCGCCTCCTCGTCGTCCAGCAGCAGCGGCGGGAGGACGGCGCCGGGCGCGAGCTGGTAGCCGCCGTCCGTTCCCCGGGCCGCGTTGACCGGGTAGCCGAGCTCGCGCAGCCGGTCGACGTCGCGGCGCAGGGTCCGCTCGGACACCCCGAGCTGGTCGGCCAGTTCCTGGCCGGGCCAGTGGCGGTGGGTCTGCAGCAGCGAGAGCAGTCGGAGAGTGCGTGAGCTGGTGTTCGCCATACCGGCATCCTCCCTCGACTTCCGGCCGGAAAGTGACCGGAAGCCTCCCTAGAGTCGATCTCGAAGGCCCTACCGGACCGATGTGAGGAGCAAAGAATGATCACTCGTGAGATCCAGCTGGCCGCGCAGATCACCGCCGTCCCGACGCTCGACCACTTCACCGTCGCCAAGGCCGAGGTGGACGGCGAGGTCCTGGTGCGCACCGACCAGATCGGGCTCGCCGCGACGTACCTGGAGCTGATGCGGGCCGACTGCACCATCCCGGTGCCGGCCCGGCGGCCGGGCGAGCGGGTCGGTGTGGCCGCCATCGGCACCGTCGTCCGGTCCGACAGCCCCGAGCTCGCCGTCGGTGACCTGGTCTACTCGATGACCGGCTGGAGCGAGTACTCGGCCGGCCCGGCCGCCGGATACGTCAGGCTCGACCGCGGGCTCTTCGCCGACCCCGGCTACTACCTCGGCCAGGGGCCGACCGCCTACTACGGGATGTCCGACGTGGCGGCCGTGGGCGAGGGTGACGTGGTCTTCGTCTCCGGCGCTGCCGGTGGGGTCGGATCGCTGGCCGGTCAGATCGCCAGGTGTCTCGGCGCGGCGCGGGTGATCGGCAGTGCGGGAAGCCCCGCGAAGGTCGACTACCTGGTGAACGAACTCGGTTACGACGCCGCTTTCGACTACCACGACGGCTCTTCCGCCGACCGGTTGAGGGAGCTCGCGCCCGAGGGCATCTCGGTGTTCTTCGACAACGTGGGCGGCGAACAGTACGAGGCCGCGCTACAGGCGGCCACGCCTGGTGCGCGCTTCGCCCTGTGCGGCTCGCTGTCCAGCCAGCTCGGCGACGCGGCGGAGCGCTTCCCCAAGCCCGACCGTGCAGCGGCCGAGGCCAAGGGCATCGACCTGCTGCCGTTCTCCTGCTACCACACCCCCGCTCAAATCACGGCGTGGCGAGACCACTTCAGCACATGGCTCGGCGAGGGCCGCTTCACCTACCCCCAGACGGTCGTCGAGGGCGGTATCGAGGACGTACCGCAAGCGTTCCTCTCGCTGCTCCAGGGTTCCTACCAGGGCAATGTCTCGGTGCGTCTGTCGTGACCACACTCACTCTCCGGGCCCTGAACCGGGCCCTGATGGACCGGCAGTTCCTGCTGGCGCGCACCGATCGCACCCCGCTGGAAGTGATCGGGCGACTGGTGGCACTGCAGGCACAGGAGCCCAACTGGGCCTACGTCGGCCTGTGGAGCAGGATCCACGGCTTCATCCAGTCCGACCTCACCACGCTGCTGGAGGACCGTCAGGTGGTCCGCTCCGGCCTGCTCCGCAGCACCCAGCACCTCGCCACGGCGGACGACTACCGGCGACTGCGGCCGCTGCTGCAACCCGTACTCGACCGCACCGCCGGCTCACCCCACTTCACCCGCAACAGCACCGGCCTGGACACGGCATCCTTGGTGGCCGAGGGACTCGGCCTGCTCGCGGGCGGGCCCCTCCCGCGCAAGGAACTGGCCCAGCGGCTGGCAGAACTCCACCCCGGACGCGACGGACGCATCCTGGCCGGAGAGGTCGAACTGCGCACTCCCCTAGTCCACGGTGTGGCCACCGGCGCCTGGGGCTCCTGGGGCAACCGATCGGCGGTCTCCGTCACGCCCGCGGAGGCGTGGCTGGGGCAGCCGATGGCGACGGCCACCGCCAAGGAGTCGGTCAAGGAACTGATCCGTCGCTACCTGGCCGCCTTCGGCCCGGCCGGGGTGATGGACGTCCAGGCTTGGTGCGGGCTGACCCGCCTGGGCGAGGTCGTCGCCGAGATGCACGCCGAACTGCGCCGCTACTCCGGCCCAGAGGGCCGAGAACTGATCGACCTCGCCGACGCGGAACTCCCCGATCCCGAGAGCCCTGCCCCCGTACGGCTCCTGCCCGCCTTCGACAACGCCCTGCTCGGCCACGCCGACCGGACCCGCGTCATCAGCGACGCGGACCGCAGACTCGTGATGCCCGGGCAGGCGCAGGTACGACCCACCTTCCTGGTGGACGGCCGGGTGCACGGCACTTGGTCCCTCCACGCCGGGACACTACGACTCACCCCTTTCCGGACGCTCCGCCCCACCGATCAAGCGGCCTTGGAACAGGAGGCCAACCGCCTGCTGCCGTTCGTGGGAGGCAGCCGACTGTCCTTGAGTGAACCGGCTGCCACCCGGTCGTCGTAGAGCCCTGCCCAACCGTTCGAGGGATTCACGCTTTCCGCCCGGATCGTCGGACCAGAGCATCATCATTGATCCATGACCGTACCCAGCCTTGCCCAGCGGCTTGCCGACCACGTTCAGCATCACCTCGGCGGCGGTCCGTTCCCGCAGCCAGGCGGATGGACCCACATGGGTGCTGTCATCTGCGACGTCAGCTTCCAGCCCCGCTGCACCTATGAGACGACCCTCCGGCCGCGGCTTCTCCGGCTCCAAGTGAGCTGGCCGGACGCGAGCACAGTCCGCGGGTTCCAGAGCCGGCTCGCCACGGAAGATCTTGCCGTCGCCATGCGGTTCAACCACGCTCGGAAGGTCGCGACGGCCCATGCCATCACCGAACTCCTGGCCGCCAACGGGGTCGACACCCGCGACGATCTCCACGCATGGCTCGACCACCAGGCCAATCGCGCCGCTCTGCGAACGGTGAAGGGGGTGGGGCCGAAGAGCATCGACTACATCGGCAACCTTGTCGGCCGTTCACAGGTCGCCGTCGACGTACATCTGCGCGCCTTCGCCGCGGATGCCGGCGTCCCGGATCTCCGATACGAGCAGCTGCGCGCAGTGTACGAGGAGGCCGCGGCACTTCTCCGGCACGACAGAGGTGGTCTGGAGCATGCCGTGTGGCGGTACAAGTCAGGGACTGTGTAGTCACCGCTCGTGCGGCCCACCACGGGCAGTTTCGACCTGCCCGCTCTGTCATCCCAGCGGCGTGCGGTGGAGGTTGACCAGGAGGCGCCAGACGCGTTCGGCGATCTGTGTGGGGGTTGCCTCGATGAGTCCGTGGAGCCAGTCGGCGAGTACGCCCGCGAAGGTTGCGGCTACGGCCGAGGCGACCAGGTCGGGCTCGGGGGCGCCGGCCAGGGTGCGTTCGGTGCGGCTGCGGGCGCGGAGCTCCTGGTGGAGTACGAGGCCGAGTGGGCCGCTGCCGCCGGGGCGGAGCAACTCGCGGTAGAGGGCGGTGTGCGGGGCCATGCGATCGAAAAAGGCGGGCAGTGCCGGGGGTGGAGTGGCGGGGTCGGGTTTGCCGCGCCAGGCGTGCAGCGCGTCCACGGCCTCGCGTACGACGTCGGCGCAGGCATCGACGGCAAGGGCTTCCAGGTCGGCGTAGTGGAGGTAGAACGTCGCGCGCCCGACCCCCGCCCTGCGTACCAGTGCGGCGACGCTGACCTGTGCGAGCGGCCGATCGGCGCACTCCTCCAGGAGGGCTTCGCGCAGCCGGGCTCGGGTGCGCGCGGCCCGGGGGTCATCCGGTGTGGCGCTCACCGGGCGAGCAGGACGGCGCCGAGCGCTACCGCGCCGGGCAGTGCCTGGGCGACCAGGATGCGGCGGTTGGCGGTGAGGCCGCCGTACAGCCCGGCGATGAGGACGCAGGAGAGGAAGAAGACCTTGGCCTGGAATCCGGTGGGGTCCTCGGCGATCAAGGACCAGACGAGGCCGGCGGCCAGGAAGCCGTTGTAGAGGCCCTGGTTCGCGGCGAGTGGGGCGGTGGCGCGGGCGAGCTCGGCGTCGAAGCCGGAGAGCTCGCGGCCCGGGCGCTTCTGCCACAGGAACATCTCCAGGACCAGGATGTAGGCGTGCAATGCCGCCACCAGCCCGACCAGCACGTTCGCGGTGGTCTCCATCAGCAATGCACCTCTCGGATTTTGTTGGACACCTGTCCAGAATACATGGACAGGTGTCCAGGAATTGCCCCTCCGCCGTTCGCCGCCCGTCAAGTGGGCTGATTGAACACAAAAGCAATAAGTATTACTTTTGGGACGTTCGGCACTTCTTCGCCTCCCCCACACCGGAGAGCCTGGAAGGGGGAAGCCACAGGGGGCCACCCAGGAGGCCAGAACATGACGGGGACCATCACCCACGGACCGACCACCATCACGTCCGCCGAGCCGCACGCCGGACGCACATCGCCCGCGCGGGCTGCGGGACTGCTCCTCGCGCTGGTCGCCGTGCTGTACGTGATCGCTCCCGTCGTGCACGCCACCATCGCCCCGCTCGTCGAGCCCGACCTCGGCGTGAACTCGCGCCACCAGGCGGTCGCGCAGGTGGTCGGGCTCGCTCTGGCCATCGCCGTGCTCGCGGCCGCAGGCCGCGCCGGGGACCTGTGGGGCAGGCGCTCGGTCCTGACCGCGGCCCTGGCGGTGCTGTGCGCAGGGTCTCTGGTCCTCACCGCCGCCTTCGGCCCCTGGTCCTACATCCTCGGCCGCGTCATCATGGCGGCGGCCCTGGCGGCGGTCTTCGTCTCCTGTCTCGCGTTCATGGCCTCGACGTCCATGCCGGGTCGGATCCGCCAGGTCATGGGCGGGTGGCTCGCCGCCATGTCCGTCGGATTCGTCCTGGCCGTCAACCTCGTGCCCCGCGCCACGCAGCTGGCCGGCTGGCGCCTGCTCATGGCCCTGCTCGCCGTGGCGTCGCTCGCCGCACTGCTTCTCGTACGCCGCTACCTGCCCGAGGCCATCGCGCCGGATTCCGGCGCGCGGCCCGACCCGGTGCGTACCGCATGCCAGGTCGTCTGCGCCATGGCGCTGGCGACCGCGCTCCAGCTCGCCCCGCTGTGGGGCTGGCAGGACGCCTGGGTCGGCGGCCTCCTCATCGTGGCGGTCCTCGCCCTCACCGCCGCCCGCATACGCTTCCTGCGCCTCCGCCCGGGCCCCGGCCATGCGGCGCCCGTACCCGGCCTGCTCTGGGCCGCCGCCCTCGTAGCCGGTGTCGCGCTCGGCTTCACCCAGACCGTGCTCACCCTGGCCGTCCCCTCGCTCACTGCGGCGGCCGGCATCTCGCCCGCGGGCGGTGCGCTCGCCCTCTCCGCGTTCGGTGCCGGTGGCGCGGCCGGCTGCCTCGTGGCCCGCCACCGCAACGTCTCCCCGCTGGCCGGCGCCTCACTCGGACTGCCGCTCGCGGCCCTCGGCCTCCCCCTGCTGCACGTCCTGCTCAACCGCAGCAGCCACCCCATGGTCAGCGGACCGGCAGCAGTGACCCTCGTCGGTTTCGGCACCATGCTCGCCATGACCCCGCAGATGGCGCGCTTCCTCGCGGCCATCCCCCGACCCCACCTCGGCGTGAACACCGCCCTGCTGCCCGCCGCCATCCTCCTGGGCACCGCCGCCGCGCAGGCCATGCCCTATACCTCCGCGGCCGGCAGCGCTCCCCTGCCCTCGCAGGCGCGCGAACTCCTGTGGATCGGCACGATCGTGGTCGGTGTCGCCGCGCTCGCTCTCGGCCGGCCCGTCGTGGCCCTGGCCGTGGCCGCCTCGGCCGCTCTGCAGTACGTGATGGTCGACGCCGACATCAGCCCGTCGGTCAGCGTCATCGTCGCCCTCGCCGTCGGCGCGGCCGCCGGCACCGCCGCGTGGTACCGACGGGAACAGACCGAGTGCCTCACCCGCACCCGCGAGACCGCGAGCGCTCTCCAGCACGCCGTCCTGCACTCGATCCCCTCCCGGCTCGGCGCCCTCCACCTGGCCGGCCTCTATCGCCCGGCGACCCGCGGCACCGCCGTCGGAGGCGACTTCCTCGAAGCCCTCAACACCCCCTTCGGCACCCGCGTCCTCATCGGCGACGTGCGCGGCAAGGGCCTCCAGGCCGTCCAGACCGTGACGGACCTCCTCGGCTGCTTCCGCAGCCGGGCGCACGAGACCGCGGACCTCGGCGAGGTCGCCGCATGCCTCGACCGCCAGGTCCAGCGCGCCGCCCACGCCCGCGGCGACGACGAACTCTTCGCCACCGCCTTCCTCCTCCAGCAGGACCCCGACAACCACGCCCTGGACGCCATCAACTGCGGGCACCTCGCGCCCCTCGAAGTCACACCCCACCTCGCTCGTGAACTCACCGTCCCCTCCGAACTCCCCCTCGGCTTCGGCGCCCTGACAACGGCCGGGGCCATCCGCCCCCACCGGCTGGACCTCACCCCCGGCTCCACCCTCCTCACCCACACGGACGGCCTCACCGAGGCCCGGAACTCCACCGGCGAGTTCTACCCCCTCGCCCAGCGCCTCAGCAGTCCCTCCCACCACGGCCCGGACGCCCTCGTCCGCCACCTCGACGCCGACGTCCGCGACTGGACCCACCACCTCACCGACGACATCGCCGTCGTCGCCCTCGCCGTCGTGGCCGCGTAGGCGAGGAAGACCGGGAAGGCGTGTCGGCGCATCCACCATCACGCTGGGCGGCCTGCTCAAACATCTGGCGCACGTGGAGGACAGCCACTTTGCCCGGTTGTGGCTCGCGGCTCCCGTCGGCGCTGGGATTCCCGGCCGGCGTGGACAGGCGCGCAAGGTTCTTGCGTACGGCGGTCCCTCTGCAGTGGGCTGTCCCCCATGAAGAAGAGAAGTGTTGCGTCACTGACCGCGTCACTGACCGCGGCCCTGGCCGTGGCGGCCCTTCTGTCGGCGGGGATGCCGGGGCACCGTGCGGCGGCCGCCGAGTCCGGCGCCGATGGCGCCCCCTCCCGCGTGGAGCCGGGGCTCCTGCGCGGAGTGAACCTGGACACGGTGACGATTCCCGAGTTACAGGCCCACATGAAGCGCGGGAGCCTGACCTCGTCGGAGCTGACTCGGGCGTACCTCCGTCGGATCGAGGCGGTCGACCCGAGAATCAACGCGGTGCTGCGCACCAGCCCGACGGCTCTGAGTCAGGCGGTCGCAAGTGACCGCAGGCATAGGCTCGGAAGGGTCCGCGGCCCACTCGACGGGATCCCCGTCCTGCTGAAGGACAATGTGAACACCCGTGACATGCCGACGACCGCAGGGTCGCTGGCACTGGCCGGTACTCCGCCGGACACGGACGCGGAGCTCGTCGGGAGGCTGCGTGCGGCCGGGGCCGTGATCCTGGGCAAGACCAACATGTCCGAATGGGCCAACTTCCGTTCCGCGAAGCCGACATCGGGATGGTCGGCGGTCGGCGGGCAGACACGCAATCCCTACGTACTGGACCGCAACCCGTGCGGATCGTCCTCCGGTTCGGCCGCCGCGATCGCCGCGTCGTTGGCGCAGGTGGCGATCGGCACCGAGACGGACGGTTCCATCGTCTGTCCGGCGGGGATGAACGGGATCGTCGGCCACAAGCCCAGCCTCGGACTGGTCAGCCAGTCGGGCGTCGTCCCGATCTCCGCCGAGCAGGACACGGCCGGCCCCATGGCCCGCAACGTCATCGACACGGCGATCACCCTGTCGGTCCTCAGCGGCCACGACGCCGCGGGTGCCGACACCGCCTTCGACGTCGCGCAGACGCTCCCGCGCCCCGACGGCCTGCGCGGCAAGCGGATCGGCCTGTGGCGACTCCCCTCGCTCGGCGCCGAAGTCGACGCCCTGATGACCCGGACCGCGGCGCGGCTCCGTGCTGCCGGGGCCCAGGTCGTCGAGGTGACGCCGCCGTACCAGGACAGGCTCGCCGCGCTCGAATTCCCGGCCCTGCTGAGCGAGTTCCGCCGGGACATCGACGCCTACCTCGCCTCCCGGAGCGGGCCTCGCGACCTCGCCGGGCTGATCGAGTTCAACCGTACGCATACGGCCGAGCAAACCTGTTTCGCCGGCCAGGAACTGTTCGAGCAGGCCCTGGCCGCGCCGGCGACCACCGACCCGCGCTACCAGGCCATGCGCGCCGAACTGAACGACCTGTCGCGGCGGTCCATCGACGAGACCATGGCCGCCCACCACCTGGACGCCATCGCCTCCCCCGCGAACCCACCCGCCTGGACCACCGACTGCGCGCGGGGCGACAACGACGTCATCCCGTCCTCCACCCCGGCCGCCGTCGCCGGATACCCCTCGCTGTCCGTACCCGCCGGATTCGTCGGCGAACTCCCGGTCGGCCTGCTCCTGATGGCAGGTGACCATCAGGACGCCGAGCTGCTGTCGCTGGGGGCGGCGGTGGAGCAGCGGCTCGACGCCTGGCGCGCACCGCGATACCTGCACTCGGTCACACCCGACACCGCCGGCTAGCAAGAGGCGTACGAACGCGGTCGCGCGCGATGGGGAACCTCGGAGGGAGGACAGACGAAGGCCCCGGTGGTCAATGAGCGCTGCAGTGCTCTGTGATCACCGGGAGCCCGGCGTCTGCCGTGGCCTCATCGGATCGCATCCCATGGGGAGCCCCTGCGCGGGCCGTCGGGGCCGCGACCCGTCCACGGATCAGCCCAACCCTCGAAGTTGTCGCCACTCGCAGGCCAACGACTGCGTCAGCGCCGACAATTGTCCTCAGCTCGCCTTGCCGTCTTGGACTCAGTCCGTGCACGGCGTCGCGGCGGGGCGCCTGCCCGCTGTGTACGCGGCGGGCGGGACACCCATGAAGTGGCGGAACTCGGCCGTCATGTGGGACTGGTCGTAGTAGCCCGCCTTCGCGGCGATGTCCGACCATGTGGCGGCATCCGACGCGAGCACGGTACGTACGCGGTCGATGCGGGCGAACTGTTTCGGGGACAACCCGGTGCCGTCGGCGAAGAGGGTACGCAGGCGACGCTCGCTGATGTGCAAACGGGCCGCGGTGGTGGCGATACCGGCATCGGCGTCGCCCAGTAGTCGCGCCGCTTCCTCGAGCCGCCGCGGGGGCTCCGGACGGTCGGCGAGCGCCTCCAGGAGAGCGTCGACGGGGTCGTCGGCGAACTGGTCGATGTCCAGGCCCGGCAGTTCACCGATCGGCAGCGCCCGGTCGGCGAGATCCCGCAGCGGACGACCCAGCAGAGCCTGTGCCCGACCCGGACGCATGCGCACCCGCACACACGAACGGCCGGGCGTGCCGACGTGATAGGAGGCCCGGGTGCGGGGGCCCATGACGATCAACTCACGCTTGTCGCTGCGCAGAAGAAGGGTGGTGGCGTGATCCGGTACGTCGACCGCCGCGGAATCGGCCGTCGCGGCGACATCTATCCCGGACACCCAAGGCCGAAGGGCAGGCGGTACGACGAGTGCGCTCACGCCATCCACGATAGTGCCGATTCTTCCTATCCCGGGGCGTGGGGGTGATGTGATCGTCGGGACATGATCCTTGTTACCGGTGCCAGTGGCACCATCGGTAGTCACGTCGTCCGCCTGCTCGCCGAACGAGGCGTGGCGTTTCGCGCGATGTCCCGCCACGAGCGGCCCGACGGGGTGCGGGCCGACTTCGACGACCCTGAGTCGTTGGCGCGCGCGGTGGCCGACGTCGACGCGGTCTTCCTCGTGACCGTGCCGCCTGTGCCGAGCGCGGACCACGACATCGCCCTCGTGACGGCCGCCCAGGCCGCCGGCGTCCGTAAGATCGTCAAACTGTCCGCGATCGGCAGCGGGGAGCGGTTCGACGGCGCGACCGTCGGAGCATGGCACCTCGCCGCGGAGGAAGCCATCGAGGCCAGCGGGCTCGCGTGGACGATGCTCCGCCCCCCGAGCTTCGCATCGAACTTCCTGTGGCATCGGCCGCTGATCCAGGCCGGAGACCCCATCCCGAACCTGACCGGCGACTCCCGGCAGGCCATCGTCGACCCGCGGGACGTGGCCGCGGCCGCCGTCGCCGCCCTGACCGACGAGGCGCACAACGGGCGGCGGTACGACCTGACCGGGCCAGACCTGCTGACGTTCGCGGACCAGGCGACGATTCTGGAGCGCGTGCTGCAACGGCCGGTCAAGATCACCGACACGAGCACGCTCGCCTCCTTGCCGCCCGACATGACCACGGGCATCAACTGGGCGCGCGCCGGCGGCGCGGCCTACATCACCGACCACCTGCCGCGCGTGCTCGGGCGGCCTGCGGGCACGTTCGAGCAGTGGGCTCTCGACCACCGGGAGGCATTCGCCGCAACCCCGTAGCCCATCGCCGACGGCCTCTGGGTTCTCGGGTGCGGGCCCTGGGTGTGCCCCGGGGCCCGCACCGGACGCGTTGCCGCCACAGCACGTCACGGTCCTGAGATGCGGTCGGTCCTCTTCACGGCATGAAGATGCCGGCGCTGGCCGGCGCCGGCCACCGCCGGCGCTCGGCTTGTCGCTGTGCGCGGCAGATGCGGCGTCGTCGTACTGCGTGCCTGGTCGCCGAGGTGTTCCGACAGTGGCCCGCGCCCGCTTGGTCTCGCACTCAGCGCGCGTCTCCCTCCCAATCCCAGCGGTCGCATGCGCCGGCACGCGGCTTGTAGAGGGCGCGGCCGCCGGGACCGTACCGGCCGATATCGGTCGGCAGCCCGGCGCCCGTCCGGATCTCGGCCGCCGTCCAGCCGGTGATGTCGAGAAGGAGGCCGTCCAGCGGCCCTCCGACCAGCTCGGCGTAGGTGCGGCCAGGCTTCGGGCCTGGGGCGGGATCGTCGTGGTCGCTGCCATAGACACGCCCACGCATCAATTGCTCGTCTCCGTTCACTGCTCCAGCCTCCCAGCCACCACTGACAATGCCCGGGCACACAGACCTACTGCGAACCAGCGGGACGTGCACAGGTCCGTGATCCTCGATGCTCCCTTCGGCTGCCGGGCGTACCGCCGCTTGAGCTCCTCTGGATCCATGGCAGCTCCAAGTGCCGTGATCAGTGAGGGGTGGTGACTCTCGTCCGGAAAAGCGCGGTTGACCCTGGGAACACCGGCGAGTCTCCGCCGCTGAGGCCGGCAGGCGGTGTCTTGCCGCGTACGGCGAGCGTCTCGCTGCTGCCGCAGCCATTTACGCGTTGATTGGCCGTACCGACGACCCAGAGTCGTGCAGCCATTCACGCTTCCCGGTCACGGATACCGCAAATGCGTCAAGACCTGGGGCTGGACTAAGCGATGCCTGAGAGCGAAAGGAGAGGAAGCTCGGAGCGCGCCTCTGCTGCCCGTGACCTGAGCCGAGCCGGAGGTTATCCGGCCATGGATACGTACAGTGATGATCGCCGGCTGCCGCTGCTCACCCTTGTACGAGGCGATCGTCCGCACTGATGGCGTCGGGGGTGGGCGGACGCCTACATCTGCTCGAAGTGGAAGGAGCGGATGAAGCAGTCTCGCGGCTGGCCGATCGCGAACAGGACGCAGTCGAGCACGGATTCGGCGGTCAGCGGATCGTCTGAAGTCCGGGAAGCGTGATCCCAGGTGGAGTCGAGTGGGTCGCCGTCCGTGAAGTCCGGCGGGTAGAGCGAGATGACACGGATGCTCTCAGGGCGGAGCCGATGGGAGAGGACGTCGGCGAAGCCGGCCTGCGCGGCTTTGGCCGCGTAGAACGCGGGGTGCGCCTGGGAGCGGTGGTTCCGGGCTTCCGCGGCCGAGGAGACCAGGTTGACCACGTCCGCATGAGCGGAGGCGCGTAGCAGCGGGAGGAAGTGTTTGACCGTCAGCAGGGTGCCGGTGGCTCCGGAGGCGATGGTGTCGGTGATCGCGTCGTCGTCGGCGTCCCACAGATCGGGGCCGTCCAGGTAGCGGGCGCCGTTGTTGATCAGTACATCCACCCGGTCGGTGTGGGCGGTGACTCCCTCCGCGAAGGCGCGTATGGAGGCCGGGTCAGCCAGATCGCAGGCGAACGCGTCAGTTTTCGCCCCACTGTCGGTCGCCACCTCATCAGCCACTCTCTGGGCTGCAGCCAGAGAACGCGCGGACACGAACACACGCGCCCCCAACCGACCTGCCTTCAAGGCCAACGCTCGCCCGAATCCACGCCCGGCCCCGGTAACCACCACCGTGCGTCCAGTGAGATCCATTCGCACACCTCCCTCTACCTCTACCCCGTGTTGATCACCGTGAGCGTAGCCGTGCCGACCAAGCGCCCGGAGTTCGTCCGCCCTTGCATCAGGGCTGGTGGAGCAGGAGCAGTTCGCCGTCGGCCAGGCGGCGGGCGAGGGCCTGGTCTTGAGGGTGGGTAGGGGAGGTGAGGCGGAGGGACGCGCTCGCGATCGCGGAGACGGCTCGGGCGGAGAGTTCGTGGCGCTCGTCGTCACCGAGGTCAGCGTCGCGGGTGAGGGACAGCAGCACCCGGCAGTCGTCGCCGCCGGAGACTTGGACTCCCTCGATCCCTGCGTGCGTGAGCACGAGCAAAGTGGTGTCCCGCAGATGGGCGGCTTTCGTCAGGTCGATCTGGTGGGCTGCCAGGTAGATCGCGTGCGACAGCCCGGCAACGGCCGGGTCCACCGCTCCCACATCGATCCGGTAGGGGCCCATGGAGACGGTGTCGGCGGCGGGGTCGTAGGCGAAGCTCCAGAAGGCTCGTGCCACGTCGCGCTCCGTGTCACCGGCCTTGATGCGCTTCCTCTGGGGACCGAGACCCACGCCCCGGGACCAGTCCTCGAAGTGGGTCAGGCCGTCTCGCATGTCCTTGATGCCGGGCAGGGCCGCCTCGAATCGCTCCCGGGCGCGGGCAAGATCCTGGCTGACCACCGGGTTCATGGTCAGCTGGGCCAAGGCGATCTGTTGCAGCTTCTCCGCCATCAGGAGTTGTCGCAGGGCAATGCACAGCTGCCGCGCGTCGATCTGCCGGGTGTCGAACCAACCAGCTGTCTCACCGCCGCTCCGCATGCGGCTGACCGCCAGAACGGCGGTGTTCTTCCACCACTGTGCCTCGGATACGGCAATGGCATGGGGATGGTCCGCAGGTGACCAGTCATCGACCACGGTGTCGCTCATGGCAGGCATCTTCGCCGCTCGGGCGGCCGGTGCGCTGAGGATTTCCGTGATGCCCCAGGTGCGCTGCGCCGCCTGGGCGGCGCACCTGACTCCGGCTCAAACCGGGTCGATGAAACGGCGGTGCGACGGCGGCCTGATGGTTGTGGATGTCGATGTCACCGGTGGCGGCCATTCCAGCTGTTCTTGCGTACCGGCCGGCGCTTCCGCTGCACCCGGTAAGGGTGACCGGAGCACCGCCGTCAGTCCCGGCGGCTGTACGCCGCGGCCACCTCCGCCAGTCCCTCCAGGGCGCCGTCCTCGCCACTGCCCTCGCCTAGGACCAGCGCGGGTATGTCTTCCTCGGCACAGTCACTGCCGCAGCCGTCGTCACCTGGTTCCGATCATGACCAGCGTTAGCGGCCTGGAAATCGGGACACACCGACCAGGACGGTTCCAGCGAGGAAGAGCCCAGCGCCCACTGCCATGAGTGAAAGGAGCACGTCCCCTGACGGGGTGAAGGCGAAGACACTGAAGAAACAGCAGAGACCGCTCCCCGTCAGCACCTGACCGAGCCCATGAGGCACAGGACGCAGGACCCGGGCTCGCTCCCAGGGATGGATCCACCCAGTGAGAAGCTCGACCGCCCCACTTATCGCTACAGCCAGAGCAAACGCGATGAACGCCCCCGGCCCCACATACTGCATCCCGCCTCCCGGCGGCCATCGTGGCACACCAGCACGCCAGGGCAGGAGTCCTGCCGCCGCAGAAGGGGTGAAGCGGTGATCTGCTCGGGCCGGCACATCGGCGGCCGTGTAGGCGGCGAGGCGGTGATGGCCGTCCGGTACCGCGCCGACCAGCCATCGTTCCTCGTGCTGGGCTTGCACGTACCGGTCGTCGATCCAGCCGAGTACGACGGCGGCGGGACGCTCCCCCGCGGCGATGGCGGCCGCGTGGCGGGCGACGGTCGTCGGGCCAGTCCAGCAACGTTGAAGGCCGCCGCGCTGCCGCCATGCAAGGCATCGCCGGTGCCTGCGGTGAAGGCCGCCGAAAGGGGCACGTATCGCGAGGGGCACCTACTTGGTGCGGGTCGCCTCCTTGGTGCGGGCCGCGTCCTCGGCCGTTCTGATGCCGAGGTCCACCGGCTGCCCAGACGAGGCCCACCGGGGCGTGCCTCTGCCTCCCCCGCCTACCGCGAATCGTTGGCCAAGACCCGCCCGTCCGTGATCGCACCCTCTTGATCAGCCGAGTCCCGGCAAGAGAGGCTGCGTCAGGCACGCACCAGCGGGGCGGGGCCAGGTACGACGCAAGGAAGACATGAACGAGGACTACGGCTACCCGCCGCCCATGGGGCACCCGACCCGCCCGCAGCAGCGGGTGACCTTCCGGCCTCTCCGTAACGGCCTCGACTACCTGGACGACGTCGTCGACCGGCTGACGCCGCCGGCCGACGGGGGACCGATTGCGGACCGGAATTTGAAGTACGCCATTCTCCACCTGCAGGCGGGGGTCGAGGTCCTTCTGAAGGCCCGGCTCGAGCGGGAGCACTGGACTCTGGTGGTGCTGGACGCGTTGCCCAAGAAGCAGGGTTCGCTGGGTGTAACCCGCACGCAGTTCGAGGGTGGCAGGTTCAAGACAATCGGTCTGCCGGAGACACTCGACCGCCTGAAGCAGGTGGCGGACATCGACCTCGAGGGACACCGGCAAGCCCTGGTGGAGCTCAGCGAGACGCGCAACGCGCTGCAGCACTACGGGCTGGATCAGACGGCGGAGGCCATCCAGGGCCAGGCTGCTCAGGTCCTCGGATTCCTGCTGTGGTTCATCAACGAGCACCTTCACGACGACCTCGACGCGGAGGATCGCCGCACCGTCGCGTCGGTCCGCAGCCGCCTCAGCGCCCTCACCGTTTTCGTGGCGAAGAGAATGGCCGCACTCGCCGGTGAACTCGGACCGCTCGCCTCCTCGATCGTCTCCTGCCCCAACTGTCAGCAACCGGCTCTCGTCACCGGCAGGTCTCAGATCACCTGCCGTTTCTGTTTCGCGCCCTGGGGCGAGCCGGAGCATGCCGCGTTGCGCTACGTCGCCAGGCAGTCGGCGGGGAGCGGTCTCGTCGGTCCGACCCTGTGCCCGCGCTGCGGCTTCGACGCCGTGGTGCTCGACATCGCGACCGCGGCCGAACCCGACGGCAGGTCGGCCCTGTGCTTCGGGTGCGGCTGCGGCATCGACGTCTCGGAGTGCGCCGGCGGGTGCGGCAAGCGGCTGCTGTTCATCGCGGAGGCGGAAGCGGGCACCCGCTGTTCCGCATGTCCTCCGTCCGTGGAAACCGTGGCGGTGGAGCACGCGGCTGAGGGCTGAGCACATCGAGAAGGTCCCGGTTTCAGCTCTTCGCTCGCGCCGCGATGCCGTCCAGGACTCGGTCGAGCCCCCACGCGTACTGCTCGTCGGAGACGAACTGCGCGATCACGTCAGCCGCCTCGGCTGTACGCGGGTAGCGGTCGGCGGGGATGGCGCGGAGGTGGTCGCGGCGGGTCGCGATGCGCTCGGTGATCGGTGGGGCCGGTGCGGGTGAGGGGAGTTCGGCGGCTTCGAGGGCGATCGCTCCGAGGACCTGGACGATGAGCAGGTAGGAGGCGCGGGCGGCCTCCGTCGGATCGAGGCCGGCGTCCGCGAGGACCGCGAGGAGGGCTTCGCCGAGCGCGAGGGCGTGGGGGCCGTCCATCGGGCCGGAGAGGAGCAGGTGGACCGCTCCCGGGTGGGCGAGCAGGCGGCGGCGCAGGTCGGTGGCGAGCGTGTGGACGCGGTCCCGCCAGGGTGTGTCGGGGGCGGTGAGGGCGGCGAGGTCGGTCTCGCCGAGCAGGTGCTCGACGACCGCGCCGACCACCGCGGCACGGTCGGGGAAGTAGGTGTAGACGGCGTTCGGCGCGAGTCCCAGCTCGGCGGCGATCCCCCGGATGCTCACCGCGTCGGCGCCGCGGGCGCCGAGCAGCCGCATGGCCGCCGCGACGACCTCGTCCTCGCCGACCGCCCGCTTCCGGCCGCGCTTCGCCGGCGGCGTGTCCTGTGCCATCCGTGGGACTCCTCATCTGTACTGGCTCGTACCTTGACTACTCATTTTTGCACGGCGTACATTAATTGCACAGCGTACAGAAATTGGAGGTGGTCCCCATGCGTGCCCCCAACAGCGGCCCTGAACGCCCCGCCCTGCGTGTCTGGATCCGGTGGACGGCCGGTTTCCTGGCGTTCCCGCTCGCCGGGCTCGCCGGCCGCGCGGCGGCAGGTCCTGTCGATGACGCGATGAGCGCCCTAGTGGGCGGGGTCGTGACGGGGGCCGTGATCGGCGCCGGGCAGGCACTCGTCTCCTCCGGCCGGCTGAACCCGGCGCGCTGGTCGGCGGCCACCGCGGTCGGCGGCGGACTCGGGCTCCTGCTCGGTGCGGCCCTGGTCGACTACCGGACGGATCTCGGGTCGCTGGCGCTGATGGGTGCTGTCGAGGGCGTCCTGCTCGGCGTGGCCCAGGCATGCGCCCTGCCGCGCGCCGCCCGACTGCCCTGGCTCTGGGCCCTGGCGATGCCGGCCCTGTGGGCGGCGGGCTGGACGGTGACCACCCTCACCGGAGTCGGGGTGGACGCGCGGTACACCGTCTTCGGCGCCACCGGCGCTCTCACCTTCTCCGCCCTCTCCGGCGTCTTGTTCCACTGGATCCTGCCCGTCAGCACCACCGACCGGACCACCGGCTCGGACTCTCTCCGCGAGGTCGACGCATGAAGCACACCACCACCCCCCGTCACGTGATCTTCGGCTCCGGCGCCGTGGGCACCGCCGTCGCCGAGGCGTTGGTACGCCGAGGAGAATCCGTCCGGGTCGTCAACCGGTCCGGTCGCGCGGACGTCCCCGACGGTGTCGAGGTGGCGGCCGGCGACGCGGCCGATCCCGCGTTCACCACCGCCGTCGCGGCCGGCGCCGCAGTCGTCTACCAGGCGCTCAACCCGCCGTACCACCGCTGGCAGCAGGAGTTCCCCGCGCTCCAGACCGGCGTGCTCGCCGCGGCCGAGGCCGCAGGTGCCCGCATGGTCTCGATGGACAACGTCTACAGCTACGGAGCGCCCGCGGGCCGCCCGTTCACCGAGGAGACCCCCGACGCCGCGACCACCCGGAAGGGGCGGCTCCGCGGCCGGATGGCCCAGGACCTGCTCGCCGCGCACAAGGCCGGACGCGTGGAGGTGGCGATCGGCCGCGCCTCCGACTACTTCGGGCCACGCGGCGGCGCCCAGTCCAACCTCGGCGACCTGGTCTTTCCGGCCCTTCTGGCCGGCCGTACCGCCACCGTCCTGGGCGATCCGGACCAGCCGCACACGTACACCTTCATCCCCGACATCGGGGAGGCGCTCGCCCTCCTCGGCCGCCATCCCGACGCCCCGGGCCGCGTCTGGCACCTCCCCAACGACCCGCACACCCGCACCACCCGCGAACTCGTCGACCTGGCCCACCGCGCCACCGGCCGTCCCGGAGCCGCCCGGCTGCGCCGAATGCCGACGTTCGCCCTGTATGCGATGGGCGCGTTCAACCGCACGGTGCGCGAACTCATCGAGATGCAGTACGAGTTCGCCGAGCCGTTCATCGTGGACTCGACTCTCATCCGGGACCGGCTGGGCGCCGTCGCCACCCCCGTCGAGGAGGCGCTGGAGCGGACGGTCGCGGTGTACCGCACCCTCGGAAAGTGAGCCCCAGGGAGAGCGGGCCCGCCCCGCACGCTTCCTCCCCTCGGTGTACGCCATCCTCCGGGGCCCATCTCCGGCGTAGCCCGCCGGGAAGTCCCCCACCGGGCAGATCCCGAGCGGCAGGCGAACGTCAGGATGTAGCCACCGAGGTCACAGCACGTGGTGTGGATCTTCTACGCTTGCGGGATCGACGGCCTGCGGGGCCGGCCGAGCTGCATCGCGGCCGCCGTACGGGACGTCCGACCGAGTGCCCGGCGAGGGGAGCGGCGTCACGGCGTCCCCCTTCGCAGCCGTTCGAAAGGGATCCTCATGAATCTGCCCGCGACAGGCAGGCGCGTCCTCGTCAGTGGCGCGTCGCGCGGCCTCGGGCGCGCGGTGGCCCAGGCGTTCGCCGCCAACGGCGACCGGGTCGCGGTCCACTTCGGCTCACGCACCGAGGACGCGCGCGTGACCTTGGGCTCCCTGACCGGCACGGGTCATGTCCTGGTCGGAGGCGACCTCGCGAACCCGGCGGCGGCGTCTGCCGTGGTGGACATGGCGGCGGAGGGGCTCGGCGGGATCGACGTACTGGTGAACAACGCGGCGGTGAACGTCCGCCATCCTCTGGCGGAGACCCCGTACGAGGAGTGGGTGGCGGTGTGGCAGCAGCACGTGGCGGTGAATCTGCTCGCCACGGCGAACCTGAGCCACCTCGCCGGCCGGATCATGATCGAGCAGCGCACCGGGGGCCGGATCGTGAACATCGGCTCCCGGGGCGCCTTCCGGGGCGAGCCCGACCACCCGGCGTACGGGGCGACGAAGGCCGCCGTGCACTCGCTGGGCCAGTCGCTCGCGGTCTCCCTCGCCCCCTACGGGATCGCCGTCGCCTCGGTCGCCCCGGGCTTCTTCGCGACCGAGCGCGTCGCCCCGCGCCTGGAGGGACCCGAGGGCACGTCCATCCGGGAGCAGAGCCCGTTCGGCCGGGTGGGCTCGGCCGAGGAGATCGCGGCGGCCGTCCTCTGGCTCGCCTCCCCCGCCGCCGAATGGTCCTCCGGCACGATCCTCGACCTCAACGGAGCTTCTCATCTGCGGAGTTGACGACCGCGTACGAGGGTGAACTTTCCGACTCCTTGGCATCCGGGCGCGGGCCCGCGAAGCCCACGAAGCCCGCGAAGGAAATCGTTTGGCGGACCATGGCGCCCGCTGCTACGTTTCCGGAGGCCGTGCGAGAGAACGAGGAGGTGGTACCCGTGAACGCAGTGACGACATGGGTGCTCCCCTCCGGGGTCACGGTCGGGCGATAGGTCGTCCGGGAGCGCCGTTCCAGAGCACTCCCGAAAGGCACGACCGTGCACTTCACTTCTGAACAGCGTCTCGACGACAGGGCCCTCGAGCGCGAATTCACCCTCGACGAGATCCCCGGCATCCTGTGGACGCCCGTCTCCGCATCCGCACCGACGCCGCTGATCCTGATCAGCCCGCCCCCGCTCGGCCTGCGCAGGATGTACCCCCGGCTGGTGGGGCGGGCCAAGTACTACGCGGCGGAGTACGGCTTCGCCGCGGCCACCATCGAGCTCCCCGGAAGCGGAGAACGGCCCCGCGGGGCCGCCGCCGAGCAGGCCCGCGCCGACCTGCGCCGCGCGATGGAGGCCGGTGGACGGGTCGGCGACGACATCGTCGACGCCCTCGTCCTCCCGCTGGTCGAGAAGTCGGTGCCGGAATGGCAGACGGCCCTGGACGCCCTCCTGTCGCTGCCCGAGGTCGACGGCCCGGTCGGGTACGAGGGAGGGATCATCTCCATCGGCGTCCGCCTCGCGAGGGTCGAGCCGCGCGTCGTGGCCGCCGGTCTCTTCGCCGGGAGTCTCGTGCCCGCCGCCATGTTCGAGGAGGCCCGGCAGGTCACCATTCCTCTGCACGTCCTGTTGCAGTGGGACGACGAAGGGAACGACCGGCAGGCGGCCCTCGACCTGTTCGACGCCTTCGGCTCCAAGGAGAAGACCCTGCACGCCAATCTCGGCGGGCACGCCGGCGTCCCGCAGTACGAGCTCGACGCCGGGGCCCGGTTCTTCGCCCGGCACCTGCGGTAAGGCCGGTCCGTCAGGCCGGCAGGAGACGGTAGGCAGTAAGCCGTGTGGGCCGGGACGCTGCTCGTCGAGGGCACGTCCCGGCTCCCGGCGGTGCGGGCCCCTCCGACCCGGCCGGGGCCAGGGCCAGGCCGGGGCCAGGGCCCGGCCGGGTCGGTGGCGGGTCAGGCGAGACCGTCCCAGCCCCAGCGTGGGGTGGGGCCGGGCTCGCCGAGGTCGGTGCCCGGGGCCGAGGCCGAGACGTCCTTGGCGATCCGCGTGCCCCAGTCGAAGTACTCCACCACCCGGCGACGCAGGAGGGCGTCGTCCGGCAGCTCCTTGTCCACGGCGGCCGTCATCAGCTCCATCCAGCGCAGCCGCTGTTCCTCTGTGATGCCCAGCCCGAGATGGGCGCGGAGGAGGGCCTGGTGCCCGCCGTGTTCCGCGGTGAACCCGGCCGGTCCGGAGAAGACCTCCGCCAGCCACACGGCCACGTGTTCCACGTGCGTGGCCGTGAAGTCGGCGAAGACGGGTGCGAGGAGGGGGTCGGCCAGGACCGCCTCGTAGAACGTCTCGGAGAGCCGGCGCAGCGCGTCGGCGCCGCCCACCGCCTCGTACAGGGTGTCGGTGTGCTCGGCGCTCATGGATGGCCTCCGGAATCCGGGATGTGTCCTGCCAGCTTTCACGCAACATGGCGCGAATCCAAGGATGTTCGCTCTCGGCGGGGCGGGTCGCCGCGGGCGGGAGCCAGACCCGATCCGTCCGGTGCCACGGGTGAAGGACGGTGTGCACTCACGCCGACTCGGCCGCCGTGTCCTGCCATCGGCTCCGGCGGCGACCGGCAGCTCGCCTGGCGCCGCCGAACCGGCCCGCATATGCCAGCGGCCGGTTCGTGCACACCTCTGGCGTAGCCGTGCGGAGCGATGGCAGGGTGAGCGGCATGCGGCTCCCCGCCCCACCCCCGCGGGACAGCCCGCCGGCCCTGCCCTCCCGCGCCCGCGAGGGCGGGGCCGCGCCCGCCTCCCGGCTCCCCACGGGAGGCTTCAGGCGCGCCCGAGAGTTCGCCGGGGGCGGCCCCTGCGGGCCCTCGTCATGACCCGTCCTCAATCGCGCAGCGACAGACGGCAGCGACCCGCGTCCCCCACCGCTTCGGCGACACGGGCGACCAGGTCGTCCCACGGACGCGGGGCGACGACCGGCACGCCGGCCGACCGCGCCCGCTCGGCGAGCCGGCGGCCGTACAGCACGCTGACACGTGCGCGGTGGGGCTGCGGTCCGGCCTCCGGCTCCCGGCGCAGGTAGTTGGCCGCCACCTGTGCCTCGTCGTCCTCGTGGAGGAAGACGGAACGGACCAAGCCCCCGGGCGTCGTCGGTACGGGCAGGACGTAGTCCCCTTCCAGGATCACCGGAGTGTCGGTGTCCACGTGGTTGGCCACCACCGCCTCGATCGCCGGCGCCAGCGACCGGGCGATCGCGATCTGCCGCTCGACGACCGACTCGGGCGCCTGGCGGGCGGCCTCCGGGTGAGTGCGCCAGATGTGGACCTCCGGCAGGTGCTCGGGTCGTGTCACCGCGAGGAGGGCCTCCACGATGTCGTCGACCTCCACGACGGGGACGTCGTACCGCCGTGCCAGTGCCCGGGCGACGCCCGTCTTCCCCATGCCCGACGCACCCCCGACGACGAGCACCCGCCAGTCGGGAAGACCCCGCGTCCCATCCGTACCGATCACACGGGCAGAGTAACGCGGGCGGGTGATCCCGAGAGGGACAGCGATGCCCCTGGGACCGGCCTGCGGGAACAGAACAGGCCGAAAAGAACGCATCCTGATTGCCTGCGGCCGGGCGCCTCGTGGATCTACCGCAGAATGCGCAGATGGAGAGTTGGGCGCCACCGGGGAGCGGGCCGTTCGTGGGGCGGGAGCGGGCCGTCGGGGAACTTGTTTCCCTGTTGGGCACGGAGCGGCTGGTGACGCTGACGGGGATGGGCGGGATCGGCAAGTCCCGGCTCGCCGCACGGGTCGCCGAGGAACGCGGGCCGGACACGTTCGACAGCGTGCACTGGGCTCCCCTGTGGTCGTTGAGCAACCCGTCGCTGCTGACCGCGCTGATCGCCGACGCCTGTGGTCTGTCGGACCACTCGCCGCACGGTCCGGTGGAGACGCTGGCCGGCTGGATCGGTACCCGCCGCACCTTGCTGGTCCTGGACTCGTGCGAGCACCTCGTCGAGGCTTGCGCCGCGTTGGTGCGGCCGCTCCTGGTGCGCTGCCCCGGACTCGTGGTGCTCGCGACCAGCCGCGAGCCGCTCGGTCTGGACGGTGAGGCCCTGCTGCGCGTCGGGCCGCTTCCGCCCGACTCCGATGCGATGGAGCTCTTCGTCGCGCGCGCGGCATCCGCGGGGGTGCGGTGGACGCGGCCCGAGGACTTCGTCGCCGCCGCCGAGGTGTGCCACCGGCTGGAGGGTGTGCCACTGGCGCTGGAGTTGGCCGCCGCGCGACTGCCCGGGCAGTCGGTGGGCTCCATGGCCACGCTTCTGCGCGACAGGCTCGCACTCGACGGAAGCCCGGAGAGCCGGGTCCAGCCGTCGCGTCACCGTGCGCTGCGGACCACCATCGGATGGAGCCACGAGCTGTGCGAGCCCCGCGAACGCCTCCTGTGGGCGCGGCTGTCGGTGTTCCGTTCGGGTGCCACGGTGGACGACGTGTCACGGGTCTGCCGCGGCGGCCCCCTGACCGACACGGCGCTGGCCGAAGCGCTCGAAGGGCTGGCCCGCAAGAGCGTCGTCACTCTGTCCGACGGCCGGCTGCACGCCTACGACACCGTGCGCGAGTACGGGGCTCTGTGGCTGGCGGAGCTCGGTGAGACACGTACGACGGCCGACCGTCACGCCCTGTACTTCCATGAACTGGCCCTGGCCGCCGAGAGGTCCTGGTGGGGACCGGAGCAGTCGACGACGTTCGCGAAACTGACCGCCTGCTACGGCGACCTGTGCGCGGCGCTGGAACACCTGCTGGCGACCGATCCGCGGAAGGCCGCGGAACTGGCCGGCGCTGTGGGCTTCTTCTGGGCGTGTTCCGGCCATCTGCACGAGGCGTCGCACTATCTGGAGGAGTGCCTGCGGCTGGTCGCGGGGCCCCCGGCCGTCCTGGCGAAGCTGTGCTGGGCGCTCGGAGTGGTGCGGTGCCTTCAGGGCGATTACGACACGGCGGCGCGACTGGCCGGGAGAGCGGACGACGAGGCGATCAGGGCGGCGGACACGACCCTGCTCGCGGACGCCGCCTACTTGCGCGGGCTGGTGATGCTGCTGCGCGGCGAGCCCCTGGGCGCGCTGGCGGTCGCCGACCGCGCACTGGCGAGGCGGGGCTGCGCGGCGCCCGCGGCGGCGCGGTGCAGGCTCGTGCGCGTCTTCGCGCTGACGGCCTCCGGCGCCCTGCGAAGGGGACGTGAGGAAGCCGAGGCGCTGCGGAGCGACTCGGTCTCGGCGGGAGAACACTGGACGCGCTCGTACACCGAGTACCAGCTGGCCGTGATAGCGCTGCACGAGGCACGGGCGGACGACGCCGCCTCGCACTCCAGGGCGATGCTGCGCGACAAACGCCGGATCGGCGACGCCTTCGGGCTCGGCCTGGGACTCGATCTGCTGGCGGTCGCCCTGGCATCGCTGGAACGGGGCGAGGAGGCGGCGGTCGCGTACGGGGCGGGCCAGGTCTTCTGGGAGATGGTCGGACACCCCCAGCGGGGCACTCCCGAACTGCGGCCCCTGCGGCAGCACGCCGAGCGGTCGGCGCGCCTGCAGATCGGCGACGGCGCGTACGACAGGGCATACGGTCTGGCCCGGCTCACGGACCCGTTCATGACGCTGGACACGATGCTGGCGGGGTGAACAGTAGCGAGCAGTGGCCTGCGGGCGCTCCCCTTCGTCCCCGTCGGGGGACTGAGGCTCCGCGGAGGCTTCCTCCCCAGCGGCGGTCCGTATAAGGCCGCCGCCGGGACCTCACCTCCGATCCAGGGCACCGGTCCCTCAGGAACCCTGAGCTGCGGCAGAGGTGATCGGCCCGACCACGTACTCCTCCACGGCCCGGGCCGGATCGGCACCGGGCGGCATCCTCGGCGGGCTGCCGGTCACCGACCGGTCGGCGAATCCACCGACGAGGTGCGGCATCCGCACGTCCACGACGCGGATCCCTCGTCTGCGCTGTTCTCGCTGCACCACACCGAGCCAGGCGGCGAGCGCCGTCTTGGACGCCGCGTAATCGGCTGTCTCCAGCAGGGGGTTGTCGACGATGACTCCGGTGACGACCACGACCCCTCCCGCGGGCTCCAGGACCGGGAGCGCTCCGCGTACGACGGCCATGGGCGCCAGGGCGTTGACGGTCATGAGGTGCTCCGCGGCCGCCTCGGTGACGTGCTCGGCCCGGCCGAACCCCGCGACGCCGATGGCGACGACGGCCGTGTCCAGCCCTCCGAGGGCCAGCGCGGCCCAGGGCGCCAGTGCGGCACATCCGTCGAGGTCGTAGGCGTCGAATGGACGGTACGGTCGGTCGCCCAGCAGCCGTGACCGCGCCGCCAGCCGTTCCTCGTCGCGCCCCGCGAGGGCCACGGAGACCCCCCGCCCGGCCAGCATCCGCGCGGCCAGGCCCCCGATCATCCCCGTCGCTCCCACGACGAGCACCCTCGCTCCGGTCATCTGCGGAACCTCCTCGTCAGGCTGATGCGGATCGCCTCCTGATACAGGCCCTTCCTCCGGGAGAGCCGTCAGGGATGCGTGGCATCGGCCCCATGCGGCGCGCGCGGGCTGCCCGCCGGGCCGGACGGAGGCTCCGGGCCCGGCGGCCGGACGGAGGCGCCGGGCCGGACGGCGGCGCCGTGGTGCATCCGCAGGATGACATCGAGGAGAAGTACGGCACGAAAGGCACCTCACAGGAGCCTGACCAGTGTCGAGGCGTCGGGAACGTGCAGGTCACACACCTCAGGGCCCCGATCCTCCCGTGCCGAAGCAGGGGTGACCCTTGAACACCTACGCAATCGCAGCAGGCGCTCTGACCGAGACGGCCGGGGTCTGGCAGACAGGTCTCGCACAGGTCCTCGGAGGACTCGTCCTCGTCGGCGTCATCATCGGCGCGTTCGTCCTCGGGATGAGGATCAGGGACAGGGAGTCGCCACCGCCCACCCCGGAGTCCCAGCCGCACCGGCCCGAGACCGACCGCCTACCGGGTGAGATGTCGGAGTACCGGCGTCCCGCCGAGGTCCCCCGCACGGACGGGGCCCACCGGCTCACGCCCCACCAGCTGAAGGGAGCCGGTACGGCAGGCACGGAGACGTCCCCCGACCCGCCGAGCGAGGAACGCCGCAAGTGGGGAGGCATTTCCAGCGGAGGCTTCGGAAGCGGAGGCACCGGACACGGCGACTGACCCCCACCGCCTCAGGTGAGGGTCATGAAGGAGGCCGAGCGCCGGTCGAGGCCACGGGCGATCCGGGCCGAGATCCGATCCCGCATCATGCCCTCGACCGTGGTTCACCGGGGGCCTCCCCGTCGGCGTCGGCAGGATTCCCGGGCAGGGCGGGTCCCCCGACCGGCCCGGTGGCCGCCGCCACGATCTCGGCCCGCCGTGCCCTGGCCCAGGCGTATTCCGGATCCATGGCGAGGGCTCGGTCCAGGTCCGCGAGCGCCAGGTCGCTGCGGCCCAGGGCGTGGTGGGCGAGGGCGCGGCTGCCGAGCGCCCAGGTGTAGTCGGGGTCGAGTTCCAGGGCGCGGTCGTACTGGGTGACGGCCTCCGCGTGCCGCCCCCGCTCTCGCAGTGTCTCGCCCCGTTCGCCCACCAGCCATGGATCGTCCGGGGAGAGGTCCTGGGCCCGGTCCAGGTCGGCAAGTCCGCCGTCGGCGTCGCCCAGTGCGCGCCGGAGACGCGAGCGCCGCACCAGAGCCCAGACGTACTCCGGCTCCAGGGCCAGCGCCCGGTCGAGATCGGCCAGCGCCTCCCGCGGGCGGCCGAGCCGGCGGAGGACGTCCGCGCGGCTCGCGAGCGTCCAGGTCGTCGTGGGGGCGATGCCGAGGGCCGCGTCGAAGTCCGCGAGGGCCTCGTCGAGCCGGCCCGCCAGGCGGTACGTCTCACCGCGGTGTCCGAGGGCGCGCTCCCCGTCGGGTGCCAGGGCGCAGGCCCGGTCGTGGTCCTCCAGGGCCCTGTCGAAGTCACCCAGATCGCGATGGGTCACCGCCCGTCCCGTGTACGGCCGGGGCGCGCGCGGCGTCAGTTCGATCGCCCGGTCGAAATCGGCGAACGCCTCCGTGTACTCCCGGCGTCTGCGGAGCGCCTGTCCTCGGACCGACAGCGCCCTGGTCCGCTCGAAGCCGGTGAGTCCGGCCTGGCCGAGCAGCATGCCGAGCACCACGATCGTGCCGCGCTCCTCGTCGCGCAGCGCGTCGAGCAGCCCGGTCCCCCACTCACGGAGCACGGCCGCGTCGCCGTCCTCGCCGGCCGCCCGGACGGTGCCCGCCCAGCGGCGGGCCACCTCGGGTCCCTCGTCGCAGGCGTCGATGCCGTCGCGCAGCACCCCGGGCAGCGCCTCGCGGGGGTTCGCGCACAGCAGGTGGTACGCCTCCTCCAGGCGCGCCGCCCGCCAGCGCTCCTCGCCCCAGCGCAGGTGTCGGCCGAGGCCCCTGCTCTCGGTCTCGCGACGGCCCGTGTAGCACTGGGCGAGCCGTTCGTGCGCGGCCCGCCAGCGTTCCCCGGAGGTGGTCCGCTGCAGCCGCAGCATCGGGGCCCGTACGACCTCGTGGTACTGCGCCCGGTCGCCGCGGACGTCCACGAACGGCAGGGCACGCAGCCAGCCGAAGAGGTCCGTGCCCGGCTCGTCGGCGACCGCCCGGAAGACGTCCTCGTCCAGGTGGCGCGGCAGCGCCCCGGCGAGGGCGGCCGCCCGGCGCACCGGATCGCCCTCCCATCTCAGGAAGCGCTCGACCGCCGTCGTGCTCGGGTCGTCGACGGCACCGGCCTGCACGGCGCTCTCCGCCAGGGTGGACACCAGGACGGGCAGGCCGCGGGAGAGTCGCAGTACGTCCTGCACCACCGACTCCGCGAGCACTCCGCGCCCGCTGAGGAAACTGCGGGTCTCGGCCTCGGAGAACGGGGCCAGCGGCAGGTCGACGACGAGGTCGGCCCAGTCGGCCCAGTACGCGGGATCGAGGGAACGCTGGCCCGCGAGGGTCACGACGACGTTTCCGGGCAGCGCCCCGTACCTCTCGCCGGCCAGCAGGTCGCGCAGCCAGCGGTCCAGGAACGGCGCTGTCCGTTCGTACGTGTCGAGGAACAGCGCCACCCAGGGCACCTCTGCCGCGATCCGGCCCACCTCGGTCACGAACACCGGGGTGAGGACCGACAGCGGATCGAGTACCAGCTGGACGTCGTCATGGCTGCGCAGCCGGGCGCTGAGCACGGTCCGCACCCGGTCGGCGCCCTCCGCGACCTGGCCGGGGTCGAGCGCGCCGGCGAACGCCCCGACGACCGGCAGCATGCCCAGACCGGTGAGCGCCGCCTGGGCGGTGGCGCGGGCGGCCGGGGACGGCGCGCCCGGGTCCGCCGGGTCGGCGCCGGGGGCGCCGAGGGCGGACTCGGCCTCGTGCCGGCGCTGCCGGTAGGTCTGGAGCAGCCGATCGACCGCCTTCAACGGGTGCCCGAGGTGGCCGAATTGGGCGCTGACCGCTGCCATGACCTCCACGGCGCCGACCAGCGAGTCGTCCGTGCGGGCGGTCGCCGCACCATGCTCGCGGGCGATCCGCTCCAGCTCGTGGACCAGGGACGACTTGCCGATGCCGGCGTTGCCGCGGACGTGGAAGAGGAAGCGGTACGCCGGGTCCTCGGTCCCCAGGGCGAAATTCCAGCGGTACGCGTCGAGTTCGGCGCCGCGCCCCAGGAATCCGGCCCGCCTGCGGCGCTGGATCAGCTCGCGCATCGACGGTCTCGGGGCGTTCGGGGCAGCGGCCATGGGGTTCAGTCTGGCAGCGGTCCGGCAGCTCCGGCAGGTGTCCTTCGCGGCCGGGCGGTGTGCGTGGCGGTCACGGCTCGTTGTCGGCCGGTCCCGTCATCGTGCGGGCGGACTCGCTTGCACCGTGGCGTCGGTGTGCCGAAGCTCTTCGAGCAACTCGCTCTGCCCGACGAGGAGTTCGGTGAGGATGCGTCGAGCGGCGCGAAGGAGGTCCGCCACGTCACCGCCGGCGAGGGCGTAGCTGACGGTGGAGCCGTCACGGACGGATACGACGATGCCGGACCGGCGGAGTACCGCCAGCTGCTGGGACAGGTTGGACGGTTCGATGTCGATCTCGTTCAGGAGTTCGCGTACGGGTACCGGGCCGTTCTGCAGCAGTTCGAGTACGCGGATCCGGGCGGGGTGTCCGAGCATGCGGAAGAACTCCGCCTTGGCCTGGTACAGCGGCACCTGCATGCGACAACACTCCCACCCGGGTACGACGATTCCAAGGGCTACCGGCCGGACCTGCCGGTTTCTCCATGCCCAGCTCCGGCCATTCTCCCGTCTCCCGGCTCCGGCATGCCCCCCGGCTGATCACTTTCAGATGTGTCGAGTTGAAGAATCTTTCAACTCATGGGCATGCGAAGCCGGGAACGAGGAGGCGGTTACAGCTCCAGTTCCGCCTCGATGCGCTTCAGCTGGTGCCTGGCCATGGCCAGGTTCGCCCTGCCCTTGTCCAGGACGAGGTACAGGAACAGGCCGTTGCCCCCACGCCCGCCGAGCAGCCGGATGAGGTGGTACTGGGTCCCGAGGGTGATCAGCACGTCCTCGATGTCGTCCCTGAGGTCCAGCATCTCCATCGTGCGGACCTTCGCCCGGATCACGTCGGTGTTGCCCGCCGCGGCCACGGACAGATCGAGGTCCTTGCCCCCACCCAGCGTTCCCAGCGCCATGCCGCTCGTGTAGTCGACCAGCGCGACCCCCAGACTCCCCTCGATCGAGGTCATCGCCTCCTTCAGAGACGTCTCCACAGTCAACATCAGTACTCGCTCTCTGTGTTCGCGACTGCCCGGCCGACCTCACGCCGCAGCCGGATCTTGAGCGCAGACGCTACCGACTGTCCGCGAGGACGTCAGCAACATCGGAAATCCGGCCGGAATCCGTTCACGTGCTCCGACATCCGACATCCCTCGCGACGGGCCGCGGTCGGCGAACGTCGGGGCACGAGGTGTCCGGCGACGCGGCATGTACCGACCGTCCCCGAGCCCGACCTGTTGGAGTGGGACTACGGCGGCTACGAGGGTCTGACCGCCGAGCAGATCAGAGAATCGGGGCCGGGTGCGGGGGTCGTACAGGAGGCCACCCTCGGCGGCGGGGCGTGCGAAAACCCGGGTGCCCGACTCGGCACGCGTCCCTACCCTCGCTCCCATGACTCATGAATCCGTACTGATGAACATCATCGACGTGGAAGCGACCTGCTGGGACGGACAACCGCCGCCCGGGTCCGTGAACGAGATCATCGAGATCGGTCTCACCGTCGTGGACGTGTCGGCGCGACGGCGCGTGTCCCGGCATCGCGTCCTGGTCCGCCCTGCGCGGTCGACGGTGAGCGACTTCTGCACCGAACTGACCGGACTGACGCGGACAGAGGTGGAACAGGGCGTCACCTTCGCGGAGGCGTGCCGGATCCTCGTCGAGGAGTACGAGGCCGGGGTGCGGCCCTGGGCCAGCTGGGGCGAGTACGACCGTCGGCAGTTCGCCCGACAGAGTCGGGCCGACGGGGTGCCTTACCCGTTCGGATATCCGGACAGCCGCACCCACACCAACGCCAAGGCCGTGTTCGCCGATGCCTATGGGCTGCGCAAGAAGCCGGGCATGGCCCACGCCTTGCAGATCGCGGGTCTGCCGCTCGAGGGACGACATCACCGCGGCGAGGACGACGCGTGGAATATCGCGGCACTCGTCCTCGACCTGCTGGACCGCGGGGCGTGGCCGGTCGCGGCCCCACTTGCCTCGTGAGCGTCTGGCCGACCACCGGTTGGCCCGCGCCCAGCAATGGAGCTGTCCCCTGGGCGTGGAAGTTCTCAAACCCGCCGCTCGCCTCCCCGGGGCCATGCGCGATCAGGCGGTCCGCTCCGCGCGACCCGGCGCGCGCAGGGATGTCAGCCGGCTGACAAGACCGCGACGCCGAGCGCCCTGAGCTGCGCGAGGACCGGGTCGTCAGGGTCGGCGTCGGTGATGAGTCCGCTGACCTTGTCCCAGGGCAGGACACGGAAGCGTGAAGCCGTGCCGATCTTCTCGGACGAGGCGAGGATGTAGGTCTCGGCGGCGCGCGCGGAAAGGGCGCGCTTCATGGCCGCTTCCTCGGCGTCCCCCGTGGTCAGTCCCGCCTCGGGGTGGACGCCGGTGACACCGAGCAGGCAGAAGTCGGCGGACACGTTCTGCGCGGCCTCGACCGCGGCGGCGCCGCAGGTGACGGCCGAGTGCTTGAAGACACGGCCCCCGAGGAGGAAGAGCTCGGCCTGCGGATGGTCGAGCAGGGCCGCGGCGATCGTCGGGCTGTGGGTGATCACGGTGCAGGCGAGATCGTTCGGGAGGGCGCGGGCGACGGCGAGGGCGGTGGTGCCCCCGTCGAGAATCACCGCACCCCCCGGCCGCAGGAGCCCGGCGGCCACGGAGGCGACCTTCCGCTTGCCGTCCGGGGCCACGGCCTGCCGGGCACCGTAGTCGACCACCGCGGGTGACACGGGCAGCGCGCCGCCGTAGACCCGCTGGCACAAGCCCTCGGCGGCGAGGTCGCGCAGGTCGCGCCGCACGCTGTCCTCGGAGATTCCCAGCTCGGCGGCGACGTCCTTGGCGACGATCTTCCCCTTGTCGGCGAGCAGACCGAGCAGGTGGTCGCGCCGTTCAGCAGCCAGCATTCACGTTCCTTCCTATTCTTGCACGATTCTGCATGTATCTTAGCGCCCGTGACAGACAAGCCCATGCTCATCCTGATCGCGGGTCCCTACCGTTCCGGTACCGGCGGCGACCCACAGGCCATGGCGGCCAACCTCGCCCACCTCGAAACCGCCGCCTGGCCCGTCTTCGCGGCCGGACACCTCCCCGTGATCGGAGAGTGGATCGCCCTGCCCGTCCTGCGCTCCGCCGGCGCGGCTCCCACCGACGCCCTCGCCGACCAGGTGCTCTACCCCACCGCCGACCGCCTGCTCGCCCACTGCGACGCCGTACTGCGCCTGCCCGGCGAATCCGCCGGCGCCGACCAGGACGTCGCCACCGCCCGCGGTCTCGGCCTGCCCGTCTACCACGACGCGGCCGAGATCCCCCGCCGCACCGCACAGGAGGCCACATGACAAGCCGCCCCGGTGTCGACACTCCCGACCACCGCGGACGCACCGGCCTCGACCAGGCCGGACGCGACCTGGACCGCAACCCCGATGTCCGCGTCCGCGACGTCGAACTCACCTCCCAGGGCTGGCACGTCCTGCGCCGCACCACCTTCGACTACCGCCGCCGCGACGGGCGCTGGGAATCCCAGCAGCGCGAGACCTACGACCGCGGCGACGGCGCCGTCGTCCTGCCCTACGACGCCGCGCGCGGCCGCGTCCTTCTCACCCGCCAGTTCCGCTACCCGGCCTACGTCAACGACCATCCGGACGGCATGCTCATCGAGGCCGCGGCAGGACTGCTCGACGCGGACGACCCGCTCACCGCGATCCGACGCGAGAGCGCCGAAGAACTCGGCGTCACCCTCGGCTCCCTCACCCACGTCCTCGACGCCTACATGAGCCCCGGCTCCGTCACCGAACGCCTCCACTTCTTCCTCGCGCCGTACACCCCGGCCGACCGGACCGCTGCCGGCGGCGGACTCGAGGAGGACGGCGAGGACATCGAGGTCCTCGAACTTCCTTTCACCAAGGCGCTCTCGATGACCCGCGACGGACGCATCGCCGACGGCAAGACCATCCTGCTCCTGCAGTGGGCCGCCCTGCACGGCCCCTTCGCCCGGCACCACGACCCTGTGGATCCGGAGCACGAACGGTGAGACCGGCTGCCCCGGCAGCCCCGCATCGCCCGCCGCGACAAGGCGCCGTCGCGCACGAGTTGGCTGATCAACGACCGATGAGGGCCCCCTCCCTTGCAGGGGAGGAGGCCCTCACGGGCTCAAGCGGGTCGGCTGTGGGCTCTCGCTCTCGACGAACGACCCCAGGTGCCCGACGCAGACCGCTTGCGCGAACTGCTGTCCGACGCCTGAGATCCGCGAGGGCGTGTTCGGGACGTCGGAGCGCCCGCTTCCAGCTCTGGCCGCTGTCCGTCCCGTCCCCGCGGAGTTGCTACGCCGGCGGGATCCGGTAGACCGAGACGTGCGAACGCGACTCGGCGGTGAAAGCGCCGCCTGTCCAGTCCGCGTGCCGGGACTCCAGCTCGAAGCCGGCCAGCTGCGCCATGAGATCGAGTTCGGCCGGCCAGATGTAGCGATGCGGGCTGCGGAACAACCGGGCCTGCTCGGTCTCGTCGAACCGGAAGTGGTGCGACACCACCCGCTGGCGCAGCACGTCGTACGTGTCCAGGCCGATGTAGCCGCTCTCGGACTGCCACACCGTGGCCTTCTGGCCCGGCGGGAGGTTGCGCAGTTCCGGTACCCAGAGTTCGATCACGAACCGTCCCCCGGGCGCGAGATGGCGGGCGGCATTGCGGAAGCACTGGACCTGCTCATCCTGGGTCAGCAGGTTGGAGATCGTGTTGTAGACGAGGTAGACCAGGGTGTACTGCCCCGGAGCGACGGCGACCGCCATGTCCCCGATGACCACGGGAACCGTCTGTTCATCCGCCTTGGCGCGCAGCTGCTCGACCATCGGAAGGGACAGCTCGATACCGGTGACGGACACTCCCCGTTCGGCCAGCGGAACGGCCACGCGGCCCGTCCCGACCGCGAACTCCAGTGCTCTCCCGTCCCCGGCGAGTTCGGCCAGCCGGTCCACCGCCGGGCCCAGGACCTCAGGCGCGAACATGCCGGAACCGGGCGTGTCATAGCTCTGTGCGACGTCGGTGCCCCAGATCTCCTCTTGCTCCATGAGGCCAACGCTTGCCGCTCAACCACGTGATGTCCAACGACTTTTCGCGCGCCCTGCGACGGATCGGTAGGTGCCCGCGACACGGGCGCTGTGGAGGGTTCCGAGGACGGGGCTTGACTCTCGGGTAACACGAGACGGCACAGTCAATGCCGTGGACAGGAGAAACCTGCTGCCGATCGGGCAGTTCTCGCAGGCCAGCGGCCTCTCGGTCACCGCGCTTCGGCACTACGACGCCAGTGGCGTGTTGGTGCCGGCGTTCGTCGATCCGGTGAGCGGCTACCGGTACTTCCGGCGTGACCAGGTGCGGACGGCGCAGTCGATCAGGGCGCTGCGGCAGCTGGACATCCCGGTCGAGGAGGTGCGCCGGCTGCTCGGCGGCGGCGAGGAGGGGCTCGCCGCCGCCCTGCAGGCGCATCTGCGGGCGGCCGAGCGGCGGCTTGAGGTGCAGCGCTCCGTGGTCCACGGCCTGTTGAACCGATTGACCGAAGGAGCAGAGATGACCCACCGCGTCACCGTCCGCCAGGGCGCCGCCGAACGGATCCTTGTCCGCGGGGCGACCCTGGACAACTCCGGGCTCGACGCCTTCCTCCGCGTCGCCTACCAGGAGATGTACGAGGTCGCCGGCCGCGGCCCGCTCACCTTCACCGGGCCCGCTTTCGTCCGATTCCACGGGGTGTGCGACGACGAGAACGAGACGCTCGTCGAGGCGTGCCTGCCGTTCTGGGAAGACGGCGCGCAGCCCACGGACCTGCCCGAGGGCATGACCGTGCGCGAGCTGCCCGAGAGCACCCTCGCCTGCACGGAGGTCGAGGGCGCGGCCGCCGCGTTCCCGCAGATCCTCGGCGCGTACGACGCCGTCGCCGACTGGATCACCGAGCACGGCTTCGCCTTCGCGGGCCCGTCCCGGATGGTCTACCGCCAGTGGACCGGGACACCGGACCACCCGGACAACCGCCTGGAGATCGCCTGGCCGATCGACGAGCCTGCCGACGAATAGGTCGTGTCTTGGGGCAGGGCATCCGGCGGACCGGAGGAAGAGGCCGGAGGACTGGTCAAGGCCGCTTGCGGCTGGTGACAGGGTTCCTGCCGGAAGCCCGTGCGGGAGCGCACGGTTCGTCGGACGGTTCGTTCATCTTTCCGAACGGCACATGCACGCTGGGAGTGCTGTGGGACGTGCCTGTCAGGTGGCCGACCTGGTCGTCGAAGAAGATGTGGGGTCTGAGGACGCTGGTGATCGCGCTCTTCTCGATGCCCCCGAGGAAGAACGCGTCGTTGACGGTGACGCCCCAGCCCTTGAGGCTGCGGACGGCGCGTTCGTGGGCGGGTGCGTTGCGGGCGGTGACGAGTGCGACATGTACGCGGATCTTGTAGTCCGGGTCCTTCCCGCGCTGTTCTTCTTCCCTCTGCTGGAGCCGGTTGATGTTGGCGAGGAAGTCCCGGAGCGGCCCGGGGTCGTGCGGGGTGGCGGCGTTCATCGTCTCGTGGGAGCGGAATCCCTCGATTCCGTCGGTCTGGTAGACCTGCTCCGACGAGTCGTCGGCGAGGACGCCGTCGAAGTCGAACGCGATCCGCAGGTCCGCGTCATCGTCCTCGTCGATGGCGGCCTGGCCCAGGACGTGGCCTGCGGGCAGGCCCAGGGCCACGGCCTCGCGGACGTCGGTCTCGTTCGCGGACAGGAAGAGCGACATGTTCAGCGCGGGCATGAACCGGTAGGGCGAGCGCCCCTGCATGAAGATGGCCCGCGTGATGGGCAGCCCGTACTCCTGGATCGAGCGCATGACCCGAAGCCCGGTGTCAGGGTCGTTGCGCGACAGGACGATGACCTCGACCAGGGGGTCGTCGTCCGCTGTGCTCAGGTCGTTCAGGGACAACAGCCGCCGAATGAAGGAGAAGGCGACCCCTTTTCCGAGGGTGTCGTCCAGATGCGCCTCCTGGTACGCCCGGTACGCCTCTTCCCCCTGGTCCCGGAAAACGACATCCGCCTCCGCAAGGTCGAACAGGGCACTGGAGGCGATGCCGATGACCAGCCGTTCTTCGAGGTCGTAGGGCACGACACCCTCCCTTGCATCCATTCGCACACACGTGTCACCGATGATATCGATCACCGCTCGCGCTCGCCTGGTACGCCAGTACGAGGGCGACAACGTGTGGTCGGGCGCGACCCCCGCGATCCGGCCAGGCCGCGAGCACGGCGGACGCCGCGGCCGCGAGGGCACGCGCGGGCAGCAGCCGGTCGGGGCCGGCGGACGGCTCGCCCTACCGCCCTGAAGGTGTCTCGATGAGGTTGCCCGGCCGGCCATGGCCGGAGTCGGGCCGGGCCTCGCTCCCCCGCCGCTTGCGCCGGACGCCTCGATGGCTGCGCTCCGCTGCAGCTCTCGGCCACCTACAGCTCCCCGTCCGCGCCACGTTCCATCCCGAGAATCCGGGCGCGCGAGGCGCGGCACCCCACTCCCCTGAGGCCCACAGCAGAGGCAAGCTCGCGGCGACCACCGGCCAGGATCACGGAAAGTACAGGGCCGCCTTCTCCAGCACGTGGCCCGTGAACATGCCGCCCCAGACCACCCGGCCCCGGTACATCGTGGTCCGTACGGCGTTCGGGGCGGTCTCGACGGTGAGCGGGCGGCTGATCAGCGTCGAGTCGAGGATCCGGGCGTCCTGGGCGGCCCACTGGGCCGCCTCCGGCTTGACCCGCGCGCTCACGAGGGCGGGGAGTACCAGTGCCGCGTTGCGGGCGCCTGGTATGCCGCCGCGCAGGCTCTTGGCGTACCGCATGGCCCATGCGGTGAACTCCCCCAGGGTGGTCACGTCGACCTCCGGAACGGCGGTCGCGAAGACGAACAGCTCGGCCTTCGTCCCGAACCAACGGGCCTTCCGGTCGGCACGGCAGCCGACCACCACCCGGCTGTCGTTCCAGGCCGGCAAGGTCACCGTGCAGCCGTCGGCCGTCAGCCGTCCTTGGAGCGCCGTGAGATACATGGCCGCCGCGTCGGCGGTCGGATCGGTCGCATGCGGATTCATGTGTGGATCCTCCAACGCCCTTGGTACGCAAGGGAAGAGGATCAGAAGAGTCCACGCTCTGCCGTGCACCGCGCGGCATGCCTTCCCCGCCGAGACCACCTGCCAGTCGCGCCGGACCCGAAGGCCGGAGGCGAGACCTCTTGCGGAGCCGCGATCCCGTGACCTGTGGTGCGGTGACCTGTGGTGCGGACGCGAGAGCCTGACCCGTCCGGGTGGCTTGCGGTCCTTCTTCGCGGGTACGCGGGGCCTACGGCAAGCGCTCCCTGAGGAGGAAGAATGCGCGTGATCGGTGGGAGGATTTCGCGAAGACGAGCCGGAACGACGGGTAAGACGGCCGAGAAGACGGCAGGGACCGCGGGCAAGGCGACGGGGAAGGCGGCGAGAGCCCCTGTCTCGTCTCGGGCCAAGCGCGACGGAACACAGTCCGCCCCGGCCCGTCGCCGTCCGGGCCGGGTGATACGGGCGCTGGCCGCGCTGACGGCGCTCGCGGGCATGGTGGCGTTCGCCGTGGTGCTGGCGAGGCTCACGCTGGAGGCGTCGCCGGCGTCCGTGCCGCTCACGCACAGCAATCTGACGCCGGGCAGTTCGATCGAGACCTACCTGCGCCAACCGGGCTTCGTGGAGACCGTCAAGCAGCTCGGGGGCAATGTGGCTCTCGGCGTCCCGTTCGGGATCCTGCTGCCGCTGCTGTCCGGGAGGGCTCGCGGCGTGGTCCGGGTCGTGCTCGTCACGGCGGGCACCATGCTGCTCGTGGAGCTGACGCAGGGCGCGCTCATCACGGGACGGGCCTTCGACATCGACGACGTCCTCCTCAACACGACGGGTGCGCTCCTCGGATACGTGCTCGTCGGTCGGCGGCTCGGGCGTGCCGTCCACCCGCGTACCCGAGCCCGCTGGTGGCGGCGACGACGACTCGGGGACTCGACCGCGGTGGCTCCGAGCCCCTCCGGCAGGTCCTGACCGCGCACGCGACCACGACACAACTACCGAGTGACGTCACCACAAGAGCCCAGGTCTCCCCTACGACACGCGTGAGGCCGAGCCGCCCCTCAGGGCAGGCTCGGCCTCACACGGAACTCCGTACGTCCTGCCGATCCCGCTGAGGCTCGGCAGGACGTGTCGGTGAACGGTGTGTGATCAGTTGGCGTTCACGAGGTCGTGCGCCGGGACGGTGACGGTCCGTCGGCCGGGGCTGCCGCCCAGGACGACCTTGCGCAGGGCGCTGTTGTTGTCGAGGTTGGTCTCCTTGAGCCGCTTGGCCGGGTTGGCCAGCACCTGGATGTAGTAGGTGCCGTTGGGCAGGTCCGTGATGTCGAACGACTGGCCCGGCAGGTCCTGGGTGTAGGTGTCACCGGAGCCGACGTCCAGCACCTCGCGGACGGAGATGGAGTTCTCCTGGCCGCAGGCGGTGGAGAGGTCGGTGTTGTACGGGTGCCAGTTGGCGTTCTTCACCGTGTAGTCGACGGCGTCGGTGTTGGCCAGGCAGAACGCCTCCTTGCCGCTGCGCACCGCCTCCTTCTGGTCGGCCTTCAGCAGGCGGTAGCTGGCGAAGTCGGTGAAGTGCCAGTGCACGTGGCCGGGACGCGGGTCCCACTCCATGGTGCCGGTCGGGGTGTAGCCGACCTGCTTGCCCTGGGCGTCGTAGAAGTACTGGTAGGCGTCCATCTTGGCCTTGCCGGGCGAGCGGAAGCCGTCCACGACGAGCTGGGCCGGGCCGGCGTTCCACACATTGGCGCTGAAGGCGAGGTAGTCCTTGCCGGGGACGTTCTGGCCGCCGTCGCTGATGGTGATGCCGTAGGCCGGCAGCGACCGGAGGTCGGGCTTGGGGACGTTGGGGACGGACGGAGTCCCCGTGGGCCGCTTGGACTGCGGCCCGAGCGCCGGGGCCTGGCGCGAGCCGTCGGTCTGCCCCGCGGTGTCGCCGGCCTGCAGGTCGGCGCGACCGGCGGCCTGCTGCTTCTTCACCGCCCACGGCACGGCCGGCGGCGCGGCCTTCAGGGGCCCGTGGCCCACGTTGTACGTGGGGCCGGCGCCGCTGGTCTCCGGTGCGGCGACCTGGGCGGGGGTCGGACCGTGGCCCGTCCCGTGCCCGGCGTGACCGGCCGGGGCCTGGTGGGCGCCTCCGTGCCCGGCGTGCTCACCGGCGCCGGCCAGGCCGGCGGCCGCGGCGCCGCGGCCCTCGTCCCAGCTGCGCTCCTGGACGGTGACCTTCACCGTCGCGGGCCGGTCGGCGATCCCGAGGAGGTCCCGGTACTTCTTGGCGATGCCGATCCTGGCCGTGTACGTGCCGGCGGCGAGCTTCACCGGCTGGGTGTAGGCACCGCCGTAGGTGTTGGCGGCCCACCCCTTCTCGACCCCCCACACGGACCCGAGGGTGAAGGGGTTGGTGGGGCAGCTCTCCGGATACTTCGAGGTGGCGGGCGCGTCGGGCCTCACGCGCCCGCTGGCGTTGTTCGGGCAGAAGTTCTCCGTCCGGCTGACGACCTTCTTGCCGTCCTTGTCGGTGAGGGTGATCTCCGCGAACCCGGGCAGCCCGGAGAAGTCCTTCACGGTGCCCACGGGCAGCGCCTTCGCCTTGGCCTTGCCGCCCTCGTACACGGTCTGGGTGATGGTCACCGGGGCCTTGTAGGACTTCCGGGTCACCTTGAGCTCGAGCGGCGTTCCCTCCGCCGTCAGGTACGTGCCCAGGTCCAGGTAGACGCCCGGCTCCTCCTTCCAGGAGGTAAGCGTGACCGAGTCGGTCGCGGCGATGAGGCTCAGCTTGGGGCCCGTCGCGGCGTTCGCCCGCTCCGGCGTGGCGGCCATGAAGCCGGCGGCCACCGCCAGGGCGGCGACGGCCGTGGTACCGGCGAGCAGCGGACGCCGCAACCGGTTGATGCTCGTGGTGGTCATCGTTCCCTCGTCCTCCGGGTGCTGTGAAAGGGGAGCCGCCGGCGGGTCGCCCCGCCCTGCGCGACGGGACGATCGCCCGACCGCTGCGGTGGCGGGCACCGGCTGCGTCCGTGCGGTGAGAGGGAAAGCTGTGATGCCCGGTTGTTCCAAGGAACCGAAATCATCCGGATGTTGGCCGAATGTCGCCGCTTTGGTGGAAAACAGACTGTCGGCGTGATCACCCGCATCTCGCCGATGGCCAAACCGGCCAGGGCGGCGCCGATCCGTGGAGGCATGGGCCGTGTCAGAGACCTGGTGAGGGGCACACCGTACTGACGCCCTGTTCCCGATTCGGCGTCGGATGAGCAACGGGGCCCGCCCTCAGGTACGAGAGCGGGCCGTTGGCGTATCCCGTGCGCGAGCACGGGATACGCGGGTCCTTCTCAGCGGTACGTGTCGCCGGATGCGGCAGCAGGTCAGTGGGCGCCGAGCCAGGCGGCCTCCGCGCCCACTTCCCAGGCCCTGTCGGAGCAGGAGCCGGTGAAGATCGTTCCGTACACCGACGGAACCCCGGTCAGCGCACAGTGCGACGTGGAGCCGGCGCCGCCCTCGGAGAAACTCCCGATTCCGACACCGTCGTTGGCGAGCGCGGCACCGGCGCCGCCGAACAGGATGCCCACGGCCAGGACAGACGCGGCCAGAGAACGCATGGCTACTCCTCAAGATCTCTGAATTCTGAATGACGTGCCAGAAAGTGCTCGTCGGCCGGTCAAACGCCACGGGGCACGACGAGAAACGGCGTCTCACTCCAATGCCCGGCAGCGGATCGCGGGGGCGCGCGCGTGCAGAAACGATGCCCTTCAGTGGTCCCTTGAGGAACTTCCTCACCTCGCTGACCTGGCGTTCGTCACCCACATGCCGCCACCCCCCGCTTGCCGCTCCCTCCGCTGCCGCATCCGGGGCACGAGGCGCCCGCAGGGCAGGCCAAGCCGGCACGGTCGGGCTGCGTCACTGGCGTGGCGTCCGGGGAACATCCGGCGGCCGGGTCGCCCGGGGATCGGCGGGATTCAGGTCGTCGCGGCCACGCCCAGCGCGATCAGGCCGCAGAGCAGGGTCATGGCGGCGCCGAAGACCGCACCCGCGCGGAGCAGTGCGCCGGGTGGGGAGGCTCCGTCCCAGCGGGCGAGGAGTCCTGCGCCCACCGCGGCCAGAAGGGAGAGGAGGGCTGCGGCGAGGACCGCGACAAGTAGAGTGAGGGCGTACACGGCAGGGGCGACCAGCGCGATGGTCATCTTCAATCTCCGCTCTTCGTAGGCGTGTTGTCTGAGCACGACCCTGCCGGAGACGGCGTACACCGGCGTTCGCGCGAACGAATCTGTACGAGGTCACTCATGGCGACGGCGGACGGGTGGGGTGGAGTGGCGGGGCCGCTGGAGGAGCTCAAGCTGCTGCTGCGGGACCGGCGGGCCGAGCTGGGCATGGCGATGCGTGCTGTCGAGAGGTCGGCGGGTCTGGGGCACACGACCGTCAGCAAGGCGCTCAACGGGCCCGGCGTCCCGACCAGGGCCACCGTGATCGCCCTGGCGAAGGCCCTGCGTACGGATCCGGAACCGCTCCTGTGCCTGCACGGGCAGGTGGTGGAGGGCGAGTCGACGGAGGGTGCGTCGACGGAAGGTGGGTCGGCGGACGCGCGGGCGCCGTACGAGTCGCCGGTACGGGACTTCTTCGGCGATCTCATCGAACAGCACACCCGACTGTTCGCGGGGCGCCGGGACGAGGGCGCCCGGGTCATGGAGTTCGTCCGGGACCGCGCCACCGGCTACGTCTTCGTGGAGGCGCTGTCGGGCTTCGGCAAGACCTCTCTCCTCGCGGATCTGGTGCGCCGACACCCCGAGTTCCGCTACCACTTCATCAGTCAGGCATACCGACGGAGGGGCGGTGGATTCGACCCGACCAGTCCCGAGGACGTCCTGGAGAGCCTGTGTGAACAGCTCGATGCGGCCCATGTGCGCGGTGGCGGGCTCAAGAGCCTGGAACGGCAGTTCCACGCCCTGACGAGGCGTACGCCGCCGGAGCCGACGGTGGTCGTGCTGGACGCCGTGGACGAGCTGGAACCGCCGGACCAACTGCGGACCTTGTTGCCGCGGCGGCTGCCGGAGGGGCTGGTGTTCGTCCTCTCGGGCCGGGCACAGGGCGACCGTTCGTGTCTCGACGACATCGCGCTGTCCCCGGCGGACGTGGGCCTGCATCTGCGCCTGGCCGGGCTCGACGAGCAGGCGCTCGTCGAGCTGCTGAGGATGGCGGGAGGCCGGGCGGCCGCCCTGGCGCGGGACACGGATTTCGTCGCGCGGCTGCACCGCGTCTCGGCCGGCGACCCGTTCTATGTGCGCTTCCTGGTGGAGGACGCCGCCTCGGGTGTGCTCACCCGTGACAACGCCGAACGTGTTCCCACCGGTCTGGAGAGCTATCTGGACCAGCAGTTGGAGCAGCTCAACCGCAGTGCCCACCGGGCCGAGCACGTCGAGATCCTGGGGTTCCTGCTGGAGGCGGGGACGCTCTCGGGCATGGACCTCTGCAGCCTCGTCGAGGGGCTCACCTGGTTGAACTTCGACAGCATCCTGCGGGAGATCCACCGCTTCCTGCTCGTCCACCGCCGGTCGGCTCCCGGCCTCGCACCGCGCCGGGGCAGTGAGGAGTACAGCTTCTGCCACGCACGGTTCCGGGAGTACTTCCGGGGCCGCGCCGGGATCGGATAGCCCATGGCATCCGACCGTTCCCTGCGTGACGACGTGCAGGCGCTGGTGTCCGGCCAAAGGCTCCGCCTCGCTCTGGCCGCCCATGCGCGGAACTGGCGCCAGTGCACCACGCCCTACACGATCGGGAACACCGTACGGCTGGCAGCGGAGGAGGAGCGGGCCGACGACCTGCACGACACGGTCCTCGACGAGCGCTTCCGGCAGTTGCGCCGGCACATGTTCGGGGTCAACGCGCTGCGCGCCGATCTGCACGTGGCACGCAGCTACTTCCTGACCCGGCAGCCCGACTTCCTGAGATACCTGCAGGTCCTCCTCCTGGAGCAGCATCCCTCCGGCACGCCCGAGAGCGCCCTCGCCCAGGAGCACTGCCACGAGTACGCCGACTTCCTCCAGCTGGACCGGCTCCCGCACGAGCGGACCGGCACCGGACTGCCCGCGGTCCTGCGGCGTTTCTTCCCCGACGGCGCCCCCGCCACCGACGGGATCCGCCTGCGTCTGACCGGTTACGAGCTCGGCGACTGGAGCTGCTCGTGCGGCCGGTCGACGGGGATCGCCCGGCGCTACGACCATGTCTGCCCGTGCGGAGCCGTTTCCGGGCACGGCAGGATCACCGGCGAGACCGCGCGCTGCGTCCGGCCCACCTGCGGAGGGCCCGTCGGCTACGTCCGGTGCCCCGACTGCGGGACCCGGGTCACCCTGGCGAACCTGTGGCGGCTGCGACGCGACGGGGCCAGCGCCCACACCTTCACGGTGCCGCTCACACTGGACCTCGTGGTCGAGGACCCGGAGGGAACGAACCGGTCCCGGCGCCTGTGGCTGATGAACGTCCCGATCCCTCTCGGCGTACGGGAACGGGACGGCGAGATCGTCTTCGACCCGCCCGCCGTGTTCTGGGACGGCGAAGGGTCCGATCCCCGCGACGGCGACCGCTTTCTCGGCCTCCAGGACACACTGCGCTACGACGGACGAACCCGTTTGGGCCCCCTCCTCGAAGCCGCGCTGCGCCGCACCCTGCTCGGAAACCGCGGCGCGTACGCCAGGTTCAGCCGCGAACTGCTGCGGACGGTAAGCGAGTCGCCGGATGGGGAGTGGTTTCCCCGCAGGAACCACACACGCGGATTCTGGCTACGGTTGCGCGGGGTGGGCGTGCGTGACCTCGGCGTCAGTGATCTCGTGGGCCACGGCGGTGTCACCGCCCAGGTCACCGTGGTCGCCTCGCCCCGGTTATACGGCAACGCCGTCCTGGTCCACGAGCGGCTGGCGGATCCCGACGCGCTCACCGTCCCGGCGCTTCACCAGGTGTCATCGACCCTGCGCGAGGGCGCCGTCCTCACCGCGAGTCCGCCCCTCGCGGCCGACCGGGACACGGCGAGTCTGGAACCGTGCGGCCTGGCCACCCCGGGCAGACCGGTACGACCCGGGCAACTCCTCGTCGGGGTCTCCTCACCCATGGGCGACCGGCCACCACGCACCGCCGAGGAACGCCTGCTGGCCGCCCTTTTCGGAGACAAGGTACGGCTCGACACCTCGCTGAGGATGCCCGGCCGGCTCCCCGGGCGCATCCTCCAGCAGCGGATCACCGGCGCCCTGGTGACCGACGCCATCCCCTCCGTGCCCGGACGGCACCTCGCCCACGTCGACTACGCGCAGACCCACGTCAGCGTCATCGTCGCCGTGGACCAGCCGCTGCAGCACGGGGACACCCTGGCCGACGACTCCGGTACGCGCGCGGTCGTGTGCGGTGTCCTCGACGGGCCCGCGCTCCGGCGCTTCGCGGGCAGCGCGGACGAACCGGACCTGGTCGTCGCTCCCGGCCACCCTTGGGCCCCTGCCGAGGGCGAGAGGGCCCGGACCGTCCGCCTTCGCCTCGCGGCCCACGGCCTGGCGGGGCCCGACACCGGAGCTCATTCCGCCGGGAACTACTCCATGCGTCTCAACCAGCCGTGGCGGGGCACGGACGGGAACGGCGCGCAGCTGGTCGAGCCCGAGGACTTCCGGTGGCTCGCCGCGCGGGGCGCGCGCCACCTGGCGATGGAACTCTACGGACCGCGCGGCGACTGCACGGACTGGCGGGGAGAGCTGCGGGCGACCCTGGAGTCGGGCGGTGGGCCGCTTCGTCCCCCCGAGGTCCGGGCGCGCTCCCTGCCCGACGCGCCGTCGTATGCCGTCCGCCGACTCGGCCTGACGCTGTGCGGCGCCCGGATCGAGCCGCACCTCGACAAGAGCGGCGTACGACCGCGCCCGATGACCGACGCCGACGTGCTGGCCCTCTCGCACGGCGAGGTGGTGAACGCTTCCCTCCTCGACGTACGCACCGGGCGGCCGGTGGCCGGCGGGCTGCTGTGCCCCGAGATCTTCGGGCCCGACCGTGAGGGCGAGTGCGCCTGCGGGGAACGCCATCGACCCCGGGACGTGGGCCGGCCGTGCGGCCGGTGCGGGCGCACGCTGGTCTCGCCCCGGGAGCGGGAGCGCCGCTTCGGCCACATCGAGCTTCCGTCGCCGGTGCTCCACCCCTGGTACCTCAGCGGCGAGGCCGGCGCCCGGCTCGCCCGCGCCCTGCGCGTCACCGAGCAGGAGCTGCGGCAGACAGCCCACTGCGACCTCCTGCTCGTCACCGATCCCGGTCCCACGACGCTGCGCAGGGGACAGCTGCTCGGCCCCGAGGGCCGGGGCTCCCTGTTCGGCCCAGGGGCGGCCACCGCGGTGACGGGCGGGACTGCGGTGCGGTTCCTCCTGGACCGGGCGGCCGCCACCGGCGCGGCCACCCCCTCCCCCGACGCGGTCCTCGTCCGACGCCTGCCCGTACTGCCTCCCACGCTGCGTCCGCATGTCCTCTCGGACGACCTTCAGATATGGACCAGCGACCTCAACACCCTCTACCGTGGCGTGCTTTCGGGCATCGAGAGCTTCAACCGCAAGGACGACTCCTGGCCCCTGGACGTATGGCTCGGTGCGTACCGCGTTCTCCAGTCCTATGTCGACTCGCTCTTCGACAACGCCCGTGGTCCCGAACCCCTCCGGGGCGAGGACGGCCGGACGTTGCGCTGCCTCGCGGACGGCTTCCTGACCGACCCCGCGAGCACCGGTTCGCTGCGCGACGACTTCCTGCGCCGCTCCGCGGACTACAGCGCCCGGGCGCGCCTGGTGATCGGCCGGCTGCCCGACCGCGCCGAGGACGACACGAGCGCCGACCCGGGCACCGTCGTTCTCGACCGCCACCTGGCCCTCCGTCTCCTCGAACCCCCACTGGTGCACGCCCTCGTCTCCGGCGGCGCGGCCGAAGGGCCGGCGAGTGCACGCTCCATGATCAAGAACGGCTCCGAGAAGGCCCTCCGGCTTCTCGACGCGGTGTGCGGGCGATGCCGAATCCTGGTCGCCTTTCCCCACGGGCCCCACCGGTTGATCGCCCTGCGTCCGCGGGCCGACGAGACACCCGCTCTCCAGGCCGCGCCTCGACTGCTGGACGTCGTCGGCTGGGAGAACCTCGGCGAACCCGTACGGATCTTCGGCGTGTTCACCGACGAGGCGGTCAGGGAGGCGGATCGCCTTCTGACCCTCGACGCCCTGCGTACGGCCCCCGCCTCCCGCCCCCCTCTCCCCAGCGCTCCGACGTCCTTCTTCGAACTGCCCTGCGCGGACCTCCCGTCCCAGCTCGCCGACGCGGCTCTGACCGGCTCTACGCTCCCCCTTGCCTCCGACGACGGTCTCCTGCTCTGCGACCCCGACTGGCTCTCCGACCCGCGGCCGGCACGCGGCGGATCCCGGTGACGTCCGCACGTCCTCGTCACCGGGACCGCCGGCAGGGCTACGCCTCGCAGGTCAGGTCGTCCGCGGGCAGTCGTCCCGTACTCAGGTAGGCGTTGACGCGCTCGTCGACGCAGGAGTTGCCGTACTCGCCGTACAGGCCGTGCTGGCGGGCGCCCTCCACGGTGAGCAGCCGGGCGCTCGGCCACAGTTCGCGCATGCCTTGGGCGCCGGCGTAGAGCGTGCGGGGATCGCCGGTGGCGTTGACGAGGAGGGCGGGGACGTCGTTGTCGATCACGGTCGGCGGTTCGGTGGGCCGGTCCCAGAACTCGCAGGGGGTGATGTTGTTGGCCAGCGGTCCGGCGAGGGGGAAGCGCTCGCGGGATTCCTCGACCGCACGCCAGTAGCTGCCTATGCCGCGCCGCTCGGCCACGTCGCCACAGATGATCGCGGTCATCTGACTGGAGGGGGCCGAGCCCGCGCCGGTCAGCAGGAACTCCAGCTGTCCGGCGAGCGCTTCGGACGGCTCGACCGGCTTCCGGTCCGCAGCCTTGGCCAGGAGGCGTACGGTCTCCGCCAGGGCGGCGCGCCGCTCGTCGAGGTCGCTGCCGAGGCCGCCGATGAACAGTGCGGGGAGCAGGCGCTCGTCCAGCTGGTACGTCCCGCCGATCCGCAGCGGCTTCTGTGCGGCGGCGTCGAGTATGTGCCGCACCGTCGCCAGGACCTTGCCACGCGTGGCGCCGAGCCCGTAGGTGCCGTGGCGTGCGGCGGCCCACGCGGCCCACGCGCGCAGGGCTTCCTCGTTGGCCGCCTCGGCACCGCGCAGCAGGGTCTGGCTGTAGTGCTCCGGGGAGTTGACGCCGTCCAGCACCATGCGGTCGGTGCGGCCGGAGAAGAGCTGTGTGTAGACCTCGCCGAGGTAGCTGCCGTAGGAGTAGCCCAGGTAGGAGAGGGCCTTCTCGCCGAGGGCTGCGCGGATGACGTCCATGTCCCGTGCGGTGTTGCGGGTGGTGACGTACGGCAGCACGTCGCCGTGGGCGCGCTTGCATCGCACGGCCAGCTCGCGTGCGACGGCGACCTCCTCGCGGTAGGCCGCGCGGTCGACGCCCGCGGAGCGGACGAGGGCGGAGCCCAGGTCCCAGCCGCAGTCCAGCGGGGTGCTCCGGCCGACGAAGCGGGGGTCCATCCCGATCAGGTCGTAGCGGTCGGCGACCTCTCCCATGACGGCCGACTTCGTCAGTGGCATGTGGAGGCTGGCGCCGGCCGGTCCTCCGTCGTTGAGCAGCAGCGCGCCGACGCGGTGGGCCGTGTCGGTGGCCTTGAGGCGCGATATGGCGACGGAGACGGTGCGCCCGCCAGGGTCGGAGTAGTCCAGCGGGACGGTGATGTCGGCGCAGTCGGCGCCGGCGACGTCCAGCGCCCGGCCGAGTTCGTCCTCGGCGCCGAGGGCGCAGACGTGCCAGTCGACGTGCTGACTGTGGAAGCGGGCCAAGGGGTCCGGGGCCTTCGCCGCGGCGGTCGCGGTGGTCGTCGCGGTGGCGGCGAGCACCGCCACGCATGCTGCTAAAGCCTTGAGGCGTCGTGAGGTTGACATACCTGCACGCTAGGACGGCGGGCCCATCCGGGGCCTCCGGGACAACCCCGAAAACGGGCAGGGGCGCCCCCTGATTCAAGCCCGACCCACACGGCGCCGCACCCGGACACGGCCCGGGACCGGATGGCGGCCTTCCGGGACAAGGCCCTGCTCAGGGTCGCGTTCGCCTACGGTCCGCGACGCGGCAAGACCCTGATGCTCGTCCTCACCGGCTGGGGCCGTCACCCGGCGGGCCAAGGGCGACGGCCGTGTCGATCGACGCGGCCAGAGGTCGCGTGCCGGGCAGCACGCCAGGCAGCGTCTTGGCCGGCCGGTCCGGTGATCGCAGCGGCCCACGCGGTCGGTCGCGACCCCTGGACCTCCCCTGGACCGCGTCCGCGCGTGTGATGGGATAGCCGCCGGTGCTGGCGGCGGGCGCGCGAAGCTGTCGCGAAGGCCAGAGGAACGAGGGCCGGGGAAGAGGGGGTACGGGGTATGACGAGCGGGCACGAGACTCATGGGACAGCGTCCGGCCCGCGAACGCTGTCGACGCGCGCCCTGGCCCGCGAGGCCGGGCGAGCGCGGCAGCTGCTGGCCGCCGGGGAGTGGCGCCCGGCCATCGCGGACGTAGACGCCGCGACGGCCGTCCTGGACCGCCTCGTGGCCCCGCTCCCGGTCCGGCGGTCGGCGACCGCCCTGGCGGCGGCCACGGACCGGGACCGGCGGCTCCAACGCCTCCTGCGCACCGCCCTCCACCACCTCGACGCAGGCGCCGTCAGTCCGCCCGCGGCCGCCCTCCTGGCGGCCGTCGCACGCGCCTTCCTGCCCTGGCACGCCGTCCCGAACCCACCGCGCGCGGCGGCTGCCCCGAGGTACGGGACCCCGGCGGGAACGGCAGGCGGCCCGGCCGTGGCACCGACGGACGCGGGCGAGGAGCTGCTTCCCGATCTGACCGCGCTGTTCACCGTGCTGGCTTCGGCGAGCCCGCCCGGAACCGTCCCGCTCACTCCCCCGGTCGAGCCCTGGCAGATCCGCCACGCGGGCCGCTTCCGTCGTCACGGCCGACCGACTGCCGGGGTGTGGACGGCCGAGACCTTCCGCTGCCCGGCGTGCGGGGGTGAGGCCGGCCCCTGGACGGTCACCTGCGACTGGCGCCTCATGTCTCTGGGCTGCCCCTGCGGGGCGGTGACCCACGAGCACGCCCTCGCCTTCTCCGAAGTCTGGCTTCTCCTACCGGACATGTGACCCACCCCGCCGAGAACGAGAGACCACTCCGTACACCCCGTTCAGGTGCCGGGGCGGCCGCCGGTTCCGATGTCCAGCAGTTCCAGTGCCTCTTGCCAGCGAAAGCCGTCCGCTCCCGCCTCGCTCTTGGGTCGGTGCGGCGTGTGCGACCCGACCAGGACGCCGATGTCCCGCAGTTGGTCCAGGCTGCGGCCGTAGGCCGGGTGGGCAGCCATGGCCTCGTTCACGCAGGGAGTACGGCCGTCGGGATTCCGAGCCCGTACGCCTCGCAGAGGATGCCCAGGGCGAGGGTGTCGGCGATGCCCGCGGCCCACTTGTTGACGGTGTTGAACGTGGCCGGTGCCACGGCGATGGCGTCGGCCGGGGGAAGCGGACGTTGTTCGCCCGGGCGGCGCCAGGCGGAGCGGATCGGTAGCCGGTATGGCCGTCAGACGTCGGGGTGGTCGCCGGACCGCAGGAGCGCGAGCTGGTGGTGGACGGCGGCGGTGAGTCGTTGCTCGTCGTCGGTGGCGAGGAGGTCGAGCAGGGCGCCTCGCAGGACGGCCAGTGCCGCGGTGCGGCGGAGGACGCCGTCCGGAACGTCTCGTTCCGGCTCGGGCTGGCAGGCCGCCAGGACGTCGAGCCAGTCTTCCACGGTGGCCCTGCCGAATCCGGCCCAGGGCCCGTCCGGCTCGACGAGGGAGCGGGTGTACGCCTCGGCCCACAGCCGCAGCAGTGGTCGGTGTTCGGCCGCCGCGAGCCAGCTCCACACCTGCTCGACCGTGTCGGCCAGGCCGACGAGGTCGGCCAGGCGCAGGCGGGCCGGAAGTTCCAGTTCGTCGGCGCGTGCTCGTTCGAGGAGCGCCCGCAGGAGTCCGTCCTTGTTGTCGAAGAGGAACATCACGAGGCCGGCCACCGGCAGATCCTGATTCGCCGCGCCGACCGCTCGGGCGACCTGGGATGGATGGTGATGGCCCATGGCGAGCTGTACAGCGAACAGTTCGGCTGGAACACGGACTTCGAGGCGCTGGTCTCCGAGATCGTCGCCGAGTACGCGGCCAGGCGCCCGGCTCCCAGGGAGGCGGCGTGGATCGGCGATGTCGACGGCGAACGCGCGGGCTGCGTCATGCTCGTCGACGAGGAGCCGCAGCACACCTTCGGCCACGACCTCGTCGGTCAGACCTGGTCCCTCGACCTCGACCACCCCTGACCGCGCCCTGGCCCGGTATCGGGCCAGGGCGCAACGGGAGGCGGCCCGCGGAACCGAGCCGACGACTCAGCCGAGCTCGGCCGCCACCAGGGCGGCCGCTTTCGCGACCAGGGGATCGACGGGGGCGGCGTCCTCGGTGAACCGTGTGGTCATCACGGTGAGCACGATCGGGCCCCCGTTCGGCGGCCAGGTGACGCCGGCGTCGTTGTTGCCGCCGTACCGGCCGCCACCGGTCTTGTCGGCCAGGACCCAGTCGGCGGGCAGCCCCTTGCGAAACCGCTCGCCGCTGGTCGTGTTGCCGAGCATCCATCGGGTGAGCCGCTCCCGGTCGTCACGCGGGAGCACGTCTCCGAGGAGAAGGCGGCCGTAGGTCCGTCCGATGGCGCGGGGTGTGGTGGTGTCGGTCTCACGCCATGGCTCGGCCGAGTTGAGCTCCGGCTCCCAGCGGTCCAGCCGCGTCACACGGTCGCCGATCGACCGGGCGAATCGGGTGACGGCGGTCGGACCGCCCAGCTCCCGCAGCAGCAGGTTCGCGGCGGTGTTGTCGCTGTAGCGGAGGGTGGCGTCGCAGAGCTCGGCCACGGTCATGCCACGGGCGAGGTTCTCGGGCAGCTCCGTCCTCGGGGAGTAGCCCGAACGCCGGACTTCGGCCGCCGTGTACCGGATGCGCCGCACCAGGAACGTGCCGTCGTGATCGAGGTCGCGCAGCACCGCGGCGACAGCGAGGGTCTTGAAGACCGAGCACATCGGGAACCGCTCATCGGCGCGGTACGCCACGGAGCGCCCGGTGCGCACGTCGTGGGCGAACACGCCCAGCCGCGCGGAGTGCCGCCGTTCGAGCTTCCGTAGCCGCCCGGCGAGTCCCTCCCCACCGGGCGTGGCGGCGTCCGCGATGCCGCCGAGGGGTAACGCCACGGCGAGCGCGGCGCCGGCACCGAGGACGGTGCGACGGGACGGGTCGAAACCTGTGAAGGACACGGTGTTTCCCTTTCCGGAGCGATCACGTCACAGGGAAACACGCACGCGCACCCCCACCCGGTTTCGGCGCGGACCACCGAGCGGGCGGCACTGGTCCAGGACCTGGCCCGGCACGAGGGCGATCGGTCGAAGGGCGTTGTCAGTGGCGCGCGATAGCTTCGGGATTGTTCGAGATCACGGGGTGAGAGGGGTGAATTCGTGGGTGTCAGGCATGCGTTGAGCGTGGTGCTGGTCGACGTCAACGAAGAGGTGGTGACGGCCTGGCGGTCCGCGTTCGCGGACACGCCGGAGGTCGAGATCCGGCGGGGCTCCCTTCTTGAGGTGAACGCCGACGCCTGGGTGTCCCCCACCAACGAGCGGGGCCGGATGGACGGTGGGGTCGACGCCGTCGTCAAGCGCTACCTCGGTGCGGGCATCCAGGTGCGGGTGCAGCGGGCGATCCGCGACCGGTTCGGCGGACGGCTGCCGGTGGGCAGCGCGGTGTGCGTCGCTTCCGGGGCGGACGTACCCCGGTACCTGATCTCGACGCCCACCATGCGCCAGTCGTCGCAGAACGTCAGCGACACGATGAACGTGGCGCTGGCCTGCGCGGCCGCCTTCCAGGCGGTGCACCTGCAGAACCGGGCGAAGCCGGGCAGCATCCGGTCGGTGGCCCTCGTCGGGATGGGCGCGCAGACCGGGCAGGTGCCCGCGAAGGTGTGCGCCAACCTGATGTGGACGGGCTACACCCTCTTCCACGACCACGGTTTCGCGGACTACGACGAGTTGCGGGCCGCGGTACTGGGGCAGCTCGAGGACATCGAGGGAGCGGGGTCCGCACGGCGGGTCCGGATCAACGTGCCGCAGCGTCCTTCCTTTCGCCACTGACCCGACGACCTCGCAGGCCGGTGCCGCCCAGGGCGTGGACACCGGCGACGCTCCTGTCGCAGACGTTCAGCATGCCGGGACGCCTCAGGAGGCGTCCGGTCCGAGTACCGGGAGTTCCACCCTCGTGAGTGATGTCGACGTGACGGCCTCGGGCGATGCCGGTTTCCCGGCCGGAGACCCGCTGGGACTGGCCGACCTGTTCACCGGTGGCGGCGAGCCGTGGCTGCCGCTGCTCGGACCGGTGATCGAGGGGCAGCCGGGAGCCGCCGACTTCATCGGCCCCAAGCGCAGCCCGGAGGTCGTGCCGGTGCGCGAGTTGACGTTCCAGGCGCTGAAGCCGCATCCGCCGGAGAAGTGGAAGGTGGTCGTCTTCGGACAGAACCCGTATCCGCGGGCGGAGAGCGCGACCGGCATCGCGATGTTCGACAACACCTTCAACGACTGGAAGGACAGCCAGTTCGGCCGGGTCGTCAGCATTCGCTGCCTCATCAAGGCGGCCGCGATGTGGAAGTACGGCATCGTCAAGAAGACCCCGATCGCCGACGTCCGCGCCCTGCTGAAGAAGGAGGACACGGTTCAGCCGCCCGAGTGGTTCCAGGCGATGCTGACCCAGGGTGTGCTGCTGCTGAACGCGTCCCTCACGGCGAGCGCCGACGGGGCGATGGCGACCGATCGGCACACGTCGTTCTGGCGCCCCGTGGCCGAGCAGATCGTCGAGGAGATCCTCCGGGCGAAGCAGGACGCGGCGGAGGAGGACGACCGGGGGGTGGTGTTCGCCTGGTGGGGTGCGCACGCCCGGAGTCTGAAGAGGGTCGTCCAGCGGCTGGAGAAGAAGTACCCGGGGGTACAGGTCCGTCACCTGGACCACGCCAATCCTGCCGCACAGGGCGATCTGTTCTGCGAGGGCGACCACTTCGCCCAGGTGAACGACGCCCTGGCGGCGGTGGGGGCCGAGCCGGTCGACTGGCTGCCGCGGAAGGGCTGGGACCAGGGGACGGGCGGGCCCGGCGGGCCGGGGGACGGTGGTGTCGCGCAGCGGATGGGTGCGTTCATCGCGTCCACGATGGAGCTGCATCAGCTGTATCTGGAGCGGCTCACCAGCGTCAAGGACGAGGGCCTCGTCCTGCCACCCGTCACCGGGGTGTTCGACACGCCGCTGATGGACTTTCGGAAGGCCGTCGAGCCGGTCTCACGGGTACTCGCACACCTTGACCGGCACATCGATCTGTCGAGCCGGTTCGGCGAGACGAAGGCCGCGGAGGCGGCGTCCGTGGTGGCCCCGTCCGGGGAGGCCATGAGCGACCTGTCGGCCGACGCGATCTCGGCCCTCTACCTGTACACGTGCGAATCCGGCTTCTACCGCGAGATCAACGCCGTGCTGCGCTCGTCGGACCGCGAGCGCGTGGTCCCGTACCTGCCGTACCTGCGGCTGCTGTTCTCGGCGATGGAGGCGCTGCCCGCGCAGACGCGACCGCTGTGGCGTGGCACTGGATCTGCGGTCCCAGTACCCGCTGGGGCGAACGGTGACGTGGTGGGGCGTGTCGTCGTGCACGTCCGAGCTGGGCGTGGCCCGCGCGTTCCTCGGCGGGCGCGGCCGGCGGACGCTCTTCGAGGTCACGCCCGCGCGTGCGGTGGGAATCCGGCGGTTCTCCGCCTTCACAGGTGAGGAGGAGTACATCCTGGCGCCGGGTACGCAGCTGAAGGTGACGGAGGTGAAGGCCGAACGTGGAGGTCTGTACACCGTGCGGCTGACCGAGCTGGAGGGTGCCGGCCTGGTGTCCTGACATCCCCGGACGGCCCGAGGGGCCGGGCATCACCCGGCACCGTGGCCCGCGGGCGGGGCGGGGTCGCGCCCGCCCCGCCCACGGGTCGTGTCACCACAGCTGGCGTATGACGTATGCGAGGGTGCCCGCGACGCTGAGGCCGGTGCCGTAGGCCAGGCCGCGGAGAAGGTGTGCGAAGGCGGCGCGGCACTGGAGTCCGACGTACCGGGTCAGGCGGCCGGGGCAGGCGGCCGGGGCAGGGCTCGGCCGGGCTCCTGCCGGGGGCTGCCGGACGCTGCCGTGTTCATGTCCGTTTCGGAGGCTGATACCGGCTCCCGCACCCCGGAGGGGAGGAGAAGTGGTTTGACTTGGAGTGCACTTCAACACCTAGCGTCCAGAGCGATGATTCCGAACGCAGGAGGCAGCGGCATGACCGACGTTCCCACCCGGTACCTGGGCAGCTTGGAGGTCTCCGCGCAGGGGCTGGGGTGCATGGGTATGAGCCATGGCTACGGCGCCTCGGACGACGCGCAGTCCGTCGCGACCCTGCACCGTGCTCTCGACCTCGGGGTGACCCTTCTGGACACCGCCGACTTCTACGGTGCCGGGCACAACGAGGAGTTGATCGGGCGGGCCGTCGCCGGGCGTCGCGACGAGGTGGTGCTGGCCACGAAGTTCGGCTTCGCCAACCGCCTGGGCGAGCCGACCAGGATCCGCGGGGACGCCGCCTACGTCCGGCAGGCATGCGAGGCGTCGCTGCGCCGGCTCGGGGTCGACCACATCGATCTCTACTACCAGCACCGGGTCGATCCGCTGGTGCCGATCGAGGAGACCGTCGGCGCGATGGCCGAGCTGGTGCAGGCCGGAATGGTCCGCCACCTCGGGCTTTCCGAGGCCGGCCCGCGCACCCTCCGCCGGGCCCACGCGGTGCACCCGATCGCCGCGCTGCAGAGCGAGTGGTCGCTGTGGACACGGGACCTCGAGGCGGAGATCGCTCCGGTCTGCCGTGAGCTCGGCATCGGTCTGGTGCCTTTCTCGCCGCTCGGACGCGGCTTCCTCACCGGCCAGTACAGCTCGGTGGAAGGGCTGGCCGAGGGCGATGTGCGGCGTAGCCAGCCGCGTTTCGCCGACGGCAACCTCGAACGAAACCTGTCGATCGTCGCGAAGCTGAGGGAACTCGCCGAGGCGAAGGGAGTCACCGCCGGTCAGCTGGCCCTGGCCTGGGTGCAGCGCCGCGGCGAGGACGTGGTGCCGATCCCGGGCACCCGGCGGCAGCGGTACCTGGAGGAGAACCTCGCGGCCCTCGCCGTCGACCTGTCCGCCGAGGACCTCGCGGCCATCGAGGCCGCGGCCCCGCCCGGGCAGATCGCGGGCACACGCCACGACGCGACCAGCCTGACCTTCGTCGACGGCTGAGCCTGCCGAGGCGCGTGCCGGCACGGGGGCTAACTCGGTTACGAGGAGCCAGGGTTGACTGCGCGGAGCCGATCAGTCTCCGCCGCAGCCCCCGCAGCTGCCGCAGTTGCTGCTACAGGAGTCCACGTCCACGCTGTCGACCCATGAACCGCCCCCGCTCCGGGTGTGGTTGCGGATAGGCCGCGGGGGCGGAGGGGGCGGCTTCGGCCGCTCCTTCGTGCGGGCGATCGCCTTTCGGGTGTGGTCGGGCAGCGCCGCACGTGCGCTCTCCGTCTCGTCCCCGCAGTACGTGTCGAGGGCCTTCCAGCGGCGCCGTCTCTCGGATGGCCACAGGCATGCCGGTCCCCACTGCACCATCCAGGCCGCCACGCAGACATAGAACCAGACCAACCTGTCGGCCTCGGGTACGAAGGGCATCGGCGCCTCGGTCACGCCGGCATGGACGCCCATCGCGAGCGCCGTCACCATCGAGGCCGCGAGCATGAGGGTCTGGCTTCTCCCCGACGCGGTCAGGCGCACCGGGGGCGACTCGCGCTCGACGAGTTCCCTGAACCGGATGAAGCGAGCCTCTGCCGGGATCTCGTACAACGTGGTCGGCGCGTCCCGCGGCGTGGTGCGAATCGCTCCCGCCAGGGCACGCAGGGCCCGATCGGTCTGCTTCCTGCCACGGTGGGTGGGCCGCAGCTCGCCGGTGGCGGACACCTTCACCACACCGTCGTCGACGAGCATGCAGACCGCGGTCTCCGCCGCTTCCGCCACTCCCCCGAGCAGGAACGAGGCCCGTACCGGGTGGAGATCCCCGGCGATCAGCTCCTCGACCCTCCGCCGCTCGTCCTTGTCACGGAACCAGCAGTACATCCCGCGCAGTCCGTTGCCCACCACGAAGACCAGTAGCCAGCAGGCCACGATCCCCTCGCTGTCGGTCAGCCACCACTCCACCGCTCTCCCCCAGCCCTCGGCGCAGTCCCCCCGGCCGTACCCGGCGGCCACCGACCGCGCAGACGCGCGGTCGACCCCCCTGCCAGTACCGGACACGCGCATCCACGGCTTGGTTCCCGACCGTGCGGTCGCGCCGCCGATGTCCCGGACCGACAGTGAAAAGGGAGTGCGGGAGCGCTCCCACCGTGGGATCGTCCCCGGACATGCAGACAGAACCGTTCGTTCGCCGCTACCGGGGTTCCGACCGTGCCGAGCTCGCCGAGATCTGTGTGAGGACGGCCCATGAGGGCGAGGACTCCTCCGGGATGTACCCCGATCCGGAGTTGATGCCGACGATCTTCGCCTACCCGTACGTGGAGTTGGAGCCGGAGTTCGCGTTCGTCCTGGACGACGGGACGGGTCGCGCCGTCGGGTACGTGCTCGGCGTGCCCGACACGGCCCGGTTCGCGGTGCGGTTCCGCGCCGAGTGGCTGCCACTGGTCGCGGAGCGGTTCCCCGCGCCCGGTGAGGCCGCCGGGACCGCGGCGGACATGATGGCGGGGCTGCTGCACGCTCCCGAGCGCATGGTCTTCGACGAGCTTGCCGCGTACCCCGCGCATCTGCACATCGATCTGCTGCCCGCGTGGCAGGGCCGGGGCTACGGCCGTACGTTGATGCACGCGCTGCTGACGGCGCTGCACGAGACCGGTGTTCCCGCCGTGCACCTGTGCATGGTGCGCGCGAACACGGCGGCCCGGGCGTTCTACGACCGGCTGGGTTTCCGGCCCTTGGCCGTGCCCGACCCGGGGCCCGTCTGGTACCTGGGGCGGCCGACGGCCGTCGAGGTGTCCTCGGGCGGCTGAGGGAACCCGCCGGCGGTGGGCGTTCGTCAGGGCGCGGCGTCCGGGACCGCCGGCCGGGGAACCGGAACTCCGTGCGGCGGCGACCGGTCGCGCCGGGGCGCAGTACCGGACTCGGGTACTCGGGGCGGTTGGGGGCGTCGGGGAGGTGCTGTGTCTCCAGGCACACCGCGCCGTGGCGGCCCAGGGGGCGGCCGGCCGGGTCGGTGAGGGTGCCGTCGAGCTGGTTGGCCGTGTAGACCTGGAGGCCGGGGGCTGTCGTCCATACCTCCATCACCCTGCCGCCGTCCGGGGAGGCGAGGCGGGCCGCCCGACGCGGCACGTCGGACTCGCGGTCGGCGAGCACCCAGCAGTGGTCGTACCCGCCGGCGGCGCGGATCTGGTCGTCGTCCGCCAGGACGCCGACGCGCAGGCGGCGGGGCGCGGTGAGGTCGAAGGGGGTGCCCGTCACGGCTGCGGCCGGGCCGAGGGGGATGCCTGCCGGGTCGACCGGCAGGTATGCGTCGCCCTGGACCTGGAGTGTGTGGTCGAGGACGTCCCCGCCGTCCGCCGCCAGGTTGAAGTAGGCGTGGTTGCTGAGGCTGACGACGGTGGGGCGGTCGGTGGTGGCGGTGCAGTCGAGGGCGAGGGCGCCGTGGGCGTCCAGCGAGTAGGTGGCCGTGACGTCGAGTGTTCCGGGGAACCCCATGTCGCCGTCGGGGCTGTGCAGGCGCAGCCGGAGCGCAGCCGTGTCGTCGTCGGTGTGCGGTGTCGCCTCCCACACCCTGGCGTCGAAGCCCTCGGGGCCGCCGTGAAGGGCGTGACCGCGGTCGTTGACCGGTATCTCGTGGTGCGTGCCGTCGAGCGTGAAGCGCCCGTGCGCGATGCGGTTGGCGTAGCGGCCGATGAGCGCTCCGAGGTACGGGCTCTTCTCCGCGTACTGGTCGAGCGAGGGCAGTGACAGGACCATGTTCGCGGTGCGGCCGGTGGCGTCGGGGACACCGAGGGAGTGCAGGATGCCGCCGTACGTGAGGATCTCCGCGTAGGCGCCGGAGGGGGATTCGAGTCGCCACAAGGCGACCTCCTCCCCTGCCGGGGTGGTGCCGAACGGGCGGCTGCGGACGGTGGGTCGGGGCATGGGCGTCCTTGTCACGTGTGGGGCGGCGGCAGGGAAGGGGCTCGGCGCGAGGCATGCGCGGGTGCCGTGACTCGGGGGCTGCCCGCGCCCCGGATGCCGCGGCTCGGGGGCGGGCTGCCCGCGGCGGGTCAGTCCCCGGCATCCGTCTTCCGCCGCCCCGCCGGAGCGGCCGGGTGGGCGCCGCGCGTCGACTCCTGGAGGTGCGGCTGACGGACGGCGGGTCGACCGACCGCGTCGACGGCTACTTCGGCATGCGGGAGATCGCGGTCGAGAAGGTCGGCGGTTTCCGGAAGCTGGTCCTCAACGGGAAGCCGATCTTCTCGCTGGCCACGCTGGACCAGGGCTTCTGGCCGGACGGCCTGTACACCCAGCCCAGCGACAAGGCGCTCGCCTTCGACCTGGAAGCGCACAAGAAGCTCGGCTTCAACGCCGTGCGCAAGCACATCAAGGTGGAGTCGGACCGCTGGTTCTACCACGCGGACCGGCTGGGGCTGCTGGTCTGGCAGGACTTCGTCTCGGGTGACCTCAAGGACGACGCCGGCCGCCAGGCGTTCGTGGACCAGGGCCGCGAGATGATGCGCCGGCACCACGACTCCCCGTCGGTCATCGGCTGGACGGTGTTCAACGAGGGCTGGGGCGAGTGGAACCGCGAGGAGACCGGCCGGATCGCCGAGTCGGTGAAGGCGGCCGACCCGTCCCGCATCGTCAACGCCCACAGCGGGGTCAACTGCTGCAACTCCAAGGGCGACTCCGGCAAGGGCGACATCGTCGACCACCACGACTACGACAACACCGACCCCGCCTACCCGGACCGCCGGGCGGCGCTGGACGGCGAGCACGGCGGATTCACCCTGCGCGTCCCGGGCCACATGTGGCCGGGCGCCCCGACGGTGATCTACAGCGGGGTGGCCGACAAGGAGGCGCTGACCCGCAGGTACGTGGAGAACACCGAGCGGTTCTACCTCGAAGCGGCGGGCGCGGAGCTGTCCGGCTCCGTCTACACCCAGATCTCCGATCTGGAGAACGAGCTCAACGGCCTCTACACGTACGACCGTCGGGAGATCAAGGTCGACCCCGACCGGGTCCGCGAGATCAACCTGAAGGTCATCGCCGCCGGCGCGGCGGCCGGGCAGCGCGGCCCGCTCAAGGGCGGTGCCTCCTGGTCGTTCGACGAGGGCTCCGGTACGACGTCCCGCGACTCCGGACCCAACGGCCGGACACTCGTCCTCAACGAGGGGACCGGCTGGACCACCGGAGTCGGGGGCGGCGCGCTGACGTTCGACGGGCAGGGCCACTTCGCCCAGACCGACGGGCCCGTCGTGGACACCACCACGAGCTACTCCGTGTCGGCGTGGGCGACGCTTGACTCCCTGCCGGGGAACTACGCGACGGTGGTCAGCCAGGACGGCCGGCGCCAGGAGAACCCCTTCTACCTCCAGTACGGCCAGGGCGCCTTCGCCTTCAGCACCCCCGGCGGCAACCGTGCCCGCTACGCGACGACGCCCGAACTCGGGCGCTGGTACCACCTGGTGGGCGTACGGGACGCCGCGAGGAACGAGATCCGGCTGTACGTCGACGGCGCCCTGGTCGCCACGGCGGCCCCGGGGCCGGCGGATGTGAGCACCGGTCCGTTCGCGGTCGGTCGCGCCAAGTGGGGCGGCGGGAACGTCGACTTCTGGAAGGGCTCGGTCGACCGGGTGCACGCCTTCGACAAGGCGCTTTCCTCCGAGGAGGTGGCCGCGCTGCACGCGGCCGAGAAGCCGTAGGGCGAAGCCCGGGGGGCGGGCGGGGGGGGGCCCGCGGGCCCCGCGGTGGCCCGGCCCCGCGGGGGTTTAAAACTATACGGGCCCACCACGACG